>CAZVSQ010000193.1:3058-3292 GCA_964629925.1 uncultured Ruminococcus sp.
CGACGTTTTTAAGCGACAACCCCTGCATCGACTTGCACTCGGGGTCGGGGCTCTCAATCGGAACAAGCGAGGGCTTGGGGTCTATGATGGTATGTCCTGCCTGACGCGCAAGCGTGTAGCCGTCGCCTGTTGAGCCCGTAAGCGGATAGCTCATTCCGCCGCAGCAGATAATTACGCTGTCGGCATAGTACGTTTGATTTTCGCACCTTATGCCGACCGCCTCGCCGTTTTCGA
>CAZVSQ010000194.1:0-3287 GCA_964629925.1 uncultured Ruminococcus sp.
TTTTTGCTGGACTGTAAAATCTACGTTTGCAACAAGTGATCAGAATCGGCTCTATATGACCTTTGAGCGCGATACAATCCTATAAATAATGCGTTTTTAAGGAGCTGAAGCTATCCTGCTCCTTTTTCGTGCGCCAAAAGAGCGAGGCGCTTGCCCCGCTCTGAAAAAGTCTGTATATTCTTTTAGTGTTAGTTCTCGCCGGGTTTTGCGGGCGGAGTTCCGCCGCTGCCGCCGTTTTCTCCGGGCTTGCCGTCGGGCGGGCTGTCGGGCATTCCGCTGCCGCCTGTTGACTTGACTTCGACAGCGGTTCCGGTTGAGGCTGTGCCCTCGGTGTACTCCTTGCCGTTTACATACAGATTGTGACCGTTGAGCTTTATCGCGCCCGTGCCGCAGGTAAGGCTTGTGATATAGCTGTCGCCCGTGAGCGTCCATGTTGAGCCGTCCTCGATCTCAACATACACCTCGCCGGCCTGACCGTCGGAGTTGATGGCTCCCGTAAAGGCTGAGCCGCTCTTTAGATAGAGGTTCAGGTTTGAAACGCTGTCAACTACCATGTCGCCGTTGATGGTCTGCTTTGTAGCGTTGAGCGTTACCTGACCGCCGTTGCTGCCCTCGCTGCCCCAGCCTGCCGCCGCCGCTCTGAGGAAGATACCGTCGCCGTTGTTGGTGATCGACGCGTTACTGAGGTTGATGTCGGTTGCGGTGTTGTTTACAAAGAATACGTCGCCGTTTTTGTTTGTAAGCGTGCCGGCGTTCATGGTGAAGCTTGACTTGCCCTGAGCCGCGTCGCCCGACATAGACTGGTAGATCATCACCGCCTGATAGTAGCTTGACTTGTCGCTGTTTTTGGTGTTGTTGTCGGCTGTGAGGTTTACGTTGTTGAGCGTTACCGAGTTTTTGCCCTCGACCACTACGCCCTGAGAAGCGGTCGAAGTCATTGTGGCGTCGTTCACGGTGATGTCAGCCGTTGAGTAGATCACGGGTGAGCCCTTGCCGCTTGTGGTATAGTCGCCGCCTGTGACGGTTACGGTGCCGCCTCCCCTGTCGCTTCGGATAGCCGCCGACGAGTTGCCCGAGGTGGTGATCGTAAGGTTCTCGGCGTTCATGGTGCCGCCGCCCGTTGTCATAAGTCCGCCCGAGCAGTTGCCGCTCGTTTCAATATATGAGTTTGAGATGTTCACGGTAGTGCCCTCGCCGTAGCTGAACACGGCGTTTGCGTGGGTTCCGTCGGTCTTTACCACCATGTCGCTCAAGGTCAGCGTGCCGCCGTTTGTCGCGAAGATAGCCGAGTTCTCGCCGTAGAAGTCCGCTTCGTCGCCGTCTGCCTCGCCTGTTTTGGTAACGAGGGTATTGCTTATGGTTTTTGTTTCACCGTCGGCTGTTATCGCGTGCTCACCGTCGGCTGAGTTTTCAATTGTATCGTTGATTTTGATATCGCTTTCCGCAAGCTTTTTCGAGGCTGCCCCGGTGCTCGCGGCTGCGGTCGTCTCCGCCTTTGTTTCATCCTGAGAAGCTGATTGAGAGGATGATGACGAGGCGCCGGAGTTTGAGGAGCTGCCGCCCGAATCGCAGGAGGTCAGCGCCAAAGCCGTTGCCGCGGCGGTTAGAATTGCTATAATTATCAAATACTTTTTAGTTGCCTTTGCTTTCATGGTTAACGCCTCCCTGGCTTTTATTTGTCTGTATTATAAAACCCAAAGATTAAAAAAAGCTTAAAAATTTTTAAAAAAGTAAATTTTTTTGAAAAAAAGCGCGCCCTTTCGGACGCGCCAAATCACTATTAAGAATTGATATACTTTACCGCTTCCGTTGCGGCTACGGCGCCGTCGGCTGTGGCTGTTACAAGCTGACGTACTTCCTTTGCGCGGTTGTCGCCGGCTACAAATATGCCGGGTGTTTTTGTACGGCAATTCTCAGATGAAGCGGCATAGCCCGCTTCATCAAGCTCGATCACATCATTAAAGTTTTGATTCTCGGGGATCCTGCCTATAGCCGTAAACAATCCGCTAACCTCAAGGGTTCTTGCATTCCCCTGCTTATCGGTGACTTCAATGCTTTGCAGGCGCTTGTCGGCGTTGAGCTTTGTTACCCGGCTGTTGAGCACAAATTCGACGTTTGGGCGCTCTTTGAGCTTTTGAATTCGTCCCGCCTGTGGATAAGGTAGACCTTTTCGGCTATATCGGAAAGATAGAGCGCGTCCTCCAGAGCGGTGTTGCCGCCGCCTGCTACAGCGACCGTTTTATTGCGGAAGAAAGCCCCGTCGCATGTGGCGCAGTAGGAGATGCCCCTGCCGATGAGCTTGTCCTCGCCCTCGACGCCGAGCTTTCGGCTGCGGCTGCCCGTGGCGATTATTACCGCCTTTGCCTCATACCTGCCCTTTGCGGTGATTACGGTTTTTGAGCCGCCGTTATCTATGATTTCAAGAGCCTTTTCAAATTTGAATTCAGCGCCCAGCGCCTTTGCCTGCTCATACACCTTTGTGGCGAAATCAAAGCCCGAAATGTGAGCGGCAACGGGATAGTTTTCGATATGGGGCGTGTTTATAATCTGTCCGCCGTAGCTCATCGCCTCAAGCACAAGTACGCCCTTTGCTGCACGGCGGGCGTATATCGCGGCGGTAAGCCCCGCAGGGCCCGCGCCTATGATGATAATATCGGTCATAGCTTTACCCCAAAAGCGCTTCAAGCGACTCCTTGGGCACAAGGCCTATACTTCTGTCAGCTTCAGCGCCGTTTTTAAAGAGGATCACGCACGGGATTGAAGTAATGCCGAACATATCGGCAAGCTCCGGGTTTTCGTCGATATTGACTGCCGCTGCGATAACGTCATTCCTCTCGTCCGAAATCTGCTCAAGCGTAGGTCTGAGCATTCTGCACGGTCCGCACCAATCCGCATAAAAATCCACCAATACGGGAAGATTTGCCTGTAATACCTCGTTTTTAAAGCTTTCGCCTGTTACTGTTTTTACTGCCATAATCATTTCTCCTTTTCAACATTTTGCAGCACCTTGTAAAGTATCTTATACATAAGTGCCGTTTCTTCTTCGGTCAAATCAAGACATCTGCACATCTGAGCGGGAATGTCAAGCGCCTTGTCCTTAAGAGCATCTCCGCTTTCGGTCAGCTCTATCATCAAATTGCGCTCGTCCTCCTTTGAACGGGTGCGCGTTATATATCCCTTAGCCTCAAGCTTTTTGAGCAGGGGCGTTAAGGTGCTTGGGTCAATCAGCAGCGCGTTTCCTATTGCCTTTACGTTTGAGCCGCCGTGCTCCCAGAAGTACATCATCA
>CAZVSQ010000195.1:0-3269 GCA_964629925.1 uncultured Ruminococcus sp.
CATTTATACTCCTTTCAATATCATGGCTCTGAGCTATGACTCTATGGGATTTGAACTTGTGGCTGTTTCCGGGATCCTGCTTGCCACAGCGAACTATAAAAAAGGGCTGCAGGTCGTTTTCAGCGGTCTTGCTTTTGCCGGCGCCGTACTTTGCTGTCCGTATTTGATCCTGCTTTATCCGCTTTACGGTGTGCTTGTATTTGTTCATTTTCTGCTTAAAAACAAAGAGCTTAAGCTTGCAATAAAAAGCGAGATGTTCGGAGTGCGTCCGTTTCTTTTCTTTACGCTCGGATCAGGAATACTTGCGGCAGTATTTATTGTTTTCACTATTCCCAGGATAGGTATAAGCGGTATTTTTGATAACCTTAAATACATGTTTGAGGATCCGGAGCACCCATCTGTTCCGTTCGGTAAAAAACTGTTTCAATACTTTAAAGCAATATTCTACATGCAGCCGCATTTTAAATATTCAATTTTCAGCTATTGCGCAATGGCGCTTGTAATGCTGATCGACCGAAAAAGGAAGCTTCACCGCTCGGTATACTTACTTGTAACCGCCTGTATTGTGATTTACACCTATGTTCTCCTTCTTCCTTATGTCCATAAAAACACTTATAACTCAATAATGTTCCCGCTTGTTTTTATCGGGATAACATCATACGTTCTCTGTGAAAACAAGCCCAAAGAACTGTTTGCGGGACTTTTTGTACCCGGAATACTTTACTCGTTCTTTATTCATTATGTGTCAAATCAGTTCTTCAACGTAATATCGATGGCATTTACAACGGTGAATCTTGCCGGTCTTATGTTTCTTGCCGAATTGATCACAGAAATGCGCCAAAAACCCGACAATATAACTTACGCCGTATGGGTCAAACGGCTGAGCTTTGTAATGGTTTCGGTTATGATCGTTCTTCAGGGAAGCTTAGAAATCAGCTCTAAGGCGCAGCATTGCTTCTGGGACTCCAACACCGATGAGCTTGACACCGAAATCGTTGACGGTCCCGCCGCAGGATTGGTAACGACATACGAAAATGCGGTTTCATATACCGATCTATATAACGACGTTTCACGTTATCGGGAATGTGAGGACGGAAATCTGCTGGTTTTGAGTGAACGCACATGGATATATCTTGCCGCGGACAAACCCTACGGAACCTATTCGGCATGGCTTTCGGGCGAAAAGCCAAACACAATCACCCGGCTTTTGGAATACTACAAACTAAATCCCGATAAGGAACCAAAGTATATCTATATTCCGGATGACTCCAAATGGGACATGAAGCGAACCCTTAGTTTACTGGAAAGTATGGATTACACAGTGCAGAAAACCCCGATGGGCTACGCTCTTGAAAAATAGGATAAAAAGACTGTATAAACGGCAAAAGATACACATTAAACGCTTGTATTTTCTGCCGTTTTATGTTATATTAATAATTGAATAGGCATATAGAAAAATGCTTATTCAGCAGATACAGTTAATATAATTTTCTTAAGGGGATGAAATCGATGGATGAAAAAAAGCTTTACACCGAATGGCTTGAAAACGCCACAGAAGATACAGATTTAATTGAGGAATTAAAAAGCATTGAAGGAGATGACGCGTCGATCCGCGACCGATTCTATACCGCGCTTAAGTTCGGCACCGCCGGACTCAGAGGCGTTATCGGCGCAGGAACAAACCGCATGAACATCTATGTTGTACGTCAGGCTACTCAGGGACTTGCTAATTATGTTCTTGCAAAATACGGAAAGGGCGCCGTAGCTATTTCGCACGACAGCAGGATCAAGGCTGATTTGTTTATGATCGAGGCTGCCAGAGTTCTTGCGGCTAACGGTATCAAGGTTTACATCACAAGCGAGCTGCAGCCTACCCCTGTTTTGTCTTATCTTGTACGCTATTTTAAGTGTCAAGCCGGTATTATGGTTACCGCTAGCCACAACCCTGCTAAATACAACGGCTATAAGGCGTACGGCGAGGACGGCTGTCAGATGACAGACAACGCCGCGTCTGCGGTTTACGATGAGATCCAAAAGCTTGACATGTTTAAGGACGTCAAAGTCGGCGACTTTGACGACGCCGTAAAGTCAGGCATGATCGAATATGTTGACGACAGCGTTTATGACAGCTATCTTGAAAAAGTCATGGAGCAGCAGGTCAACCCCGGAATATGCAAGGACGCCGACCTTAAGGTTGTATACACTCCTTTGAACGGATGCGGAAATAAACTTGTAAGACGCGTGCTCAAAAACATCGGCGTTGAAAAAGTAGCTATCGTTAAGGAGCAGGAGCTGCCCGACGGCAATTTCACAACCTGCCCCTACCCCAATCCCGAAATCAACGAGGCGCTGCAGAAAGGTCTTGAGCTCTGTGAGATCGAGCACCCCGACCTTCTTCTTGCCACCGATCCCGACTCGGACAGAGTTGGTATCGCTGTACGCGACTACGGTGAAAAAGAAGGCACTTACCGTTTGATCACAGGCAATGAGGACGGCGTAATGCTGACTAACTACATTCTGTCCTGCAAGAAAGAAAACGGTGCTCTTCCCGAAAATCCGGTTGTAGTAAAGACTATAGTTACCACCAAGCTTATAAATAAACTCTGTGAAAAATACGGCTGTGAGCTTAAAAACGTTTTGACCGGATTCAAGTACATCGGCGAAATCATCCTCGGCCTTGAGCAAAAGGGCGAAGAAAACCGTTATTTATTCGGCTTTGAGGAAAGCTACGGATATCTTGCGGGCACTTATGTAAGAGATAAAGACGCTGTTGTAGCCTCTATGCTTATTGCCGAAATGGCAGCATTCTATAAAAAGCAGGGCAAATCTCTTGCACAGGTAATTGACGGACTTTACAAGGAATTTCGCTATTACATCAATCAGACCTTTGCTTTTGAATTTGAGGGCGAAACCGGTATGCAGAAAATGGCAGATATGATGTCATCGGTAAGAAATGATCTTCCGGAAGAAGTCGCAGGTTACAAGGTCGTTAAGGTCAGCGATTACCAGCTTAAGAAAGAAACCGACCTGTTGACAGGTACGGTTGAGGATATCACGCTTCCCACATCAAACGTTATTGCGCTTAACCTTGAAAACGACAACGCGGTTATTATCCGTCCAAGCGGCACCGAGCCGAAAATCAAGCTGTATGTAACCGCTGTAGGCAAGACACGTGAGGATGCGCTTGATGTTTGCGACGCTCTTGTAAAATCAGCCAAGGAGATCCTCGGACTTTAAAGCAGCCGCACGTTCTTTATTCATCTAAAATA
>CAZVSQ010000196.1:0-3254 GCA_964629925.1 uncultured Ruminococcus sp.
CTCAGACGGTTTGCCGACAAGGTCTACGGCGGTATCAATATGAGCTGGATAAAGGTATTGATAATGGCGGTCGCGTCCGCGATTGTGACGACCGTATTCCTTGTTGTGCCGATCTTTGCGAATACGTCCTTTATCAATATGGGCGCGACAATGGAAGCATGGTTTTTCCTCGCGATCATTATCATGGTGAACTGCAAAAAGCCGCTTGAGGCTGCGCTCAAAACTTTCGTGTTCTTTTTAGTAAGCCAGCCGCTAATCTATCTCTTCCAAGTTCCCTTTTATGAGGGAGGGTGGGGGATCTTTATGTACTACCGGTTCTGGATCCTCTGGACGATCCTGACCTTTCCTATGGCGTTTGTCGGCTGGTATCTGAAAAAGCATAATTGGCTGAGTCTGCTGATTCTTTTACCGGTTATAGTTTTTATGGCAATATTCGGTACAGGCTTTTTACAGACGGCAATCAACAGCTTTCCGAAGTATATTTTGTCCGCGCTCTTTTGCTATGCTCAGATCATCATTTATGTATATACCTTTACCGATAAGCTGTGGCTGAAGCTCGCGGGACTGGGCGCGGCGGTTGTTACAATCGCTGTTTGTCTCTTTGTTTCCAGCGTAGACATAAATGTCAATATGCCCCTGCCGGACGAACCGAGCTTTTCGGATTCAGCCGTTATCTCGCTTGCGGACAGCTCCTACGGAGAGGCGGAAATCGTTGACGCCGCCGGCGGATATGTTCATGTGCATATGACAAAATACGGCGCCACCGGGCTGACCGTTACCGACGGCGATAAAGTGTATGAATATAAGGTAGAGGCAAAGCAGTCTGACGGTACTAATTTGATAGATATTACTCCTAAGGAATAATCATTGACGGCAATGAATCGGGCGTTGTCTACAGCTATTCTGTCAAGGAATACGCCGATTATCTGCTTGCGCACGCGAATGAAAGAGATGATTTGAAACGAGCGGCTCCGCTTGCTGTAACGCGCTGAACGGCGGCACAAGCGACGCCAATCTGCAAAATGTTATCAAGGTGCTGTACCTGTATTCACAGGCAGCAAACGACTATTTTAACTGACCGGAGGCTTGAATATAAAAAAAGAAAAGTATGAGCGCACGGAAATAGATATCTTCAAATTTCAAACCGAGGACGTTATCATGACAAGCGGAATTGATTACGAAGATGATGAATTACCGATTATGAACGGTCATTAATAACGCGTGCCGCATATGGGAGCGATAACCTGTATGCGGCGCATTTTTTGGAAAAGTCATTAAATAACCGCTGCGGTGAATGACAAAATGAGATTCTTATGTTATAATGACAATAATTATTTACAGATTTGCGGGAAGGCATTTATGATACTTGATTTTATTATATCAAATTTTACTGTATTGATGATTGTTGCCGTGATGTGCGTCATCATGTATGTCAATAAAGATTTGAAGATACCCGCTGTTTCTCTTGCGAGGGTAGCGGTTATTCTGATATTGATTACCGCTGTGCTGGATTATTTAAATGATATGGCGGCTGGGCTTACAAATTATTCTTTTCCGTGTTCGCCCGAACAGCTCGTGCGGCTTCATACGGCGCTTTGCGTTTTCTCGTACATTCTGCGACCTGTTATTATATTGATAGAGCTGCTGATTATATGTCCTGATAAAAGACTCCGCATTCCGATTATCGTTCCTTCTGTCGTCAATGCCCTGATATATTTGCCGACGCTTTTCGGACGTCCGCTGGCTTTTTACTTCACGAGTGATAACGCGTGGGTAGGTATCGCTCCGTTCAACCTGACGATATACCTTGTACTTATCGTGTATCTCTTCATATTACTTGCTTTTTCCGTTATCTATTTTTCGAAGAAGAACAGGAAATGCAGCGTAATCATTCTGGCAATTGTTCTCTTGTCGCTCGTTGTCGCCGTTTTGGAATATTTCAATATCATGACCGGCTACACAACGACCGTTACGGCGATGGGAACGCTGACATATTATATCTATCTGTCGACGATATACCAGCAGAAAATACGCGAAACAGTCGCCGAAAAGGAGCTGACGCTCGCTAAAAACGAGCTCGATTTACTCCGCAGCCAGATACAGCCGCATTTTATCTACAATTCTCTGAGTACGATTCGCTCTCTCGCAAAGCGCGACAGCAAAAAGGCGGTCGTGTGTATTGATGAATTTTCCAAATATTTAAAGTCGCATATCGGTGCGATACAAAGCGACGAGCTGGTATCCTTTGAAAGCGAAATAGACAACATCAACGCTTATCTGCAAGTCATACAAATGGGATACGGAGGAAAAATCGAGCTTATAAAGGAATTTTCGGTCACGGACTTTAAACTTCCGACGCTTGTGCTTGAACCAATCATTGAGAATGCGGTCAGTCACGGTATCAGCAAACACGGCGGGACAATCACCATCAGTACACATGAAGAAAACGGCAATGTCATCATTCGCGTTACGGACAGCGGCTCGCCTTCAAAGGATAAAGAAGAATTTGAGCCCATACACAACGGCATCGGGTTGCAAAACACCGAAAAAAGGCTCAGACTGCAATGCTCCGGCACATTGAAAGCGAATTTCACTGACAGCTCCTCAACTGTATAGGTGCTTAGTCTCGGCATATTACATCTCCTTTCTCTGTGTTCTCACAGATAATATATAAGACTTGAGAACAATGATAGGGCGACGGGTAAAAGAAAAAGAGCCTTGTGCTATCGGTACATTTGTGTACCTGTAGCACAAGGCTCTGTGATTGAGAGAATTTGAAAAACGTTTTATTTTAAAAACTCGTACTCAAACAGCGTAGGAACGATCTCTTTGTTGTAATAGTCCTTTACCAAAGATTTCAAAGTCTGAAGGGCAGAATGGACCTCGATATTATTCCAAACAGTATTTCCGTCCTCATCTTTATAACTGGTATCAATTTCTGCAAAAATCTGATATACGCCGTATGTTAAAGACGGATCATACTCAGCCGTCTTTTTTGCCTCTGCAAGCAGATTACTCCACTGTGCCAGCAGTTGCTTTTCTGTCTCGTCTGCATTCAGCTTTGACAAATCAACAGAAGCCAGTGTATCGCCGTTTGTGGTATCAAGACATAATTCATTTCTATAGAAGCGACCGTCGCTTCCCGTAAATGTTCTCATGTGATTTTGCATTTCAAGACAGGTAAACAAAAGGCATTTACGAAGCCACTGATCCAAATTTCCAGACTTTACATCCGAATTTAAACTATTCGCACC
>CAZVSQ010000197.1:0-3246 GCA_964629925.1 uncultured Ruminococcus sp.
ACTCTGATGCGGCGGTTCAAATCCGCCTGTCGCCTCCAGAAACGCCCCCTCAGTTGAGGGGGTTTGTTTTTTATACTTGTTAAGAAATGAAGGTTAAGCCCGTGAAAATATATCTTGCACGTCCGTTTTTCAATCATTATGAGCTCTCATGCGTTAAGCGTGCCGAAGAGCTTTTGCTGTCGCGCGGCTTTGAGATTTTCAGCCCCAGGCTGCACGAGGTGCGCGACAAGGATGTTGTCGGCATGGCTCAGTGGTCGCGCGAAACTTTTCTGAATGACCGCAAATACATCGATTGGGCTGATATTGTGGTTATGCTCTATCACGGCGCATACAGCGACAGCGGCACCGCTTGGGAGGCGGGATACGCCTGCGGTACGGGCAAGCCCGTTGTCGCGGTGCATGTCGTCGGCGAATCGTCAAATCTTATGGTTCACGAAAGCGCGTGCGCAAATATCACGCTTGACGAGCTTGAAACCTACGATTTCAACGCGCTTCCGCATAAAGCATATGAGGGCAAAATGTTTTAAAAGTACCCGTTTGCAAGTCTTATAAAGTAAAACACAAGCAGATGGATCGGATAAAACGCGTAAAATGCGTATTTAAGCACCGATCCCTTTATAAATCCTCGTTTTCCGTTGTAGAATGAGATCGGAACAAACGCCGGAATTGCGTAAATAAAAAGATTTAGAATAAATGAGGGCAATATGCGAAGAACCTCGTGCTCTCTGAGCGCGTAAAGCAGAATTATGAAAATGTAGCCTCTTATTGAGTAATCCGGCTTTAGAAGTAAAGTAACAGCCGCTAACGCAAGCAAAGCAAATAACTGAAAAAACGGGTGGCTTTTAAGATGCTCAACAGCACAAATTCCCAAATATCCCAGCGCCAGTGTAAAAAATACATTATTATCGGAGTTGAACATTTTTCCGCTGTGAACCAAATCCCACGGAATTTCGGAAATAAACGCGCAGATTATAAGGCTTGCGCCGTAACGTACCCGATTACGCGTGTGGATAAAACCTTCAACAAGCAAAAAAGCGAACAGCGGAAAGGCTATTCTTCCTATCATGCGCATAACGCTGTAAAGCATTATATTGTGACCGCCGATCGTAAAAAGCACATAGCTTCTGGGTATTGTGAAACTTGCCGTGTGATCGATAAGCATTGTCAGCATGGCAATAAGCTTTATCATACTTCCGCTCAAAAATCTGTATTTTTGTGGGATAAGCTGTTGCATTGTCATAATATGTCCTCAACAAACCGCACTGTCAGCGTTTGCCGGCAGTGCGGTCTATCAATACTATTTACTTTCTTCGGTCGGTTCGTACATCTTTTCAAGGTGTTCGTTTTTGCGAGTGAATTTAATTATGATCAGAGTGCCGATCGTAAGCGCGATACCTATCGGCAGCGCAATGTACCATTGCTGAACGAATCCCGCGATAATGTATGTTACAAACGAGATTCCCGCAACTGTCAGCGCGTAAGGTATCTGCGTCTGAACGTGATTTATGTGGTTGCACTGAGCACCCGCCGAGGACATGATTGTTGTATCCGAGATAGGGGAGCAGTGGTCGCCGCAAACAGCGCCCGCAAGACAAGCCGAGATGGAAATGATTTTGATCGTCGAGTCGGGGTTCTGGTCAAACAGAGTAATAACGATCGGAATAAGAATACCGAAGGTGCCCCATGATGTTCCCGTAGCAAACGCCAGAACACAGGCAACAACAAAGATGATAGCGGGCAGGAAGTTCTGCAGCGAGCCTGCGGCGTCGTTCATAAGAACCGCCACATAATACTTCGCTCCGAGCAGGCCGGTCATATTCTTGAGCGCGGTGGCGAAGGTGAGTATAAGAATAGCCGGAACCATTGCGAAGAAGCCCTTAGGCACGGCTTCCATAGCCTCTTTGAAGGTAACGATCTTTCTGAGGTTGAGGTAGATAATAGTAAAGATAAGAGCGATCAGACCGCCCCAAGGCAAGCCGACTGTCGCGTCGGTATCGGAGAACGCCGTGATGAACGGAACGCCGTCGAGGATTCCGCCGTTGTAAACAAGCGCGAAAACCGAAATGCCGATAAGAATAATAACGGGAAGCAGCAGGTCAAATACTCTGCCTCTGGGATTGGGAGCTTCTTCTTCGGTGTCAACTCTTTCGCCTGAGGTGTAAAGGTCGTTTTTGTACATTGCGTTGTACTCATGCAGAGCCATTGAACCGTAGTCAAAGTTCATTACGCACAAAGCGATGATGAATACGAATGTAAGCAGCGAGTAGAAGTTGAACGGAATAGCGGTGATAAACAGGTTGATTCCCTGACCGTCCTCGGCGTAAGCCGCTACAGCCGCAGCCCAAGAGGAGATGGGAGCGATCATGCACACGGGAGCCGCCGTTGCGTCGATAAGATACGCGAGCTTTGAGCGCGATACCTTGTGACCGTCGGTGACGGGGCGCATAACTGAGCCGACTGTAAGGCAGTTGAAATAGTCGTCAATGAAAATCAAAACGCCGAGCACAAAGGTGGCAAGCATTGCGCCTGTTCTTGTTTTGATGTGCTGAGCCGCCCATTTTCCGAAAGCAGCGGAAGCGCCCGATTTGTTTACAAGGGCTACGATTATACCGAGCTCGATAAGGAATATAAATATGCCCGCTGTAGCCGTTACTGCGCTTATCATACCGTCGTTTGTAACCGCGTCAACGGTTTTAAGCACGTTAAAGTTTGAATACATGAGTCCGCCGGCGATAATACCAATGAACAGTGAGGAGTAAACCTCTTTTGTGATAAGCGCAAGACCGATAGCGATAATCGGCGGAAGCAGAGCCCAAGGGGAGCCCTGAACCTCGCCCTCTCCGCCGCACTCCGAGCAGGGAGCTGAAAGCAGTACGCCGCTGCCTTTACAATTGGGGCATAAAACCTCGCCTGTTTTACCGCAGGTTTTGCAGTCCTTACTGTCAATTGCCGATGTTCCGTTGCAGTCGGGGCAGGTGACGTAGTGGGGGGTTACCTCGCCTTCTCCGCCGCAGGTGCCGCAATCCTCGCCGTCAACGGTTTTAGCACCCTTGCATTCGGGGCAGGTTATCGGTTTTTCTTCGTCCTCGTGTACGCTGCACAGGCTGCATTCCGCGTGAGATGTAACGCCCGTGCCGTCGCAGTCAAGGCACTTTACTTTACCCAGAGCGCCGCCGGAAATACCGACATAAATCAGCAGCCCGACAATAATAAGTGACGCTATGGCAAGCACGATTGTCTTTGGTT
>CAZVSQ010000198.1:0-3205 GCA_964629925.1 uncultured Ruminococcus sp.
CGCAGAGTATTCCCCTATATGACAAACAAGCCCGTTTTATCAGTATTCATGCCGTTTCTTACATTTTATGACGGGGATTTTGACGGCGCAAAAAACCGGAAGCTATAGTCCTATTGCTTCCAGCTTTGACATATTTTGTCTTTTGAATTCGAGCGACGAGTGAACGTAGCGCTCCAGTGTTATTCTCGGCGTGGAGTGCCCCAGCACCTCGCTGAGCGACTTGATTTCAAAGCCGACCTCGACGCACCGTGTTGCGAAGGTGTGGCGCAGCACATGGAAGTGCATGTCCTCTATGCCGCACGCCCTGCTGTATTTTTTGATGTAATATTGCATTGTGCGCGGCTCTAAATATTTATTTTCGCTCCCTGTCAAAAGGAATGCGTTCGAAGCACATTTGCCGACTCTTGCCCTGCACAATTTATATGCCGTATTCGTCAAAGGCACCACCCGCGCGGAAGTGCTGCTTTTCGGTTTTGTAAACACTATTTTTGTTTTTGCTCCGTCATTATCCAGATTCTTGATTCGCTGCACTGTTTCCCGAACCGTAACGGTTTTTTCTGTTAGAGAAATAGCGCAGACCTCGCCGATCCGCAATCCTGTCATAAGCGCGAACAGTACGCCGAATTTCGGAGCATCCATACCTGCCGCCAGATAATCAATGATCCGCTGCTGCTCCTCCTGCGTCAAAACGCGGATTTCCTTTGCCGTATATTTCGGTGTTGCTACCGCGATCAAGTCTGCATTTCCTCTGACTTTTGCTGTATATTTCAAAATCGATTTCAGCATTACCGTCAAATCATTTGCGGTTTTTGCCGATAAGCTCTTGACTTCAATTAATTGATTTACAAACTCCGCCGTCAGCTCTGTTGTGATCATTTCGGGATAATAACCTCCGAAAAACGGCTTAATATGATTTTTTAGTGCGGCTGAATATTTTGCAAGTGTGGACTCCTTCACGTTATTTTGATTAAACAACATCCATTCGTCGCAGTATGTACCGAACAGCTTGTTTTTGCCCGAGCCTTTGGGCTTTTGAAACTTGCATATTTCAAGCTTCTCTTTTACCTCTCGGTAAGTCTTGCCGTAGCAGGAGCCGTAGCGTGTACGGCCGTTTTCCGCAAGACCTTTTTTATAACGCCCTTCCCAGCGTCCGTCCTTTCTTTTATATATATTTTCGCCTTTTCTTGACATACAATCCTCCTGTGTCCATGACAATGAATTTGACGGCGATAATTATTATAACTCATTGGCATTTCAGCATGATTATTCTTCTATGATTCTTTGCCGGAATAATCGTTTTTGGTATTGGTTTTTTACCCTAAATTTTCAACAAAAAGATTTGAAAAAGTATTGAATAATCATTGAACTTATGGTATAATTGATTAACGTGTAGGGGAATACTCTGCGATATCTTGCGCTAAAAAATCAGGGGGGAGAGTCGTTGTGGAAAGCAGATTTGAAGCGGTGCGATACAACGAAGCTCTTCCGGCGCGAATCGAGATTTTTCAGGGGAATGTTGCCATAGAATCCCACTGGCACAAGGAAATCGAGCTTGTTTATGTGATGGACGGCGAGGTCGATATAACTGTCAGCCATAGATCCAACACCGTTTCTTCCGACAGTTTTTTACTTATCAATTCCGCGGAAAGCCACAGTATTGCGGCGGAAAACGCAAAATGCCTTATCCTCGATATCTCCTATGAATTCGCGCAGCAGTTTGACGATTCCATGTATCATACGGTTTTCGAGGTGATCGGCGGCAGCGGCGCCGAGGAGGAGCTTCACAATCTCCTTTGGCAGCTGTCACGGACGGTGAGCGAGAAGGAGCTTCCGGGCTTACGGCAATATTCTATCATCACCGATATTCTTCATGTGCTGTTTGTGCAGTGCAGGTGCGAGAACCGCAGCGTCGTCAATAAGGACGGCAATATGGAGTCCCGTTTTGTCAAATTGACGCTTGAATACATTCAGCAGCATTACCGCGAGGAGATCCTCGTTAAAAATCTGGCTGAAATGTATGAAGTCGACGCGTCAAACTTCGGGAAATTTTTCAGGCAGGAGACAGGGGTTCTGTTTCAGGACTATGTTATGAAGGTTCGCCTGGAGCACGCAATGGACGCGCTGCTCAATAAGGACATGTCGATTGAGGACGCGGCGGCCGCAGGCGGGTTCCCGAGCAAGCGCACTTTTGTTTTAAAGTGCCAGAAGGTATACGGAAAAACACCTTATCAGATGCTTAAAGAGCAAAAAACCAAAGAATAAAACCGGTGTGCTGACTCGCCGTTGATGAAGTTTTCAATAATATGAAAAGCTATCCAAAGGCGCAGAAAGTGCCCGCCGGCACGGGAGGTGAAATTATTGGGGATTGATCAAATAACGATAAAATACGACAAAAACCTACCTGCCCGTATCAGGATAGCGAACGGTTCGGCGGACAGGAGCGAGCGCGAACCGCACCGTCACAATGAGATCGAGCTGATTTATGTGGAGAGCGGCAAGCTGAGCGCGACTATCGATTATCAGGAGCATGAGTTTTCGGCAGGCGACCTTATTGCTGTCGGCTCTAACACGGTCCATTCGCTCGAATTCAAAAGGGCGAGGATACTCACGGTTCATTTTTCCTATGTTTTTGTCAAATCCTTCTTCAATTCGTTTGAAAACTATGATTATGTTTTAAAGGAAGGTTCGCAGGAGCGGCGCGAAATGCTGCTTCTCATGCAAAAGCTGATGGCTATCGAGCAAAACAGCTTTGACGAGTACAACACGCTTGTAAAATATTCGCTTTTGACAAAAATGCTGCGGCTGCTGCTGACAAGGTGCCGCATAGAGAAAGCGCCTGTTGTTCTCAATAAAAGAAGGAGCCTTGAAAGCGACGCAATAGCGGTAAAGAACTACATCGAGGTCAATTTCCGGCGGAAGATGTATCTCAACGAGCTTGCGGAGCTTATCCACTACAATCCCAATCAAATCACAAGGTATTTCAAGCAGCTTACAGGCAAGCATTTCAAGGATTATCTCAACTATGTGCGTGCGGAACACGCGCTGGAGGATTACCTTACCTACGACATTCCCGTAGGCGAGGCGGCGCTGAAAAACGGCTTTTGCCATTACAACTTTTTTTCAAAGGCATGCAACAAGTACTACGGCGCAAGCCCCACGGCGATAAAGAAAGCCAAAAGGGAGCTTCATAGTACAGCAAATATGA
>CAZVSQ010000199.1:0-3183 GCA_964629925.1 uncultured Ruminococcus sp.
GCTTTTTAGCTCGGCGGCATTTTATATTGTTATATTTTCTGTTTTACGGTATTCTTGTTATTGAAAAAATATTTTTAATTTTTGGGATTTTTTGACGTTTTGAGTTGTTATTATAGTGAAAGGCCTTTCAAAAGCGGCAAAACAGAAAACCTGCTTTGCTGCTATCATCTCAGAAAGGAGAGGAATGAATGGAAGCTGCCGAGTTTAACAGAATCGCAAGGAAGTACACAGACGTCGTGTTCAGAGCAACGCTCAGCTATTGCAAAAACAAAAACGACGCTGAGGACGCCGTTCAAAATACTTTTTTGAAGCTTCTGAAATCAGATACACAGTTCGAGGACGATGAACACATAAGGAAATGGCTTATCAGGTCGGCAATCAATGAATGTAAAAACATGTGGAAATCCTTTTGGCACAGAAATGTTACTTCGATCGACGAGCTGAATGAAGAGCCTTCATACATAGAGTCAGAAAAGCAGGAACTGTTTAGTGAAGTAATGAAGCTGCCCAAAAAGTACAGCACGGTACTGCATCTGTATTATTACGAAAACTACAGCTGCAAAGAAATTGCCGATATTCTGAAAATCTCGGAAAGCGGCGTTCAGTCCAGACTTTTGAGAGCAAGAAATACACTGAAAGAAACATTAAAGGAGGCGTGGCTATGAATAAATATAATAATAATCATGAATTTTATCAAAGTGCTTTTGATGAGATCCACGCATCTGATGAACTATTGATGAAGGTGCAGAATATGACTGAAAATAAAACAAAAAAGAAGATTTACGCAATAAGAAAAGCAGCTTTAGTTGCCGCCGCGATAATGATGATGTTAGTTGTCAGCAACGCCGTTGTTTATGCCGCAACGGGAGCAACATGGGTGGAAAAGCTAATTACCGTAAACGTTGACGGTGAAGAGAAGGAAGCAAGTCTTGTTAACAAGTATGACGAAAACGGCAAGCTCGATTCTCAGGAGATCGTTGTAGATCACGGCAACGGCAGGATTGATAAATTGGTAATTGACGGTGAAGAGGCGGAAGAAGATCCTTCTGGTTTTGAAATAATTACCAATAACGACTCTGTAATGCCCGAACCGTCGGTTGTTAAGGAAAATGATAAAATTTATTTGGATTGGGACATAGCTTCTATCCATGAGGACATTACCGAAGATTTTTCCGACGGAAAAGCAGAATTCACCGCTAAAGGTGATGATAACGTCGAAATGAAGTTCACCGTTACCGGAACAGTTGACAAATATAAGATAGTTGTATCTTCAGAGGGAGATACCTACGAGTTTGAATTGAACTGATAACGCATTAGCCGCCGAGCGGGATAATTCCTGCCCGGCGGCTCTATTTTTAAAAATTACCACTTATCTTCAAAAACCGACCGCTTATCGAAAAACGGTGGATTTAATTTTGCGCCCGTGATATACTGTTGTCAACAAAGGAGGGAAACACAATGCAGGTAGAAATCAAAATTGATGAACGATGTATTGAGCCAAAGGTGATTATTATTACCGATAAAATGACGAATGAAGTCAATGATATACTCAATACGCTTTCATCAAAAACGCCTGAGGTTATTACGGGCTTTTACAACGATTTAGCGGAAATCTTATCGCCCGAGGACATTATCCGTATTTACGCTGCGGGCGGCAAGACCTTTGCCTCGGTCAGCAGAAAAGAATACATCCTCAGACAAAGATTATACGAGCTTGAGGAACAGCTCAGCAAGCACAGCTTTGTGCGCATCTCCAACTCGGAGATTATAAATCTTAAAAAAGTGCGCAACTTCGATTTGAGCTTATCGGGTACGATTTGCGTTACGCTGTCCGACGGTACGGCAACATATGTTTCAAGACGGTATGTATCAAAAATAAAACAGGTTTTAGGTTTATAGGAGGTAAACTATGAAAAAGAAAGATATTCTGCGCTGCCTTATCGGCGCGCCTATCGGTTTAAGCATCAGCTTTATTATCACGCTTATTATTTCGGTTATCATCAATAAGGGAGAGTATTATCCCGTTGTACCGCAGCTGACTGCTCTTTGCGGCAATGAGCTCAACGCCGTTATCGTTCAAACAGTATGCTCTTTGATATACGGAGCTGCGTTCGGCGGGGCTTCGGTTATCTGGGAAATTGAAAACTGGAGCCTTTTGAAGCAGACGGTTATTCACTGCCTTGTCATCTCCGTATCAATGTTGCCGATTGCTTACTGTATGTACTGGATGCCGCATAAGTTTTGGGGTATAGCGGGCTATATCGCGATCTTTTTCTTCATTTATTTCTTCATTTGGTTCAGCCAGTATTTCGCAATGAAGAAAAGAATTCAGAAGTTTAATGAAAAAGTAAAACAGACTAAATAAGAAAAACAGCCGCAGGGAGGAGTAATGCCCATACCTGCAGCTGAAACATTGTCAAGAGCTTGTTATCATGGTATAATTACCTATAATCATCACAGTTCTGTATATACTTGCCACTATAATGTTAAGCCTTTAGCTGTTTGTAATGCAGCTAAGGGCTTTTGTATTCTGTTTTACATATCAAATTTTGAAAAGTATTCCTCTTTTGTCATCTCAAGCTCGACTATTTTCCAATCTTCACCGTTGATGTTCACATATGAATCCTCCAATGTTTCCGATTTACGGAAGCCTGTGGACAGGTAGCATTTATACGCGGCGATATTTTGCTCAATAACTCCTATTGTAACGGTATCTGCCTGTATTAATTCAAAGGCGTATTTAAGCCCCAGCGCAAGCATTTTATGACCAATTTTTTGCCCGCGTTTTGAGCTGTCGACAATTACCCAGCCAAGGCGGAGGATCTTATTGTCGCCGTTAATATATCTCAGAATAAAGTGACCGACAGCTCCTGTTTCGTCAAAAGCCGTCATCGGATAGAAATTATCTTCCTCCGCGCAATCGCCGTTGTTGTCAAAATACTTTTTATTTATAATGTCAGCTGAAATCGGAAAGTTGCCGAAACGCTTTCCGCCCCAAAAGTTGAACACGATTTCATCATTGCACCATGAAGCTATTTTTTCCGCGTCACATTTCTTATAAGCTCTTAATCGTATCATAGCAAATCACCTGTTGATAAATCAAATTTTATATTTCATTAATAATACTGGCTAAAAAATATTGTGTCAATATTAGTTTATGATATTGACTTAATAGCTAAATTA
>CAZVSQ010000200.1:0-2797 GCA_964629925.1 uncultured Ruminococcus sp.
GTACGCCGCCGAGCTGATGCTAAAGTACTTCCCCGATATACCCGTCGGCGTGGTTCACGGAAAGCTCAAGCCCGCCGAAAAGGACGCCGTCATGGACGGTTTTGCCAGGAATGAATACAAAATACTCGTCGCGACAACCGTGATCGAAGTCGGGGTTGACGTTCCGAACGCCTCTGTCATGCTCATAGAAAACGCCGAGCGGTTCGGGCTTTCTCAGCTCCACCAGCTCCGCGGCCGCGTCGGCAGAGGAGATGCGCAGTCCTTCTGTGTGATGATAAGCGACCGCATGAATCAGGTCACGCGTCAGCGTCTGGAGGTCATGTGCTCGACCAACGACGGCTTCAAAATCGCCGACGAGGACTTGAAAATGCGCGGCCCCGGCGACTTCTTCGGCGAGCGCCAGCACGGACTTCCGCAGATGTCGATAGCCGACTTTGCCGACACAAAAAGTCTTGAGCTGTCACAAAAAATCGCCGACGATATAATTTTCACATACAAAGACCTGCGCAATGACGAGCTGAGGCTCCTTAAGGCGGAAATCGACCGCCTGTTTACGCGCGGGGGACAAAATACGATGAATTAGGAGAAACGCCAATGAAAAAAATCGCAGTCAGGCTGTTTTCGGTTCTGATGACGCTAACGATCATTGCCGGCGCGTCGGTATGCGGCGCGGGAGCGCTCAGCTTCCCGACCGACGTGCAGCCCAAGTCAAAGTCTGTTCTGCTTGTCAGCATGGACAACGGCCAGACGGTGTACGAAAAGGACGCCGACAAAAAGATGTACCCGGCATCCACCACCAAAATAATGACGTATATCATAGCCTACGAGAATATCGAGGACGTAGATAATACGCGGATCGAGATAAAGAAAAAGGTGCTCGACAAGCTCAACGGCACGGGCAGCTCAACGGCGTTCCTCTCCGACCATATAGGCGAAAAGGTAAAGGCTATCGACCTGTTCTACAGCCTTATGGTGCCCTCGGGCAACGACGCCGCAATGGTGCTTGCCGATTATGTCGGCAACGGCGACATCAAGGTTTTTGTAGAAAAAATGAACGCCAAGGCTGCGGAGCTTGGATGTACTAACACCCATTTTGAGAACCCCGACGGCCTACACAACAAGAATCACTACACCACTGCGCGCGACCTTGTAAAAATCACAAACTACGCGCTTACACTGCCTAACTTTCAAAAGATATCAAACACCGTCAGCTATACCTGCGAGGGCGACGATACCGCTCTGCGCACAACGAATCTGCTTATCGACGGAAACAGCGAGTACTACTACACCTACGCCAAGGGAATAAAAACAGGCACCACCGACCAGGCGGGCAGGTGCCTTGTTACCACCGCGTCAGCCGACGGCCAGTCTTATATGCTGGTTCTGCTGGGCGCTCCGTATGAGGAGGGCGTTCAGGAGGAGTACTTCACCTTTACCGACGCCGCCGCGCTGTTCCGCTGGTGCCTTACAAGCCTTGAGCTCACCACGCTAAAGTCGACTCAGACGCCTATATGCGAGTCCGATGTGGGCTCGTCGATGAGCAGCAGCAAGATCACTCTTGTACCTGCCAAAAACATCACCACTATAATGCCCGCGGACGTTTCACCCGAAAACGTCGTGGTCGAAACCGAAGTGCAGGAGGATTTAAAAGCGCCGCTCAGCACCGATGATGTGGTGGGAACCGCGTCGGTGTATTATGTGGACTCAAAAACAGGCGAAAGGCAGCTTGTGGAAACCGTTGACCTCAACCCTGCCGAAACGGTGGAATACAGCGGTTTCAAGGCGTTTCTGGACGCCGTCGGCGCAATTTTCCGCTCCTACTGGTTTTTGATAATTCTGGGCGTTATAGCGCTTGTGGCACTGATTTACTTCATAGCATCAAAAGTCCACCGCAGCAGAAAGAAAAAGAACCGCGATGTAAAGCGGTACAGGAACTTTTAGTAGATTTGGAATGTGGAATTTCGGGGAACGTGACGTTCCATCCAAAGCCGCCTTTGGAGAACATCTGCTGACAAAAAACATTCTGCAACGGCGTGACAAACATTGCCGTATGAAATGCCTTTTGCGCCCGACCGTATTAATATTCACAAATTCGGAGCGAAGCTACCCTAATCTCAACGCTCCACTCTCAAAAAACTGCTTACAACATTGTAAATAATTAGTTCTTGTTTTCTGTATAATTCTATGATATAATTATTTTATAGAATAATCAGAGGTGATTGACTGTGAAATGCCCCTACTGCAGCTTTGAGGAAAGCAAGGTAATCGACTCCCGTTCAGCTGACGACGGCGAGAGGATACGCCGCCGCAGAGAGTGTCTTGGCTGCGGAAAGCGCTTTACTACCCATGAAATTATCGAGACCGTGCCTATCATCGTTGTCAAGCGCGATAAATCACGCGAGGTTTTTGACCGCAACAAGCTGACGGCGGGCATTTTAAGGGCGTGCGAAAAGCGCCCCGTGTCCATTCAGCAGATCGAAACAATGGTAAACACCATCGAGTCGAAAATCCAGAGCGCCCTTGAGCGCGAGATAACCACCGCCCAGATAGGCGAGTTGGCTATGGAGGAAATCAAAAAGGTGGACGAGGTCTCTTACGTCCGCTTCGCCTCGGTTTACCGCCAGTTTAAGGACATCAACACCTTTATGGAGGAGCTCAACAAACTCCTTACCGAGAAAAAGTAAACATGTAAGAAAAAGCGCTCTGCTTCGGCAGGGCGCTTAATAATTTGGATTTTCGGAAAACGTGACGTTCCATCCAAAGCCGCCTTTGGAGAACATCTGCTGACAAAAAACAT
>CAZVSQ010000200.1:2897-3166 GCA_964629925.1 uncultured Ruminococcus sp.
TCTGCAACGGCGTGACAAACATTGCTGTATGAAATGCCTTTTGTGCCCGACCGTATTTGTAAATGTAACGGTATCTGTTTTTATTTGCAGTGACATGGCTTGCCCCTGTCAGGCGGCAGCGGCGGATGTATACATACAGCAGAAATGTTTCTGAGTGCCGAAAACATGCTCGGGAGGCGGCAAGCACCTCCCCTACGGAAATTAACCCAAATATCGGCAAAATCGAAAATCCTTTCATTTGGCAGCTAACATCTGCCGTGAAAATCCTC
>CAZVSQ010000201.1:0-3157 GCA_964629925.1 uncultured Ruminococcus sp.
AGCGCTCAGACCGATTTTTTCAAGATACTTATATACCATAGCCTGAATGGTTTTTACGGACATTCTTCGATGATTGCGGCTAATAAATAAAGCAGTTTTATCCTTTACGTCATCAACAGGGCGAACACGCATATAATCATTGATAGCGTTAATACAAGCGGAATTAAGGTAAATGATCCGCTCTTTATTTCCTTTTCCCAGAACACGAATAGTGTTGTCGTTGCGAATATCGGTGTAATTCAACCCTGACATCTCCGAAACACGCAGACCGCAATTGAGAAAAAGTGTGAGTATAGCGTAATCTCGTTCACGGTTTTCGCCTTCAACAGCGTTAAGAAGTTCGATACTTTGTTCTAATGTTAAGTATTTTGGAAGTGCTTTTTTCTTCTTCGGAATTTCAAGCTCTTCGATAGGATCCTTTTCAATATAATTCTTTTTCTTGCTGATGAATTTAAAAAAGCCTTTTAAGCTGGAGCATTTTCGAGCGCGTGAGGAAGCGGTGTTATTACGTTCACGCTGCAAATAATTCATGTATTCATAAGCGTCGTTGAGATCGATTGTTTTCAAAAATTTTAAATCAATATCATCAATTGGAATTTCATCAAATTCAGCATCAGCGGAAACAAGCTGTCGATATTGCTTCATAAACCGAAAGAACGTGCGCAAGTCTAAAAAGTATTCGTCAACCGTCTTGGGAGACTTTTGACGGATTGTTTGCTGATAAAACAAGTATTCTTTTAAAATAGGGAAAGATTCGTCCTGAAATCGTACAGCCATAATAAAACATCCTTAAGTAATCTAATGGTATTTTTAGTATATCATAAAAAAAGAGAGGGATAATTCCGTATTAGAATAATTATACAAAATGAATATTTTGTATAATTCAGGGGAGGGAAACGTGACGTTTCATCCTGCGCGCCTTTGGAAAGGATTGATTTTTCATATAGTTTAATTAACGGCGCATCTATACTTTCTGCAATTCGTTTTTAGCAGAACTTATTGTAATCATCGCCCTCAGGGATCGGACGCTCCAAGCCCAGCACTGCCGGCCATTGTCCTGTGGCTTCTATAATGAATCCCATTATCATTCCCATGTGTGTATGCAAATGCCTGAACTGTCCGAGTATCAGTTTGAATTTACTGTGTGAGCAATCTGCAGGCTTCTCCATGAGCATGCTATCGTTGAGAAAATTTGTATAAGCTGTAATCTTAATTTTAATCGCGTCGTAATATTCTTTTATCTCAGTTTTTGAAATAAATCTGTCAGTTTTGACGTCAAGGTTATTCAAATCCTTAATATGTATTTCAGGTTCCTGATAAGACTTATCATTTGGATTTATAAACCATAAATCAAGCGAATGCAGCATGTGGTATATGTGTTTGTAAAGCGGCATTTCACAGTATTCTCGGCTCCATAAATCCTCAGGGACACAATCTATTACGTTCCATACTTCCCACAATGCTCTGTTTGTTTGATCAATAATGTTTTCAGTTAAATATTTTTGCATAGCTCTCATCTGTTAATTGTTTAACAATGTTTTTGTAATCTTCTTTTAGTATAGCGTACTTCATTACAGCACAAATTCCCTGATTATTCTTGCTCGCCTGACGGTGTTTGCCTTCAAATTGTAGACCGCATTTCTTCATAACATCGCCGGAATGCGGGTTTCTGGGATCATGTTTTGCTTCAATACGGTTTACGCCCACTTCTTCAAATAAAAAACGGATCACCTCAGTGAACGCCAAAGTCAATACAAATCTATGGCATAAAACAACGCCCGGCTATTGCCGGACGCCGTTTTTGTATATGGTAGATTTTATAAGACCAAATTAGCAGATACCCTGGAACATCATAGCCTTTGCAACTCTCTCAAAGCCGGCAATGTTAGCGCCTGCGATGAGGTTGTCGCCGAGGTTGTACTTCTGGCAAGCGTCCATAGACTGCTTGAAGATGTTAATCATGATGTTTTCGAGCTTCGCAAATACTTCTTCCTCAGAGAAGATGAGGTGCTCAGCGTTCTGAGCCATCTCAATGCAAGAGCAAGCTACGCCGCCTGCGTTTGCAGCCTTGGAAGGACCAACAACAACGCCGTTGCTCTGGAGGTACTCGATAGCTTCGTTTGTGGTGGGCATGTTAGCGCCTTCGCAGAGGAACTTGCAGCCGTTGGCAACCATCTTCTCAGCATCAGCGGTGTGGATCTCGTTCTGAGTTGCGCAGGGAATGTAAAGGTCAGCCTTAACGCCCCAGGGCTTCTCGCCGGCGAAGTACTTAGCGTTGGGATATTTCTCAGCATAAGGAGCGCAGATGTTCTTACCTGAAGCTCTGAGCTCGAGGAGGTAATCGATCTTCTCGCCTGTTACGCCTTCCTCGTCGAGGATATAGCCGTCAGGACCGGAAATTGTGATAGCCTTAGCGCCAAGCTGCTCAAGCTTCTTAGCTGTACCCCAAGCAACGTTACCGAAGCCGGAGATAACAACCTTCTTGCCTTCGAGGCTCTCACCGAAGTGCTTGAGCATCTCTCTTGCATAGAATACGATACCGTAGCCTGTAGCCTCATCTCTGCCAGCAAGACCGCCGTTAGGAACGCCCTTACCGGTGAGTGTGCCGTCATAGCTGTCGCGGATTCTCTTATACTGGCCCATCATGTAGCCGATCTCTCTGCCGCCTACGCCCATGTCGCCTGCGGGAACGTCGGTGTTGGGGCCGATGTGTCTGAACAGCTCGGTCATAAAGGACTGGCAGAAGCGCATGATTTCCATATCGGACTTGCCGTTCGGATCAAAGTCGGAACCGCCCTTGCCGCCGCCGATGGGAAGACCCGTCAGAGAGTTCTTGAAGATCTGCTCAAAGCCGAGGAACTTGATAACGCTGAGGTTAACAGAAGGAGCAAAACGGATGCCGCCCTTATACGGACCAAGCGCGCTGTTGAACTGAACACGGAAACCGCGGTTTACCTGAACCTTGCCGTTGTCGTCAACCCACGGAACTCTGAACATAATTTGTCTTTCGGGCTCGGTGATTCTTTCAATCAGGCCCATCTTCTCGTACTGAGGATTCGCGTCAAACACAGGCGCCAAAGAAGTCAAAACTTCGGTAGCGGTCTGAAGGAACTCGGGCTGATTCGGGTTTTTGGCTGCCAGCTTTTCAAGCTGTTCG
>CAZVSQ010000202.1:0-3123 GCA_964629925.1 uncultured Ruminococcus sp.
TTTTGATAAAGCCGAGCTTTCCAAAGGCGGCGTTGGATGGAACGTCACGTTCCCGCGCTTCCTGCCGCGTGGCGGCCGCGCCGGATAAAACCTCAGGTTTTCTCTTGTTAAATTTATTTGTTTGTGTTATAATAAATTTGATACAATTTTTACAGAAAGATGGTGATTTTAATTGCATAAAAGAATAATAGCGTCCCTTTTAGCTGCTTTAATGATGACGGGCGCGGCGGTTTCCCTGAGCGGCTGCGGAGAGAACAAGAGCAGCTCGTCAAATTCGGGCGGAGAATCCGATGACGGCAAAAAGCCCTCGCTTGCCGAAAACACAGCCGACGGCTCGATTTTGCAGACGTTCAGCTGGGACTTCAACACGATAAGGGAATCCATGCCGGATATCGCTGCGGCGGGCTTCTCGGCTATCCAGACCTCACCCGTTAACGCCTGCCTTGAGGGCGAGGGCGGCGGAATGGAGCTTTACGGCGACGGAAAATGGTACTACCATTACCAGCCGACCGACTTTAAGATCGGCAACTATCAGCTCGGCACGCGCGACGAATTCAAGGAGATGTGCGACGAGGCTCACAAGTGCGGCGTCAAGGTGATCGTGGACGTTATCGCCAATCACACCACTCCCGACCTAGCCTCGGTTTCCGAGGACTTGGTAAAGGCGGGCGGCGGCAGCTTTGACACGCTTTTCCATAAGAATAACGCTAAGGATATCTCCGACTACGGCGACAGGCTCTTGTGCACCACCGCAAAAATGGGCGGTCTGCCCGACATCAATACCGAGCGCCCGTCATTCCAGGAGTACTTCTTCAAATTTATCAACGACTGCATTGACTGCGGAGCCGACGGCTTCCGCTACGACACCGCCAAGCATATAGGTCTGTCCGACGACCCCAAGGAGGACGACGGCTTTAAAAACGACTTCTGGGAAAAGGTCAAGACCGATACAAAGGACTACGATAAAAAGTTCATTTACGGCGAGGTTTTGCAGGGCGACAACGACAGGATAGAGGATTACATCAAGGAGGTAGGCAGAACTACCGCAAGCGTTTACGGCAGCAAGATACGCTCGGCTTTGGTCAATAGAGTGCTCGATACCTCGGTAGTTTCCGAGTATTGGCTGGGCGACGCTCCGCTTGATATGGTCACCTGGGTAGAATCCCACGATAACTACATCAACGAGGGCACATGGCGCGAGCTTTCAAACGAGCAGATAATGCTTGGCTGGGCTATTATCGCCTCCCGCAAGGACGGCACTCCGCTGTTCTTCTCGCGCCCGTACAACTGTACCGACGAAAACGAGTGGGGCATGAACCGCATAGGCGCTCAGGGCGACGATATGTATAAGGACAGCAGGGTAAGCGCGGTCAACTTCTTCCGCACCGCCATGATAGGCGAGGACGAAACCCTTGTCAATCCGGACAACGACTCAACAGCCCTTATAATTGAGAGAGGCAAAAAGGGCGCGGTCATCGTTAATTCCGATAACGAATTAAAATCGGGCTTTGAGATAAATCTGCCCGACGGCAAATACACTGACAGAGTCGACAAATCCACTGTCTATACCGTCAAGGGCGGCAAGCTTAGCTTTGATAAGCCGATTGGTGAGAACACCATAGTTGTGCTCTACGACGGCTACAGCACTCCCAAGCCGATGGCGAATGCGGGCGTTGCAAAGGACACCGCATTCAAAACCGACAATAGCAGCCTTAACGTTACTCTTACGCTTGAAAACGCCGAAAGCGGCACTTACAGCATTGACGGCTCGGAGGAAACCGAGTTCAAAAACGGCGACAAGATCACGATCAATAAGCCCGACAAAGGCGATGTAGTCAAGGTTGAACTCCGCGCCGACAACAGCGACGGAATAAAAACCTACGAGCGCGTGGAGTTCACCTTTGAGGATAACTACATAATCCCGAAAGGCGAGGCAGTCTATTTTGAAAAGCCGAAGGACTGGGCAGACGACATTTACGCCTATGTCTATAATACCGATGACGACTATAACCGTGACTGGCCGGGCGATCAGATGAAAAAAGAGTCCGACGGCAAATACAGCTACACCTTTAAAACCGACTGGGACAACCCGCTTATCATATTCAATGACGGCGACGCTGCTGACAGCGAGCAGTACCCGGGCAGGAATCAGAAGGGGCTTAAGGTCGAGGCTAAAAAAGTATATAAAGCAGAATAATTACGGAAGGATATTAAAATGAGCGATTTAAAAGTAGAAAACAGCAAAGTGCCTGCCGAAAAAATAAAGAACCCCAAGCTTGTTGAGGCTATCGAAAAAATGCAGGCTGACGGCAGCAAAGAGAATATCGACGCGATGATCACCGAGGTAGTCAAGGCGCGGTTCATTCTGCCCGCGAATGTTAAGCAGATACCGAACGCCCACACCCAGAACGGCCAGACGGTTATGGGGCAGTCAACGCAGGTTCAGTTCAGGCTGCTTGAAAACAACCAGACAAAGCAAAAGTTCTTCGGGGTGTTTACGGACATCGACGAGATGAACAAATGGAACGGCACCGTAGGCTCTCATAAGGTCGTCACCGACTTTGACAGCCTTGCCGGCATGGTAATGGATCCCAAGTCAAACACCGAGGGCTTTGTAATAAACGCCTTCGGTAAAAGCGTTACCTTCCCCAAGCCCATGGTGATTTCCATAAAGCAGCAGTTTGACTACATGCGCCGTGAGAAGAACACCATAGCAAACGGCGCTCAGGTAAAGGTGGGCGAGCCCGAGGAGTATCCTATCGACCTCATGGCGGCTCTTATAAACCACCTCAGCACCGAGCCGCAGGTAAACGCCGCTTTCCTTAGAATGATAGAGCAGGACGGCAAGAAGGGCTATTTCATCGTTGTTGATTTCATCGGCGACATGAACAGCACCTTTGAGGGAATAGCCGACGTTGCAAAGCCCTATATCGACGATGACGACGCGCTGACGCTTATGCCGTTTACAATGGAATTCGCAAGAAACGCCGTCAAGGGTATCGAGCCGTTTTATGTTAAGCAGTCAGAAGAAACAGAAGATACAAACATTGAATAAGTAAATATAATAAATTTATATGGCTTAGTTTAAAACTCGATTTAAGGGTATTAAACTAAGCTTTTTTT
>CAZVSQ010000203.1:0-3119 GCA_964629925.1 uncultured Ruminococcus sp.
CGGCGCCTTTATCGGCTTCAAGACCCCCGACGGTCAGAAGATCGAGCGCCCCGCCGAGATGAAGAACCACACCCAGGCGTTCCTCGCCGTCAAGGAAGCTCTCCTCGACCCCGAGTTCGGCACGATCAAGGAGCTCTCCGAGGTCTCCGCGATCGGTCACAGAGTGGTTCAGGGCGGCGCTTATTTTGATCGCAGCGTCCTCATCGACGCCGACGTCATCGAGAAGATCAAGGAGCTCTCTCCGCTTGCTCCTCTCCACAATCCCGCTCATATCCAGGGCATCGACGCCTGCACCGAGGTCTTCGGCGCCGACGTTCCCCAGGTCGCGGTATTCGACACCGCCTTCCACCAGACCATGCCCGAAAAGGCGTTCATGTACGCCGTTCCCTATGAATACTACGAGAAGCTCGGCGTGAGAAAGTACGGCTTCCACGGCACCTCTCACCGCTATGTCAGCGCAAAAATGGCTGAGCTGATGGGCAAGCCGATTGAAGAGCTGAAAATCATCACCTGCCACATCGGCAACGGCTCCTCGATTACTGCTGTCAAGAACGGCAAGGTTATCGACACCAGCATGGGTCTGACTCCCTTGGGCGGCTTTATGATGGGCACACGCTCCGGCTCGCTCGACCCCTCGGTCGTTACCTTTATCGGTGAAAAGGAAAGCCTTGGCATGGCTGAAATGTCAGACATTCTCAACAAGAAGTCCGGTCTGCTCGGCGTTTCGGGCGTTTCCTCAGATGACAGAGACGTTACCGCCGCCGAAAACGAGGGCAACGAGCGCGCAAAGCTCGCTCACGAGATGCTCTATTATCAGATTGCCCAGTATGTAGGAAGCTACTATGTAGCAATGGGCGGCTGCGACGCTATCGTATTCACCGCCGGTCTGGGCGAGAACCAGCCCATCCTCCGCGAAAAGGTCTGCGACTATCTTGAGTGCCTGGGCGTAAAGCTTGATAAGGACGTAAACAACGCCACTATCCACGGCAAGCAGGGTATGCTTACAAATGCCGATTCAAAAATCAGAGTTGAGCTTATCGCCACCGACGAGGAAATGGTAATCGCAAGAGATACCAGAGACATCGTTGAAAATCTGTAATAATCAATAAACGCAAGTGAAGGCTGCCCGTTTTGAGCAGCCTTCTTTTTTTGCCAATGGACCCGTCCGAAAATCAATTGATTCGGAAATTTATTATACTATGGATTCGAGATACGCGGTGATCTCCGCCTCGGTCGTCATAGCCATAACCTTTTCGGCTATCGCGTCCGCCTCGGCCTTTGTCCACTTTGAAATGTTTTTTCTCACCCTGAGAACCGACGGAGCGGATACGCTGAACTCGGTAAGCCCGAAGGAGATAAGCAGCGGGATCATCATCGGATTAGCGGCAGCCTCGCCGCACATGCCTACCGGGATATTCTCGGCGGCGGCGCAGCGGATGATCCTGCGGATCATGCGAAGAACGCTGGGCTGCATGGGCGAATACAGATAGCCCACGTCGCTGTTGCCGCGGTCTGCCGCCATGGTGTAGCCCGTGAGGTCGTTTGTACCGATACTGAAGAAGTCGGCTTCCTTTGCGAGCAGGTCGGCAATTACGCCCGAAGCCGCTGTTTCGGTCATTACGCCCACCTTGATGTTTTCGTCATACGCGATACCCGACGCCTTGAGGTCTGCCTTAGCCTCCTCAACAAGCGCCTTGCCCTCGCGCAGCTCCTCGACCGCCGTAATTAGCGGGAACATTATGCGGATGTCGCCGAAAGCGCTGGCGCGCAGGATAGCCTTTATCTGCGACTTAAACATATCGCGGTTCTTTAAGCAGTAGCGGATAGCGCGGAAGCCCATGAACGGATTTTCTTCCTTTGCAAGTCCGAGATACGGGATCTCTTTATCGCCGCCGATATCGAGGGTGCGGATGATCAACGGCTTGCCCTTTAAGATGAGCGACGCCTGTTTGTACGCGTCAAACTGCTCGTCCTCGGTGGGAAGCTGGTTTCTGTCCATAAACAAAAACTCTGTGCGGAACAGTCCAACGCCCTCGCCGTCGGCTTCAACGGCTTTTGCGGCGTCCTTCGGGGTTCCTATGTTGCAGAACAGCTCATACTCGATTCCGTCAGCGCCCGCGGTCACCTTTCCGCGGAAGCTCTCAAGCTCACGGCGTTCGCGCAGGAACGCCTCGCGCTTATTTGTATATTCAGTTATCTGCTCTTCCGAGGGCGCGGTTATAACGTCGCCCTTTGCTCCGTCAACGATGATCAGCTCATCGGTCGAAAGCTGAGTTACGGCTCCCTGAACGCTGAGAACAGCCGGGATCTCAAGCGCGCGCGCAAGAATAGCCGAGTGCGAGGTCTGGCTGCCTGTTTCGGTCACGATACCGACGATGTTTTCCTTTTTAATGCCTGCGGTCATAGAGGGGGTAAGCTCCTTTACAACGAGCACCGTGCCCGCAGGAGCGTCGCTGATTTTTACCTCCTGAACGCCGAGCAGGATACCGATAACTCCGTCGCGGATGTCGCGCACGTCGGCCGCGCGCTGCATTGTGAGGTCGTCGCCCGTTGCCGAGAACATATCTATAAACATTTTGCAAATCTGGTCGACCGCAGCCTCGGCGCACTGATTTGCTTTAATGAGGTTTTCGATTTCACCGCCCATGAAGGGGTCGCGGATAATGGCGATATGGCCTTCAAGGATTTCCGCCTCTTTATCGCCCGTAGACTGACGGATAGCGTTTGCCTGCTCAACGGTGTTGTCGCAGAATTTATCCACGGCAGCACGATAGCGCTCAAGCTCCGCGTCAACGTCGGTTATTTGCTTTGGCGTGTATTCCAGCGACTGCTCGGCAATTATCATAACTCTGCCGATACCTATACCGTCGGAAGCGCCGATACCTTTTAGCATATAAATCACCTCTTTGGTTTAAGTGATTTCAGGGAAGCGGAAGCCGCCTCCCTGAATTTAGTTTTGCTTCTTATATTACATCAATTTTTGCCCAGCCGTTGCAGAAGCTTTAATGCTGAATCAAAGCTTTCCATAGGCGGAGAATGTGCCCACAGGCACCGGAGAATGTGACAAAGGTACGAAAATTTTAGCTAATCACAACCGCTGCCTATACCGTCGTACAACG
>CAZVSQ010000204.1:0-3113 GCA_964629925.1 uncultured Ruminococcus sp.
AAACGCTTACATCTTTTGTACGCGCATTATTCATCACTTTTCCGTTTTTCACAAGGCAGACCTCTTTATTTGTAAGCGACATACCCGTTTTTGAGTCGGGCTCGGAAACCCACAGTTCGTCGACCGATAAATCGACCTTTGTGATTTCTGTGTCGTTTGGAATAAGCTTAGGCACATCAAAGACGATTTTTACAAAGTCGGACTCGCGTATCGTATAGTCATACATTATCAAATCGGTCGCGTTAAACTCAATAAGTCCGTTTTTGTCGTCAAAGCTTACGGAAGCGGTTTTGCTCATTATCGGGCAAATTGAATCAATGGTGTTTTTGGCGGGATCGACTTTCAGTATCTCGCTGTCGTAAGACAGCACCCAGTTTGCCGAAAGCAGCGCCTTTGACGACTGCAAGGTAAATCTGACGGTAAACTCCTTTGTGTACTCGTTGTAGTCGGCATTTGTTTTGCCGAAATAGTTTGAAATGACCGAGACAGACAACGCGGGAAAACGCGCTGTTGACACTGTGTTGGGAGGTGCCGACACCGAAGGATCAGACGCGCCGTTTTCCGATCCGTCAGCGGAATATGAAGGAGCCGACCCGTCGGGTATTTCCTCACCCTTTGCGGCTAAAACAGAGGCTGTGAATATTGAGGTTGTGATAATAAAAGCCAAAAGAAAACCAAGCGCTCTTTTTGACACGACACATTCCTCCGTACTAAAAACTTATTATATGATTATACTACAAAATGCGGTAAAAAGCAATATTTTTTCGTTTTTGAATAAAGCGAACGCTCTGCGCGGCTGAATAATACCGGACAGAGCGTTATTTTTTTTCATTATTTTTCTTGATTTGATTAACAGCCTTTATTTCCTTTGAAATCTCTTTTTTGTTTTTTACAAGTCCGCGGAACGGACGGTAGATATAAAAGGCGGGATATAGGACCTTGTGACGGTAAATGAACGGATGCGCGTATTTATGCTCCTCCATACTCGGAAAAAGCCTTCTGAAATAGTATCCGGATTTTCCGTTTTTTCCGCTTTCCGATACATATTCGGAATACCTGTTCTCCGTCATAATCTCAACAGAGCCGTAAGTATGAGCATTGACAACGGAATTGAACATAACGGTCTCTTCACCGGTAAGCTCTTCTTCGGAAAACTCTTTATCCGGTGAGAAGATCTTATTTGAAATAGAAACGACCGTTTTTTCAAAATCAGCGATCCCAAGCTTTCTAAGCTCGCCTTTCACATAGGCGTTATCCATTTTAATACTTGTTAAATAGACATAAACATCGGCAAATAATCTGATACCGATCCCGGCTTTTTTGAAATGCTTGTATGCGTGCACTATAAAATAAACGTAGAAATCCTCATCGGTAAGCCTGAGCGAATAAGGAGAGTCGCCGTATTGAACGAGCCGAGATTTGATGTCCTTATAGTACTCGTTGAACACCTCGTAGTTTTTTCTGTTCTTGAACAGCTTGTAATGAATCTCCATATTCAGGATCCTGTTTTTCCTGAACGAATCGTCAGTTTCAAAGGAAGTTAAGTCGGAATATCCGATATCCCTCATCATCTTCCTGATTTCCTCTTCATGGCCGCCCTCAACCAAAAAATCGTTATCGGCGAACTCGCGCAGACCAAAGCTCGGATAAAGCTTGTTTATAATTATCCCCTTTAAAGGCACATGCCATATTTCGAGCGAATCAAGGCTGCTCTCGACTTTAGAGCGCTCCGCGTCAAACAGCATGGTGCGTCTGATGTTCCTCTGCAAAGCCTCCTGCCACCTTGACAGCCATTTTTTATCCTGAATTATTCTATTGTCTAAAAGCGTCTTTGCAACCGCAGCGGTAACAGCGTGACGATTTGTAAAGCTCCAAAGAGCGCCTATATCAAATGGAGTGATCGGTTCCGGCTTTTGCGAATTTATCGCGCACTTCATAAGATAAAGACAAAGTAATTCTGTTTTCATCGTGTTTAAAAATCCTTATACAAAATGCTGTTACTGTGCCCACGGCTCATAAGTCCCGTTCTCAAGCACATCAGCTATTCTTTTGCACGCGTGTCCGTCGCCGTAAGGGTTGCAGGCGTGAGACATCTTGTTGTATTCTTCACGGTTCTCAAGCAAATTCTTAAAGCTTGTGTATATTGTTTTCTCATCGGTACCGACAAGCTTAAGAGTGCCCGCGTCTACGCCCTCGGGGCGCTCCGTGGTATCTCTCATTACCAGAACGGGAACTCCGTAGCTTGGGCATTCCTCCTGGATACCGCCCGAATCGGTCAGGCAAAGATAACTGCGCGCCTCAAAATTGTGGCAGTCAAAAACCTCGATAGGCTCGATTATGTGGATACGGTCGCAGCCGCTTAGCTCCTCGTCGGCAGCCTGACGTACAGCGGGATTCATGTGTATGGGATATATAGCCTTGCAGTCGGGGTGCTCGTCAAGCACTCGGCGAATAGCGCGGAACATATGGTGCATCGGCTCGCCGAGATTCTCACGCCTGTGCGCCGTAATGAAAATCAGCTTGTCCTCCCCTACCCAGTCAAGCTCGGGATGGGTGTAGTCCTCCCTTACGGTGTGCTGCATGGCGTCGATAACGGTATTGCCCGTGATATATATGGTGTCGGCTTTTTTGCCCTCTTTTATAAGGTGGTCTGCGGCAAGCTGCGTGGGCGCAAAATTAAACTGAGATACGATTCCCACAGCCTGACGGTTGAATTCCTCCGGGTACGGAGAGTAAATATTGTATGTGCGCAGTCCCGCCTCGACATGGCCGACGGGAATTTGCAGATAAAAGCACGCAAGCGCAGTTACAAAGGTAGTGCTTGTGTCGCCGTGAACCAGAACGACGTCGGGCTTTTCCTTTTCAAGCACTTCCTTGATACTGCCGAGGATATTGACGGTAATATCAAACAGCGTCTGACGGTTTTTCATTATATCAAGGTCGTAGTCGGGAACTACGCCGAAGGTTTCAAGCACCTGATCGAGCATCTGACGGTGCTGCGCCGTAACGCACACAACCGTTTTAAGCCCCTTGCGGGTTTTCAGCTCGTTTACAAGCGGGCACATTTTTATGGCTTCGGGCCTGGTGCCAAAAACAAGCATTATTTTTTTCAT
>CAZVSQ010000205.1:0-2423 GCA_964629925.1 uncultured Ruminococcus sp.
TAAGCGAGGTCATGAAATTACCATATTCCGAGCTGGTATTTCAGAAATGTAAAGAAGAGTTGCAGTCTGGCAGTACCCTATCGGATTTGCATAGGGCGGTCGCATATTTTTATGTAAGTTTCGGTGCATATAGAGGCAGGATGGATAATCCATTATTTCTTATTTCGACAACTACTGGTACAAACAGAGCGAAAGATTATCATAATAGCATTCAGTGGATTCTGCAATTATCTAAGCGTCTACAGAATGTGGAGATTCTAAATCGAGATTTTCGTAAGGTGCTGAAAAGTTATGATGCAGAGGATATATTTGTCTATGCAGACTGTCCGTATCTGGGGACAGAAGAGTATTATGATTATGTTTTTTCGGCACAAGACCATAAAGACTTGGCGGAGATGTTGAAATCCCATAAAGGCAAATTTGCATTATCTTCAAAGGCAAAGAAGGAACTGCGTAAATTGTATCGTTCCAACAATCACTTTGTGCTGAATTTTGAAGATACTTACAGACTGCCTGATAAACGGCATCGGGAGCAACTGATTGTAAATTTTGAAATGAAACATATAAATAAGTATGGAGATAACGATATTAAACCATATAGGTAAATTAAGATGGAGTACACTGGCAGTTTGGGCAGGATATTCAATTTAATGCATCCAGACTAAAGTGTCGGACAAAGTTTTTAGACTATGCTGGAAAAGCCATATAATATCGGCATTTCTGCTAATGGAGAATTATAGCTGTTCCACAGAACTGATGTTTTAATAAGTGTTTGAAAACCTTATATTATTTGATTTTATGTAAGAAACGTTAAAACTTGCATCATCATTTCGATACGAGGATTTATATTAAATTCCTTCATACTGTAGTGGTATAAGAAGAATATTCGTTTGCTCATTTTTATGGCACAGAACTGCCAGAATGTGCACTGAACCCATAGTAAGACAAGTGTTTTCAAGATTTATTTGCAATTAAGTTTCACTTCAAGATGGATTATGACATTCACAGACAGGTTACTGACAATTCGCTGGGGTCTCATAAATACAGACAATTAAGATAATGACTGACAATCCCCAGCAATCTCAAATCATCATCCGTTGATACCATCAAAATTCTCCAATCTTAATCTGAACTTCTTAATATCACACCGCTGTTTTGATTCATTCTGAATTTTCAAATATCAAACAAACTAATATCTTCAATAACCTGCTCATCCACCGGTACTGTATAGTTCCATAAATCCGCAGATTTCTTCGTTGGTATGGTTTATATGAAATTTTGCTTATTACCGATTTTTGCGTGTTTTTATGACGAATGATGCGTGCGACCAAGAATTAAGATGAAAAAGGTGTATAAATTTAAACAAGTCTTTTAAACATTTCCTGCCGACTTTAAGGAACTTTGGAAACTACAGACTGTTTTCAGAAAGACGCATATAGGCATAAGTTTTCTATCAATAATCGGAGGTAGAAAATTATAGTATATGGTTTTATTTCATCACTGGATGATGAGACAACAAAGGTGTTTTTCAGAAGTAAGAAGATTCGGGGGAATAACATTTACAGTGCTGGAAGTCTTGGTGCACTTATATCGGTTCTGCAGAGTGGAGATGTAGTTTATACCGTTAGCTGTAATCGATTTGCATCGCTTCGGCAGGTGTATACTTTTGCAAGGTTCTGTCATGAAAGGGGTATCATTCTTCATTTTGTAGCTGAACCTTATCTTGATATTGGCAATGGTAAGCAGTGGAGACCTGCAGTTGCAAAAGTCATTGCCAGTATGGTGGAGAGTGAGCAGAAAGCAAAGGGAATGATGGCACAAGGTTTTATAATCAAGAACGCATAATGCGTTCTTGGTGCGGCGTGGCGAAATGCGAAGCATTTTTCCACTTGCCACGCTTGCAATCTGCCAGAGGCTTTCACTCAGCTTTTTTGCTGAGTGAAGTGATTCCCAGTGGGAGTATACCTATCGGTGCTTTGAGCTGATGAACCTTGATATTCTGGCACATATGTTTTCTGCTGATGGTGTACTGAAGCGTGGTTCTTGAGCATCTTGGGGTATCGTCTGTGGGGCACGTGGCTTTGTACGAGGCCATACGTTGCGTATTACGGTCTTGGGTGGGTACTTCTGCCACTGTGGGGCAAAAATCGAAAACTGGGCGAATTACGGCTTCGTAACAAAGTGCTTATTCGTACTGGTTTAGGAACTATGGCGGTACTGGTGGGTTCTGTGGTGGTGGCAGTTATTTTAAGGAACTATCTTGGTGTAGTTATTGGAACTTGGCATATTTTGGCTGACCTTTACTGGTTGGTCTGTGATGATATTTGATTGGAGTTGGTGTGATGAATAAGAGAACAAGAGCAATCGATGAAGATACCTACAAGCTGATTATATCAACTATGAAGAATGGATTTATGCATGAA
>CAZVSQ010000205.1:2433-3090 GCA_964629925.1 uncultured Ruminococcus sp.
GAAGGTGTGCAGTATAAGCCCAATGAGCGTATTGCCACAGTGTTGGTGTTGGAATATAATCTGGGCTTGCGTGTTGGGGATATCCTGCAATTAAAAGTGGATTCTTTTGTAAAAGATGGCAGTCGGTATCGTCTGGATATGTATGAGCAGAAGACTAATAAGTATAGCAATTTCACAGTGCCGAATGAAGTGTATCAGTTTGTTTTGGATTATGCTTACAAGAATCATATTTCTTCCAAGACGAAGCTGTTCCCCATAACCGAGCGTGCAGTATTGAAGCATCTGAAGGCAGTATGCTCTTATCTGGCTCTTGATGGGGTAGGTTCTCACAGTTTCCGCAAAGGCTTCGCCACAAACGTGTATGTGAATAATCATTACAATATCGAACTGGTCAGAACCCTGCTCCAGCATTCCAGTGTAAACGTGACCCAGAGATATATCGGTATCGGTTCTAAGGAACTGGAAGATACCATCCAGAAGAATGTCTGTCTTGGCTAAGATAAATTCAAAAATAAAAGACAACTTCTTATCACTGCACCCTACATGGCACTTTGTCAGTAGGGTGCAGTTTTCTTTTATTCTGCCAGTAAGAAATGTGTGTGTTGATAAGATGGATTATTGGTTTCGTGAATGTGCGGTAACGGGAGTAACAGCAGT
>CAZVSQ010000206.1:0-3058 GCA_964629925.1 uncultured Ruminococcus sp.
GCGGGATTGATGTGACCGGCGGTGCCGCCGCCTGCAAGTAAGATTTTCATAATATTCCCCTGTGTTGTTTTAGTGGTCAGTGGTTAGTGTGGAGTTAATTCGGAATGCGGAATTAAATTGTCGGATAGGTTTCTGCACGCGAATTAGAGTATGCAATTAACAAAACTTCTCAACCCGCGGGATTTGACGCGCCGCCCGTTGCCGCGGGAGGGCAGTACGCGAATCAAACGTTTGCATTTAACAAAACTTCCGTTCCCGCGAGATAACGCGAGATTTAACGCGCCGCCCGTTGCCGCGGGAGGGCAGTACGCGAATCAAACGTTTGCAATAAACAAAACTTCCGTTCCCGCGATATTTGACGCGCCGTTATACCGAGCTTTTTGTCATGCCGATTTTTCCAAAGGCGCGCTGGATAGAACGTCACGTTCTTTCTATGTTGGCGGTTCTGGAGATCGAGAGGACAATGCCCATCTGCGCCAGAAGCATGATAAGCGAGGAGCCGCCGTAGCTGAAAAACGGAAGGCTGATACCCGTGTTTGGCAGCCAGTCGGTGATAACCAGAATGTTGAACACTACCTGGACGCCGATCTGCGACGTAAGGCCGATGCCGAGCAGCTTGCCGAATTTATCCTTTGAGCGGAGCGAAAGGGTGATCCCGCGCCATACAAGCAGGGCGAAAATAAGCAGGATGATAGCAGCGCCGATAAGCCCCAGCTCCTCAACAACGATAGCAAAAATAAAGTCGTTCTGAGGCTCCGGAAGATACAGGAACTTCTGCCTTGACTGTCCCAGCCCGAGCCCCCAAAGACCGCCCGAGCCGATAGCGTAAAGCGAGTTGCGCGTCTGCCAGGTCTGATCCCACAGATCGGTTCCTCTTTCGGCTGACAGCGCCTGGCCCCAGCCGTCCATACGGCTCATAGCGTAGGAAAGTCCGCCCGTTACCGCAAGCAGCAGAATGACAGCGCCCAGCGCTATTCCGCCAATGATAAGATATTTTGTTATCATTCCGCCGATATAAAGCATAATTACCGTCAGCACGCCGACAATTACGATACCGGAGTAGTGCGGTTCAAGCAGCAGAAGCCCCGCGATAGTACCGAACACAATAACGCCCGGAAGAATACTGTACTTAGGAAGCTGCATGACCTTGTAATACTTGCTCGCCCAGTGCGAAAAGAACAGAATAACAGCGAACTTGGCGATCTCGGACGGCTGAAGGTTGAATATTCCAAGAGGGATCCAGCGCTTTACGCCGCCCTCTACCGACGGGATAATAAGCACAAGCAGCAGCGAAAAATACGCCACGCCCAAAACTATCGGCGCGATCTTGTGCAGTTTATTGTAGTTAAAGAACGACATGACCGCCATAGCGGCAATACCCAGCACGATAAAGATTATCTGACGCTTAAGGTAAAAAAAGCTGTCGCCCACAGTATAATACGCAAACGCGTAGCTTGCCGAGAACATCATTATCGTTCCGATAACAAGCAGAATAAGTATCAGCAGGCAAAACGGCAGGTCGATTCCCATTCCCACCGAGAACCACTTCGCGTTTTTCAGCTTGCGCTGACGCGTTGGGCGGATAAAGAGCTTTTCCTTTTTCGCCTGTTGGCTGCTGCGGTACTTGTCGTCATAGATCCTGTTGACGTCGCCGCGCAGTATCATTTTTTTATTTGGAGCCAAAATTGTTCCTCCCTTGCTGAGAGTTGCAAATTACTTTTAATATATAATATTTTTTACACCGAAGGTGACAAGCAGGAATGAGATAACGCCGAACAGAGCGGTAACAAGGCTGAACACCGCTACTATTTTGATCTCGCTCCAGCCGCACATTTCAAAATGGTGATGAATTGGGCTCATCTTAAACAGACGCTTGCCGTGGGTAAGCTTGAAATAGCCGACCTGAAGAATGACCGAGAACATCTCGCACAGGTACACGATACCCATAGGGAGCAGCAGAATGGGCATTCTTACCGCGAACGCCAGTGCGCATACGAGGCCGCCCAGGAAAAGCGAGCCTGTGTCGCCCATAAACACCTTTGCCGGGTGGAAGTTCCACACCAGAAAGCCAAGGCACGCGCCCGCTGCGGCCGCGCTGAACGCGGTGATACCGAGCCTGTAAAGCGAGCTTGAAATAAGCATGAAGGTAACGGCTACAAAGAAGGTGATGGAGCCGTCGAGGCCGTCCACGCCGTCGGTGAGGTTTACGGCGTTAACGATGCCTACAATAACGATAGCCGAAATGATGTAGTAGAAGAAACCGAGATCAACGGGCTCTTCAACAAACGGAATGATAGTTTCGGTGCCGCAGCCCGAAATGCCCAGAACCGCAAGATAAGCGCCGGCAACGGCAAACTGGAAAATAAGCTTCTGGATAGCGGTAAGGCCGAGGTTGCGCTTTTTTACCACCTTTGTGTAGTCGTCAACAAAGCCGATGATCCCGTTTGCGAGAGCAAGACCGAGACCGGCGAAAATATATGTCGCTTCCCTGGCGATATTTGAGGTGATGGGTTCAATAACGCTCTCGCCGAAGAACACATATACCAGTGTGCTGACAAGGGTCACAAACGTAATTGCGATAATAAACATGATGCCGCCCATTACGGGAGTGCCCTGCTTTTCCTTGTGCCAGCTGGGACCGATGTCAAGGATCGTCTGTCCGAAATTCAGCTTGTGCAAGTATGGGATCAAAAACTTTCCGACTGCCGCGGAAATCGCAAAAGCGATGATCGCCGCGCAAAATGTCCAAATACCGTAAACTACCATTATTTTTCGTTCCTTTCAATTTCTGTCGATTGTCTTTTATTCGCTAATCGTTGAAGCCTCCGTTTGAGGACGCGCTGAATGTAAGCTTTATAACCGTACCCGGCGGAACCGCGGTTCCCTCCTTGATATCCTGGTCAACGCACTTGCCGCCCGAGCTTATAGCGCCGGTAAAGCTGGCGTTAAGATTATACTGTCCGGCGACGCTGTTTGCCTCGGCGGCAGTATAGTCCTTGAAGCTCGGTACCGTTACGGTCTCCTGCCTGCTTTCTTCGTCGGTATAAAGCACGATATT
>CAZVSQ010000207.1:0-3054 GCA_964629925.1 uncultured Ruminococcus sp.
ACGTCGGCATGGACAGAGACGAAAACGGCAAGCTCTGCGGCGACGTTGACTTTGAAAACGTCAAGGACAAGTGCTCGTACATAACTCCCGTTCCCGGCGGAGTGGGACCCATGACGATCGCAACATTGATGAAGAACACGTTAAAGGCGTGCAAGCTGCAGAATAATATAAAATGATCGCGCGGCAATCAATTTTTTTGCCAAAGGCAAATGAATTGAGGCGTTGCCGCATTTTAGATAAAACTATTGACATCTTTGACATGGTGTGGTATAGTATATAAGCCGCATATTGCGGGTTGGGTATAATTGCGCCCAAAAGCAGGCTTTATAGCCTCACCCGTGAATAGCGAGACCAATAAAAAGGAATGAAATTATGTACGCAGTAATTCAGACAGGCGGCAAGCAGTACAAGGTAACCAACGACGAAGTTATCTTTATTGAGAAGCTTGACGCGGAGGCAAACGACACCGTGACTTTCGACGTTGTTGCTCTGGGCACAGACGACGGCATCAAGGTAGGCACTCCTTTTGTTGAGGGCGCCAAGGTAACGGCTGAGGTAGTAAAGAACGGTAAGGGCAAGAAGATCAGAGTTGCCACTTACAAGCCAAAAAAAGGCAAGAAGAGAGTAATAGGTCACAGACAGCCTTACACTCAGGTTAAGATCACATCCATCGAGGCGTAATGATCCGGGCAGTTTTTACGGTACAAGACAAGCTTGTTACGGGCTTTGAAATAAGCGGTCATTCCGGTTTTTCAGAGCAGGGCAGCGACATTATCTGCTCGGCGGTAAGCTCGGCGGCATATATGGCTGTCAACACTTTGACCGACGTACAGGGGCTTGACTGCATTGTGACCGTAAACGACGGTTTCATGGACTTGAAGCTGTCAAAAGCCGAAGCACAGGCGGCTCAGGTAGTTTTAAACGGGCTGCTGCTTCATTTAGACGCTCTTTCAAAAGAGTATGCAGATTTTATTGATTTAAAAATTTCGGAGGTGTAAGGTAATGCTTAAAATCAACATTCAGTTATTCGCTCATAAAAAAGGTATGGGTTCCACCAAGAACGGCCGTGACAGCGAGTCAAAGCGTCTCGGCGTAAAGCGCGCTGACGGTCAGAAGGTTCTGGCGGGCAACATCCTCGTTAAGCAGAGAGGAACTCACATTCATCCCGGCGCTAACGTAGGCAAGGGCTCTGACGATACTCTGTTCGCAAAAATCGACGGCGTTCTCAGATTCGAGCGCGTCGGCAAGGACAGAAAGCGCGCAAGCGTTTATCCTGTTGAGCAATAATCACTAAATTGAGGGTGGGTATTTTTACTCACCCTTTATTTGTATAAGAAGGTGAAATAATGTTTGTAGATAAAGCAAATATTCACATAAAAGCGGGCGACGGCGGCGACGGCGCGGTGGCGTTCCACCGTGAAAAATACGTTGCGGCGGGCGGTCCCGACGGCGGCGACGGCGGAAAGGGCGGCGACATCATCTTTGTTGCGGACTCTAACCTTTCAACGCTCGCCGACTTCCGCTATAAAAGAAAGTATGCCGCTCCGCGCGGCGAGAACGGCAGAGGAGGCAGGTGCAACGGAAAAAATGCCGAGAGCCTTGTTATCCGCGTTCCGTTCGGCACAGTCATCAAGGAGGAGAGCTCGGGCAGGATTTTAGCCGACATCTCCGACAAAGAGCCTCATGTAGTCGCCAAGGGCGGCAAGGGCGGCTGGGGAAACCCTCATTTTGCTACGCCCGTGCGCCAAGTCCCCAGGTTCGCAAAGCCGGGACTTCCCGGCGAGGAATTTGATATAGTTCTTGAGCTGAAGCTGCTTGCCGACGTAGGCTTGGTGGGCTTCCCGAATGTTGGCAAAAGCACGCTTGTAAGCGTTGTTTCGCAGGCTAAGCCCGAAATAGCAAACTATCACTTCACTACGATAACTCCCGTACTGGGCGTTGTTTCGATGGGCGAGGGCTCAAGCTTTGTAATGGCGGACATTCCCGGGCTTATCGAGGGCGCGTGGAAGGGCACCGGGCTGGGACATCAGTTCCTCAGGCACGTTGAGCGCTGCCGAATGCTCGTCCATATCGTAGACGTTTCGGGCAGCGAGGGACGCGACCCCAAGGAGGACTTCCTAACTATCAACTCCGAGCTTGAAAAGTTCAATCCCGAGCTTGCCGAGCGCCCTATGGTAGTTGCCGGAAATAAATGCGACATGGCGACTGACGAGCAGATCGAGGACTTCAAGAAGTTCGTGAACGATAAGGGCTATGAGTTTTTCCCGATAATGGCGGCTATCCGTTATGACGTCGATCCGCTTCTGAAAAAAATCCAGGAAATGCTGTCAAAGCTTCCGCCTATCGCGAAGTACGAGGCTGAGCCGGCTCCCGTTGTGACAGTCGAGGACTTTGACGACCACACCGTGACCGTCAAAAACGTAAACGGCGTTTACGTCGTAGAGGCCGACTGGCTGCTTCAGGTAATGCGCGGAATCAATTTTGACGACTACGAAAGCCTCAACTATTTTCAGAAGGTGCTTGTAAACGGCGGAGTTATCGAGGCTCTGCGCCAAAAGGGTGCGCAGGACGGCGACACCGTTTCGATTTACGATATTGAATTTGACTTTATGGAGTAGAGCGGAATATGCATAACAAAACCGATGAATTCTCCCCGCTTACGCTCGCTTTTGTGGGCGACGGAGTTTATGACCTGCTTGTGCGCGAGTATCTTGTAAGGCTTGCCAACCGTCCCGTGGGCGAGCTGAATAAGGTAAAGGTGGCAATGGTGAACTGCAAAAGTCAGGCGCGGTTCGCTTCAAAGCTAATGCCATGCCTTACCGAAAAGGAGACGGCGGTTTATAAGCGCGGAAGAAACGCCGCTCCCAAGTCTACCGCCAAAAACGGCACTCTTGCCGAATATCACAGCGCTACGGGCTTGGAATGCCTGTTCGGGTACTTGTACTTAAGCGGCGAAAAAGACCGCATAGCCGAGCTTTTTAAGCTGATTACAGAGCTTGACAGCAACAAATAAATTTGATCATTGCCGGACAGAGCGATAGTATTATACCGCCT
>CAZVSQ010000208.1:0-3053 GCA_964629925.1 uncultured Ruminococcus sp.
TAAGCCATTTTTCAGCGTTACAGAAGCGTGCGCCCGCACGCATTGAAGCGTGCCGGCAGGCTGAGCCTACAGACACGCTGCTTTATCGCTGTTATCTGTTGTCGATTTTTTCGGGGTAGAGATCGTGGTGAGCAAGGCGCTCCCAAGCCAGTTTTTCGTATTTTGTTCCCTCTTTGCCGTAGTTGCAGTAGGGGTCGATAGATATTCCGCCCCGCGGCAAAAACTTGCCCCAGACCTCAATATACTTCGGCTCCATAAGGCGTATCAAGTCCTTCATAATAATATTTACGCAGTCCTCGTGAAAGTCGCCGTGATTGCGGAAGCTGAAAAGGTAGAGCTTAAGGGACTTGCTTTCCACCATTAGCTTGCCGGGAATATACGAAATGTAGATAGCGGCAAAGTCGGGCTGTCCGGTAATGGGGCAGAGGCTTGTAAACTCCGGGCAGTTGAATTTTACAAAGTAGTCGTTGCCCGGGTGCTTGTTTTCAAAGGCTTCAAGCACATCGGGGTTGTAGCCGGAGGAGTAGCTTGTGTTTTTGTTGCCCAAAAGGGTAAGGTTTTCATTTTCTCTCATTGTCAAATCCTTTTTATCAGTGGGTCTGTTACGCCGTTTGCCTCAAACGCGGCTGCTCTGTCGCGGCAGGTGCCGCAAACTCCGCAGGGCTTGTCAAGCCCCGAATAGCAGCTCCAGGTCAGCTCGTACGGAACTTTTAGCGCGAGTCCGCGCTCAACGACCTGAGCCTTGTTCATTCCGATAAACGGAGCGGTAACGCGAAGCTGGTTTCCGCTGCCCAGATATATCGCGCGGTCAATGCTTTCGTTAAAGTCCCGACTGCAGTCGGGATAAGCGTTTCCGGCGGCGTCGTCGCTGTGAGCGCCGTAGTAAATCTCCTTGCAGCCGTAAGACAGCGCCACGCTTGCCGCGCAGGACAGGAAAAGTCCGTTTCGGAACGGCACATATGTCGTAACAGGCGCGCCGCCCGTCTTTTTAAGCTGTTCGCCGTAGCTCTCCAAGGGTATATCCTTATCGGAGCTTTGCAGAAGCGAGCAGTCGCTGCCCTCAAAGATCTGCGAGAGGTCGAGCGTTTTAAGCATAACGCCGTAATAAGCCGCTACCGCCTTGGCGGATCCCAGCTCTTTGCTGTGCTTTTGTCCGTAGCTGACGGAGAGGCACATCACTTCATCAGCGCCGTATTTTTCCACGGCTATCGCAAGGCAGGTCGACGAGTCAACGCCGCCGCTGAATAATACCAATGCTTTCATATTTCCTCACTTTTCTGCAATCAAGTCCTGCAGGCTCTTGTCATCGCGGAACCTGCCGCGGTATGTTGCGGTCACGGTGTAAGCCGAGGCGTTGCGGATGCCGCGCGCGGTCATGCAGCTGTGGCAGCCCTTTATAACAACGCCGACGTCCCCGGTGCCTGCCGCCTCGCTGATGATCTCGCAGATATCGTTCCCCAGCCTTTCCTGCAATTGCAGGCGCTTTGCCGCCATATCGCAAATGCGGGCTATTTTGCTAAGCCCGAGGACTCTGCCGTTGGGGATATATGCAACGTTTACGGTCATGTCGTACATAAGCGCAAGGTGGTGCTCGCAGTAGCTGAACACGGTTATGTCGCGCATAACAACAGCGTTTTCGGTGCTGCCGCTGTTTTCGGCGGCAAAGGTCTTGCCGAACATTTGGGCAATATCGTGGTTAGAGTACGCGGTGCCCTCAAGCACTTCCTCAAGCATCTGGGCGACTCTTGCGGGGGTTTCGCGCAGACCTTCGCGGTCGGGATCCTCGCCGATAGCTTTCAGCAAGCCCTGAACGTGGTATTCAATAGCTTTAGTATCCATATTATACACCTCTTGCAGCCGGGTTCCAGATGAATTTGTGAAGCTGCAATTGCAGCCGCACATCATTCATTTCGTGCTCTATCATGTAGTCAACTATCTCGGAAGGGCGGATCTTGCCGAAAACCGGGCTTTAATATACATGGCAGCGTCCGCACAGCTTATGATCCTCAATTATCTCTCGCGCGCGTTCAAGGTCGTCAATACTGCCGGCAACGAACTTAACGGTGTCGTGCTCACAAAGCAGCTTGAAGTTGTCGCGCCTCATCGCGCTTTCCATGTTGCTTGACGGAAGCTTGTAGTCCATCGTAAAGGCAGGTCTTGCGCCCGCGCCTATGTAGCGGTCAAGCGGAAGGCTGCCGTTCGTTTCTATCTCAACGCGCAGCCCCGTCGAGAGCAGCTTGGTGATGAGCAAGTCGATGTCCTCCTGCAAAAGCGGCTCTCCGCCCGTCAGCGTAACGTTTTTAACGCGCTTGCTTTCTACCCAGTCGGCGAGGCTGTCAGCGGAAAACTCTATCCCGACAGCGCCGCGGCTGTTCGCCCATTTTGTGTCGCAGTAAGAGCAGCCCAGATTGCAGCCCTTAAAGCGGATAAACGCCGCTAGCTCACCTGCGTGGGCGCCCTCGCCGTTAATGCTTACAAAGCGTTCAACAACGGTCAGCATAACTCAGTCCTCCTCATATTCGGCGCAGTTTTCGGGTGTTTCGTAAACCGCGACCTTCTTAACGGGCAAAAGTTCTTTAAGAGAATTATAAAAATGTTCGGCAAAATTCTCGGCGGTGGGGCGGAAGCTTACCTCTTTAAGCGAGAAGCCCTCGCTTTTCAGCGCGTCAACGGTAGAGGGCATAAGGCTGTCCTTTTCATATATAAGCGTGTGGTCAAAGTCCTTTGCCAGAGCGCGCACGGCGCTTTTAAGGTCGGAAAAGTCTATAACCATTCCGCGCTTTTCGCCGTTTTCAATAAGCGAATCGCTGCACGCGGTCACTTCGATTTTCCATGTGTGGCCGTGAATGTTGGCGCATTTTCCGTTGTAGCCGCTCAAAAAATGAGCGCTGTCAAACGATGCCGAGGTTTTAAGAAGATACATTTTTTCACCTATCTATAAATAATAAAAAACGCCCGCACCAAAGCGGACGCATTCCGTAATGACGAAAAAAGGCGCAAAAAGCGCTTAGCCCGTAGTTTTGTTTAAAGACAGGATGGTGCAAACGAACTGT
>CAZVSQ010000209.1:0-387 GCA_964629925.1 uncultured Ruminococcus sp.
CAAAACAAAAATCATCCTGCGCATGGGCATTTACCAGCTGCTGTTTATGGACAAGGTGCCCGACAGCGCGGCGGTGAACGAAAGCGTCAATCTCGCCAAGTCACAGCGGCTGCAGCACTCGGCAGGCTTTATCAACGGCATTTTGCGCAGTATCACACGCGCCGAGCAGCCGTATACGCTGCCGGACGAGCGCCGTGATAAAATTGATTATCTCAGCGTCAAATTCGCCGCGCCGCAATCGCTGGTGCGCCTGTGGCTTCACTCTTACGGAGAATACAACACGCTTCAATTATTAGAACATCTCAGCGGCAGACCGCCGCTTTACGCGCGCGTCAACACGCGGAAAACCGACAGGGAAGCGCTTAAAACGGCGCTATCTGCAGAGGG
>CAZVSQ010000209.1:405-3031 GCA_964629925.1 uncultured Ruminococcus sp.
CTCCGCCTACAAAAAGGGCTTGTTCCATATTCAGGATTTGTCCTCGCAGCTGTGCGTGCAGGCGCTGTCTCCCAAGCCGCGCGACCTTATGCTCGACATCTGCTCAGCCCCCGGCGGCAAGGCGTTTACCGCGGCGCAGTATATGCAAAACCGCGGCAAGCTGTACGCCTGCGATTTGTACGACCACAAGCTAAAGCTGATTGCCGGCGGCGCCAAGCGGCTCGGCATTGATATTCTCGTCACCAACAAGCGCGACGGCGCAACCGGAATGCCGCTGCCCACAGCGGACAAAATCCTCTGCGACGTGCCGTGCAGCGGACTGGGGATTCTCTCGCGCAAGCACGAAATCAGGGCAAAGGAAGATTTGCTCTCGGCTGATTTGCCCGGCTTGCAATATCAAATTCTCTGCCGCAGCGCGCAGTATCTTGCCGTGGGCGGTACGCTCGTCTACTCCACCTGCACGCTCAATCCTGCCGAAAACGGCGACAACACGCGCCGCTTTTTGGAGGAGCACCCCGACTTTTACGGCAAGCCGCTTGCTTTACCCGAGGGCGTTACGCGGGCGTTTGACGAGCAGGCATACGAACTCACCCTGTTGCCGCACACCGCCGGGACCGACGGAGTTTTTTTTGAGGCGTTCGGAATGAAGTCTTGATGTGAACAGCTTAACCGACATAAAATCGCTTTATCCCTCTGAGCTCGAGGCGTGGGTGACCGACAACGGCTTTGAGCGGTTTCGCGCCAAGCAAATCGGCGATTGGCTGCAAAAGGGCGTGACGGATTTTGACGAAATGCGCAACCTGCCGGCAGCGATCAAGCTAGAATTAAAAACAAGTTGTTACATTTCTGTTGCAAATATTGAAAAAAAGTTTGTTTCAAGGTATGATAAAACAGTAAAGTACCTTTTTTCTTTCCGCGACGGCGAATGTGTGGAGTCTGTGCTTATGCAGTACCGCCACGGCTGGTCTATATGCATCTCGACTCAGGTGGGCTGCAAAATGGGCTGCACCTTTTGCGCTACGGGAAAAAGCGGTTATTCGCGTGACTTGACCGCGTCCGAAATGCTTGCTCAGATCGAGGCGGCTCAGCGCGACCGGAATATCCGCATTTCAAATGTGGTGCTGATGGGAATGGGCGAACCGCTTGACAATTACGACAACGTTCTGCGGTTTCTGCGGCTCGTAAGCGACGAAAACGGGCTAAATATCGGAATGCGCCACATAACGCTTTCAACCTGCGGCATCGTGCCCAAAATCGAGCAGCTCGCGCGCGAGAGGCTGCAAATCAACCTTGCGGTGTCGCTCCACGCGCCTAACGATGATATCCGCTCGCGCACCATGCCGATCGCCAAGGCGTACCCGATGGAGCGGCTGCTTGAAGCGTGCAGGTACTATTTTGACATGACCGGCAGGCGCGTTACCTTTGAATACGCGCTGATAAACGGCGTTAACGACACCGACGCCTGCGCCAAAGAGCTGGGAAGAAAGCTCAGGGGCATGAACTGCCACGTCAATCTTATCCCGGTAAACACCGTCGAGGGTACTGGGTACATAAAAAGCGATTTACAAAGGCAGAAGTCTTTTGAAAATATACTTGCCGCCGACGGGGTAACGGCGACGGTAAGGCGGACCTTGGGCAGCGATATCAACGCTTCCTGCGGTCAGCTTAGAAGAAAACACCTTATTGAGGGAGGACAATAGCTTGGAAGTTTTCAGTAAAAGCGATGTGGGGCTTGTACGCACACAAAACCAGGACGACTTCCGTTTCGGTATAATATCTCCAAGCTGCGTATGGGCGGTAGTTTGCGACGGAATGGGCGGCGCTAACGGCGGCAATATCGCAAGCTCGACCGCTGTTGAATACATAAGCGAAAAAATCACCGACCTGTACAAAAGCGATATGACAAAGGAGCAGATCGGCGAGCTTATGGCAGAGATAGTTTTGCAGGCGAATAACCGTATCTTTGAGCTTGCCGCGCACGACGCGGAGCTTGCCGGCATGGGCACTACCTGCGAGTTCGTATTTGTAAAGGACACCACGGTGCATGTGGTGCATGTTGGCGACAGCCGCACCTACGCTATACGCGGAGGTAAAATAAAGCAGCTTACCGAGGATCATTCTGTAGTACAGGAAATGGTAAGGCGCGGCGAGCTTACCTACGAGGAGGCTCAGCACCACCCCAACAAGAACTTTATCACCCGTGCCCTCGGCGTCAAAGCCTCTGTAAGACTTGACTATATCGAGGCAAACTTTATTTACGGCGATGTGCTGCTTATTTGCAGCGACGGCCTTTCAAACCACGTTTCAACGGGCAATATGGTAAAAATCTGCCACGAAAACCGCGGAGAGACTCTTATCAACAAGCTTATTGACTGCGCAAAAGAAGGCGGCGGCTACGACAACATCACCGCCACAGTCATTTATTAATTCAAGGAGTGGCTTTTATGGATAAGTATTTGGGAAAACGGCTTGACGGCCGCTACGAGATCCACGAGCTGATAGGCATAGGCGGCATGGCTAACGTGTACCGCTGTACCGATACTATCGACGACCGCGAGGTCGCTATCAAGATTTTGAAGGACGAGTTCCTCAACAACGAGGAGTTTATCCGCAGATTCAAAAACGA
>CAZVSQ010000210.1:0-403 GCA_964629925.1 uncultured Ruminococcus sp.
AAAGCTGATTGTGTATTACAAAAAATAGTGTGCCATAAAAATCTTACGACACACTAATGTTCATTATTGAAATAATGACTTGGACGGAATCCACCCGGTTGCACATTCATCAGCTTTTTCAAGCCAGCGTTCGATTCGTTTTTCGGGAGGTACGCTTTCACCCCAATACTCAACAAACAGAGCATCGTCCATTCTGAGTGCTGCTTCTCTCATTTCATCCTCGATTAATTTGAGCGCACGTTCTATGTATAGCCCGCCTTCATCATCGTTTTTTGGATTAGCCACACTGCCGGCGGAAAACAAATCTCTTGCCTGATGGCACAATACACCGTGATATGTCAGCAGATACAAAACCATATCATCATATTTGTTTCTGGTTCGTCCCGACTTTACGATACTCGGA
>CAZVSQ010000210.1:413-3030 GCA_964629925.1 uncultured Ruminococcus sp.
TCTTAACTTGGTTTTTTCCTTTGTCGACAAATTCGTGTATAACCTAGCCTGAATCGGAGTTGTATGTTCGTCTGATTCTTCCCGGTCTTCTACCCACCATAGGCGTCCGTCAGGATGTATTTTTCTTGCATAAGCACGGATATATTTCATCTTATCTTGCATATCCAATTTACGAAACTCATCGTAACGCACACCCATTTGCCTGAAAAGTGACTCCTTGACTTCGGCTTTTTCCGATGGAAGCTCAACTTCAAAGCGAGGAACGTGGGAGGTACGAACATGAATGACGCTTTCTTCATATTCACCCCAGCGAACTTCCGGTACTCCGCCCATTTTCCCAAAGACCAGATATATGTGCTTTACTTCGTCTATACGCTGGGTTTCGAGAACACTATTTGCTATGCTGCGCCATGTATCATTAAGTGTAAATTTTACCTCTACACCATATTCTCCCATGGCAATATCCGGAAATGCCTGCGGATGCGGATTGAAATCAATATTGAAATCATGGTTGTCGGCTGTTAGTTCGTTTAGAACCTCTCTAACCCTGTTTTCAAATATAGCAGAAGTTTTAAACCCTGACTCGCGAGCCTCAGCAGTTAACCGCTTGCAGCACTCATCAAGGATGCTTTCAAATTCATTTTTTGTCATTATTTTATTTTCCTTCAATTACAGTTTTTACCGAATTTGCAATATGCCATGCCAAAACAGGAGGAACAGCGTTTCCAATTTGACGCTCAGTTTCACGGAGTCCGCACGGGAATTTAAAACTGTCAGGGAAAGACTGAATCCTAGCAGCTTCCCGCATTGACATCCTTCGGGGCAAGGAATAATGGAATTGAATATTACCGTGACATTCAGCTCTCATTGTGTATCCGGGTCTGTCCGCAATCAGTTTTCGGTTTCCCTGCTGACCGCTGGCTTTTGCTTTGCTCCAAATGTGTGAAAATTCTTTGTTTTCCGGAAGAGCTTCTAAATCATGCAAAGCCTCATACGCTGTAACCGGATTCTTATAACAAGCCTCAGGAGGGGTAAAGGGAGCGAATTCTTTTTTTATACCGACAAAAAATATACGTTCACGTGTTTGGGGAACTCCGTATTCTTCCGCGTGATATAGGTGATAATCAAGGTTATATCCCAAGGAGTTGAAATCTTCTAATATTTTATTTAAGGAGTATTCATTGCTTTTCAAAAGCAAACCACCCACATTTTCCGCAATAAATGCTTTGGGTTTAATCCGTTTTACCGCTTCAACAATATAGGTATATAAACTGCTGCGTTCTCCGTTGACCCCGAGCATTTTACCATTTATTGAGATATCCTGACACGGAAATCCTCCGACAACAATATCGGCTGATTCGGGAAGATTACATAATTGTTCTTCGATATCTCCTTCAATAATATAGTCGCCAAAATTCTCACGGTAAGTTTTGCAGGCGGACGGGTTGATTTCGTTAGCCCATATGATCTTGAATCCGGTTGCATCATAATGTTTGCCTAAAAAATCAAAATCACCGATCAAACCCAAATCCATTCCGCCGCATCCGGAAAACAAAGAAACGACTGTTAACGGCTTTTGCGTTTTTCTTTTCTTTACCGGATAGCATTCTTCGCTGTCAACGACCCAGTTCCGACCAATTTTCTGCGCACTGGAAAGTGCACCGCTTTCGGCAAATCTCCGAATGGTATCTCCGCTTTTTCCGTGCATATTAGCATATTCCGAAAGAGAAATAAGCATCTGTAACCACCTCTTACAAGCCATTATACACGATACCGTGCATAAAATCAAGTGCAATTTTTTTGTTAGAATCCGAGAGTCCTGCGACCGCGAACCGCATACCGTACTTGAACCCGATTTCAAAAACGCTGCGGCTCGTTGCATCAAGCAAGAGATCGTGAGCAGAGACCAAAGCAGTCAGCATCGGTTTCAGGTTATCGGGCAACTGCTCGGAAAGCGCGTTCTCGGCAGCGACAGCAGCTTCAAGAGCAGCTTTTTCGTCCGAGCCTTCTTCGATCTCGCGCTCACTTATGTTTATATTTCCGTAGTAAAGATCATCAAATAAACTCATAATTCCAACTCCTTTGACAAGTACCTTACCATAATAGCCTTGATATATCCAGCAACATTCAAGACATAGTTCAAACAAAACTGTCATCATACAGGTTGACCGTATCTTTGCCTTGGTTTACGGCATATTTCATCGTCTGATAGGCGCCGCCCTGATTTTTACAAACATAAAACACACACAAATCGGAACGGTCAACAATCGCCCGGTTGCGAATTTGTATGGCTGATTTCGGGTGAACCTTAGCGGGTTGCTCACAGACCTCGACCGAAACGTAATAGCTGTCGTAGTTTTCACGGTTATGCGTATAATCCGATTTCAAATACGGCATGACCCAAGTGAGGGAGCAGTTCCCGGCGTCGGTTTTCTTTTTGTATCGTAGAACAGCCGAGGATACGATCTGGTCAAATTCCCCGTCGCGTCCGACAAGGAATTCGACATATTCATGTTGCCGGAGCACCTTATCTATAACATTTTCAACCGAGGTTTCAACAGAAATAATATCATCAATCCTGCGGTGACCGAAAAAACACACCGTGTATAACGAAAGC
>CAZVSQ010000211.1:0-3017 GCA_964629925.1 uncultured Ruminococcus sp.
CCAAGAGCGTTAATATCGTTCTCATGGGCAGACTAGCAAAGTACTTTGACATCCCTTACGAGAATTGGGTAGAGGCTATCAAGGTTTCGGTCAAGCCTCAGTTTGTCGGCGTCAATTTAAAGGCTTTTGATTTGGGTTATAATTATTAACATAAAGTGTCATGTGTTAGCTTAAAGGTTATAGAACAATCAGTAGGAGTGATAAAAATGGGAAAGTATTTTCAGCCTGAAATTGAAACAGCCTCCCGTGAGGAGATACTGGCAATTCAAAATGAAAAGATCGTCAAGCAGGTCAAAAACGTTTACGATAACGTAAAGTATTACCGCGACTTGATGGACGCAAAGGGAGTCAAGCCCGAGGACATCAAAGGGGTAGAGGACATCAAAAAGCTGCCGTTCCTTACAAAGGCGGATCTGCGCGAGGCGTATCCTTACGGACTTCTCGGCACAGATATCAAAAACTGCGTCAGGATCCAATCAACATCCGGTACAACAGGCAAGCGCGTTGTAGCCTTCTACACCCAGAATGATATCGACGTATGGGAGGACTGCACCGCAAGAGCTATTGTCGCCGCCGGCGGCACCAACGAGGATGTTGTTCAGGTTTGCTACGGCTACGGCTTGTTTACGGGCGGCGCGGGACTTCACGGCGGCTCTCATAAAGTCGGCTGCCTTACGCTTCCTATGTCATCAGGCAATACCGACAGACAGATCCAGTTTATGATGGATCTCGACGCTACAATCCTCTGCTGCACACCTTCATATGCCGCTTATATCGGCGAAACGCTCGCCGAGAAGGGATATAAGCCCGAGGATAACAAGCTTAAGGCGGGTATCTTCGGCGCCGAGCCATGGACAGAGGAAATGCGCCGCAGCATTGAAAAGAGCCTCGGTATCAAGGCTTATGACATCTACGGCCTTACCGAGATCAGCGGCCCCGGCGTTGCCTTTGAATGTGAGGAACAAAAGGGTATGCATATTAACGAGGATCACTTCTACGTTGAGATAATCGATCCCGACACCGGCGAGGTTCTTCCCGACGGCAGCAAGGGCGAGCTTGTGTTCACCTGCCTTGACAAAGAGGGCTTTCCGCTTCTCCGTTACCGCACACGCGATATCTGCGTCCTCTCGCGCGAGAAGTGCTCCTGCGGCAGAACCCATGTCCGCATGACAAAGCCTATGGGCAGAAGCGACGACATGATGATCATCCGCGGCGTTAACGTATTCCCGAGTCAGATCGAAACCGTGCTCCTTAAGGAAGGCTACACCCCCAACTACCAGATCGAGGTTGACAGAATCAACAATTCCGACACCTTTGAAATAAAGGTCGAGATGGCTCCCGAGCAGTTCTCGGATATCGTTTCGATCAACCAGGCTAAGGAAAGAAAGCTTGAGCAGGCTATGCGTACAATGCTTGGTATCGGCCCCAAGGTTCGCCTTGTGCCGCCCAAGACGATCGCCCGCAGCGAGGGCAAGGCTGTCCGCGTAATCGACCACCGCAAGCTGCATGATTAATGCTGAAAGGAGAACACCATGGCAATTCAACAGATTTCGGTTTTTGTAGAAAACAAGCAGGGCAAGCTGGTTGAAACCGTTAAAACGCTTGCGGAAAACGACATCAACATCCGCGCAATGAGCATTGCCGACACAAAGGATTTCGGCATTCTCAGAATGATAACCTCCGACAACGCCAAAACAAAAGAGGTTCTCAGCAGCGATTCCGTAGTAAACACCACCGATGTTATTGCAGTCAAAATGGCTGACCGCCCGGGCGCGCTTTATAAAGTGATCGATATTCTGTCAAAGGCGGGTATCAATATCGAGTACATGTATGCTTTTACCGCTTCCGACGCTCTCGGCGCTTATGTTGTTTTCCGCGTTGACGATGTGCCCCAGGCTCAGAAGCTGATTGATGACAACGGTCTCAAGTCGCTCAACGACGAGGATGTTCAGTCAATGTGATTTTTATACTAGTGATTTCAGGGACGTGAAAAACACGTCCCTGTTTTATGTTTGAAAACTTCCTATATTTACCGTATAAAACTTGTTAAAAATGTACAACATGACATAATTGGATTGAAAATCAGGAAAAGTCAAATTTCGCTTGACTTTTCTAAAAAATGGTGTAAAATAGTATTAGCACTCAAAGGTAGCGAGTGCTAAATCAATGTATTTCAAAATAGGAGGCTATTTTTATGAGTATCAAACCTTTGCTTGACAGAGTAGTATTAAAGGTTGAAGAGGCAGAAGAAAAGACCAAGAGCGGAATCATCCTCTCATCGGCGGCACAGGAAAAGCCCCAGTTCGCGACCGTTGTTGCGGTAGGCCCCGGCGGAATCGTTGACGGCAACGAGGTCGAGATGTATGTTAAGGTCGGCGACAAGGTGATCGCCGGCAAGTACGCGGGCACTGAGGTCAAGCTCGACGGCGAGGAATACACTATCGTCCGTCAGTCAGACATTCTCGCCACAGTAGAATAAGTTATTTGGAGGTATTGAATTATGGCTAAGCAAATCGCATACGGTGAAGAGGCAAGAAAGGCTCTTATGAAGGGCATAGATCAGCTTGCCGATACAGTTAAAATCACACTCGGACCCAAGGGCAGAAACGTTGTTCTCGACAAAAAGTTCGGCGCGCCCCTCATCACAAACGACGGCGTTACTATCGCCAAGGAAATCGAGCTTGACGATCCCTTTGAAAACATGGGCGCGCAGCTTGTAAAAGAGGTTTCAATCAAAACAAACGACGTAGCGGGCGACGGTACAACTACCGCCACTCTGCTTGCTCAGGCGCTTATCCGCGAGGGCATGAAGAACGTTACCGCGGGCGCTAACCCCATGGTGCTCAAAAAGGGTATCGCCGACGCGATCAATACAGCCGTTGAAGCTGTTATCAAGAACAGCCAGAAGGTTGCCGGCACAGCGGACATCGCGCGTGTAGCTACCGTTTCCTCTCAGGACGAATTTATCGGCAAGCTTATTGCCGAGGCTATGGAGAAGGTCAGCACCGACGGCGTTA
>CAZVSQ010000212.1:0-2762 GCA_964629925.1 uncultured Ruminococcus sp.
TGTCGAGGGTGACATGTTCGTGTTGCGTATCACCTGACAGGGAATACGGAAAGTGTAGTCCGTTTCCCAGCCCATGCTGTTGTACAGCACTTTTGACAGTGGTCCGGCACTCTTGTATTTGGAATCCCAGACAATTGCGTTAGGGTGATCGGGCTTGCAGGGACGCACGATGATAATTCGCTCCACCGGATTGAACAGCAGCTCTATGTGCGTGACTTTGTGAAACTTGTCCACACAGGTTTTATTGAAGGTAATCCCGGTTGTTGTAATGCAGAGAACCGGGTCGCGGGCACGGGAGAACATATTACCGCTGACAACCTGAAACGTCTTGGCGGCGTTTTCCTTATCAACAGCTTCTGCTTCTTCCACAGCCTTGCCTTCAAGCTCGTCTTTGATCTCCTGTTCGGCGGCGGTAAGGTCACGGGCGATACGGGAGATGCCGTGGTCGTCCACGAGTCCGCCGAGCTTACGACCGGCTTCGGGCAGATATTCCGTTTCAAGATCAACCTCAAGGTCTTCATCGAGAATACCCATCGCAATCTGTCCTGCGCGGTAATAGTCCTCAAAATCAAAGCCTGCCCAAGAACGGTTCATAGAAATGTATCCCGTCAGAGCGCCGTGATCTATTATACGCATCGGAAGGTAAGTGCCCTCGCGCCTGTATCTCCGGCTGTTCAGAATACGCTGTGCCGCATTCCAAGTTGCTCTTGAAACAATAGCTTCGTGGTGATCAGGCTGAAAATACTTATTCTTCTTGCCGTTGTTCCTTTTGGATTTGTGATCTTTGTAATTCGGCGTGTAGGTTTTTCGCGCGAGAACGTCGCCGCAGTGCTTTTCGTTTCGCAGGATAGAGACAATCCCGCCTGCCGTCCAATGTGTGTTCAGTGTACCGTCGCGCCGTCTTCCGCCTGTGGGGATTGCCATCTCGGTGAGAACCTCTGCCATCTCCTCCGGTGTGCCGCCGTTGACAAGAGTCGAGTACATCCAGCGAACCACACGCGCCTCGCTCTCGTTGACGGACAGGATTTTCTTTTTGCCGCCAAAGCCATCGGGAACTTCGACCTTGTCATAACCGAACAGGCGAGGGGTGAGAAAGCGACCTCTGCTGAAACGCCATTCGAGCGAAAGTAGAATCGCCTCGCTTTTCATATGGCTTTCTTCCTGCGCTACCATTGCGAGTACAAACAGGATGATACCGCTTGTCTGTGACATGGTATCGAGGTTTTCCTGTTCAAAGAACACCCTTATCGGCGGATCGTGATTCTGCAGCGCTTCCACCCAGCCGATACAGTCCATCAGGTTACGGGCAAAACGGGAAACAGCCTTTGTGATAATCATATCAATTTTGCCGTCCATGGCGTCCTTCATAAGCTTTTGGAAGCCCTGACGGTGCGCTGTATTTGTGCCCGAGAATCCGTCATCGACATAACAGCCTGCGTATTTCCAGTTAGGGTTTTCCTTGATACGCTTCATATACTGCTGTATCTGGAGATGGATGGAAAGCTTCTGGTCAATGTCATCGGTGGATACACGGCAATATGCCGCGACACGCAGCACGCGCTCGCCCTCCGGTATTTCGGGAGCGGCGGAAATCTTGTGTACGTTTCTGCCGTCCTGAGCGTCAAGCTGACGGACAAGGGCATTCTTTTCGCGCTGACGTTCCGACTCGAAGCTTGAGCCTACAGGTGCTTTCTTAGGCCGCGCGGCGCGTTCCTCGGCGGCGTGCCTGACGTCATCCATAGTCTCACCTCCAAAGCCAAATATGTGTATTGAGCAATCATGCAAAACCTCCCTCCGACAGTTACTTTTATACCATTTTGGTAAGTACATATATACCATAGATATGAAAGCTCGTCTACGTCGGTAAAGACGTGTTTTGGGGTGAAAATTTGATGCGAAGATTTTAGTGGACATGTGTTACGTTTTGACAAAAAAGAAGATCCGCTCTCTGATAATATCGGAAAGCGGATTTTGCTGTTTTATTCGTCTTTGCTGACCGGCAATAACTCAAACGGGTCGAGCTCAAGCACGTTGCAGACCCGAAGCCCGATCCTCATCGGAATGTTCGGAAACCTGTGTTCGCCGTATTCATAACGCTGGTATTGGTGAATGCTCATCCCGAGCTTCAGCGCGACCTGCTCCTGCGTCATGCCCAGCTCCAGCCGCCTGCTGCGAAGGATTTTGCCGATATCCTTGTCCCGCGTCATATTATCCCTCGCGTTCTGCCTGCAGGCTGTATATCGATTTCTGCGCCATCGCGGAACACAAAGGTTACTGAATCATCGCGGTGGACAATGCAGTGGCGTATGGTTGTGATCCACATGGCAGTATCCCACTTTTCGAGAATCAGCGGTTTCTCCTGCAGACCTTTGATGTAATTGACGAGCTTGGTGTGGCGGTTGTTGATATCCGCGAGCTTTTGCGTGAGTGCGTTGACCTCCTTATCAACTGCGTCATAGTCGGCGTAGAGCTGTTCCTCGTGCTTTTTGAAGTTTTCGCTGCGCGCCCCGGCTCCCTGAGAAATCCATGCGCGGTATAATTCTGCCTTGGTTTCACGCTGCGCTGTTTTCTGTTCAAGCTTCCGCGTCAGGTCGGTCGTATCGGACAGAACGCGGCACATTTTTTCCGCGCCACGGATGATGTTCTCACGGTTGCCCATGTACTCGTTATACGCCGCCAAGAACATTTTATGGACTTCTTCCTCCGTGAAGTGGTTGGTGCGGCAAGGCGTTTTGTTCGCGTATTTGTTGTTGCAGCGGTAG
>CAZVSQ010000212.1:2772-2999 GCA_964629925.1 uncultured Ruminococcus sp.
TTGATGACAGAACCGTGGCGGAGCTGTACGCTTTGCCGGCTTCTTTCCGACGGGCGATCTCCTCCTGCACAACGTCCCAATCAGCCGGAATAATGATCGGCGCGTGGCCGTTCTCAACGTAGTACTGCGGCAACTCGCCATTATTTTTCTTGACTTTCTTTGAAAGGAAATCGGAAATATACGTCTTTTGAAGGAGCGCGGCTCCCTTGTACTTTTCGTTTGACAAT
>CAZVSQ010000213.1:0-2997 GCA_964629925.1 uncultured Ruminococcus sp.
TCGCTGAAATATTTTAAGTCCCTTGCAAGCGTCGCCGGGTCGCAGGAAACGTAAACGACGCGGTCGGGGTTCATTTTTCCTATAGTGCGGACAAGCTCCCCGCCGCAGCCCTTTCGCGGCGGGTCGAGGATAACTACATCGGGGCGCACGCCCTCGCGTTCGAGCCGCGCGGCTGCCTCGGGCGCGTCGGAACACATAAAACGCGCGTTGCATATACTGTTAACCGCGGCGTTGTTTTCCGCGTCGCGCACCGCGTCCTCTATAATTTCAACGCCGATAAGCTCTTTGCAGTCCTTCGCCATCGTCAGACCTATAGTTCCCGTTCCGCAGTAAAGGTCGAGCAGGGTTTCGCTGCCGCTGAGTGCCGCGTACTCCCTCGCCTTTTCGTAAAGGCGCTCTGCCTGAGCGCGGTTGACCTGCCAAAACGAGAACGGAGAGATTTTGAATTTCAGCCCGCAGAGAAAATCGGTTATATAGCCGCTGCCGTAAAGAGTGCGGTTTTTGGCGCCGAGGATAACATTTGTTTTTTCTCTGTTGGAATTAACAACGACGGTTTTCAGGTCAGGCAAGCCGCCTTTCAGCATATCGAGCAGCAAGTCCTCGCGCTTTAATCCGTTGCCGTTTACGACATAGCAGACCATAAGCTCGCCGGTCATTTCGCCGTATCTGATATACAAATGGCGCAGCCTGCCCTTGCCCGTTTTTTCATCATATATATCGTTGTCGGTTTCAGCGAGAAATTCGCGCGTGATCCTCATTACGTCCGCGAAAATTTCGGGCTGCAAAGCGCAGTCGCCGCAGTCGATTATCCTGTGGCTGTGAAAGGCGTAAAAGCCCATTTGCAGGCTGCCGTCTGGCGCTTTTCCCACAGGGAGCTGAGCCTTGTTGCGGTAGCGCAGAACGCGCCCGCTCGGAATTATAGGCTTGAGCGCGGCTTTTATGCCGCCTATCCGCTCAAGCGCGTCCGCGACCTTTTGGCTCTTCAGGCGGCACTCCTCCTCATAGGAAATATGCCTCCACACGCAGCCGCCGCAGCGTGAATAGCAGCCGCAGTCGGGCTTTATTCTGGCTTTGGACGGCGTTATTATCTCCTCAATTTTGCCGAACGCGTAGGACTTTTTTACCTTTAGTATCCTGACATTCAGTTCATCGCCGACTGCCGAGAGCGGCACGAACACCGCGAGCCCGTCATCGGTTTTGCCCACGCCGCTGCCGTCGGCGGTCGCGGAAATGATAGATAAATGTATAATATCGTTCTTTTTCAGCATGTATATTTCCTTTTTAGAATTATAATTGATTCATCATACTTAATCTGTCTATATTCTACCATTATCGCAGCCGTTTGGCAACAAAAGAGGTGCAAAATTAGGTATTTATTTTTTTGTCGATTTGCTTTATAATACTATTAGATAACACGGAAATGGAGTGCGGATTGTGGACTACGATAAGCTTTTAAACGAAATAAAAAGGATTCATTTCATCGGTATCGGCGGCAGCGGAATTTGCCCTATCGCTGAGATTCTTATGAGCGAGGGCTTTGAAATTTCAGGCTCCGACATGAACGAGGGCGAAACGCTTGACAAAATGAAGGGCTACGGAATACCCGTTTACATGGGGCACGCGGCTGAAAATATTAAGGGCGCCGAGCTGGTAGTATATTCGGCGGCTGTAAAAGAAACCAACCCCGAGCGAATGGCGGCTGTTGAACAGGGCATTCCCTGCATTGAGCGCAGCGTTATGCTGGGCGTTGTAACAAGGCGCTACAAAAGGAGCATTGCCGTAAGCGGCACACACGGAAAGACATCGACTACCGCTATGCTGTCGCAGATCTTAATCGGCAGCGGCTTTGACCCCTCGGCAATCATCGGCGGAAAGCTTCCGTTTATCGGCGGCAACAGCTATGTAGGCCAGAGCGATATTATCGTTTGCGAGGCGTGCGAATATGTCGACACGTTTTTGGAGCTGAATCCGTTTATCTCGATAATCCTTAACGTCGACGCCGACCACCTCGACTACTTCAAGAATCTTGACAATATCAAAAAGTCCTTTAATCAGTTTGCAAAACAGACCACGGGGCTTTTGGTGCTTAACGGCGACGACGAAAACACCCTTGACAGCGTCAAAGATGTTAACATCGAAAAGATAACCTTCGGCTTCGGTGAAAACTGCGACTACCGCGCCGAGAACGTAACCGCCGACAAGGGCGTTCACGAGCAGTACGACCTTTATTACAGGGGCGAAAAGCTCTGCAACATAAAGCTTATAGTGCCCGGCAAGCACAATGTTTACAACTCTCTTGCGGCTGCGGCGACCGCACATTATCTGGGCGCTACTCCCGAGGAAATCAGCGAAAACCTGCACAAGTTCGGCGGAGTTCACCGCCGCTTTGAGATACTCGGCACGCCCTGCGGAATAACCGTAGCGGACGATTTCGCGCATCATCCCACCGAGCTGACCGCGACTCTCAACGCGGCTATGAGCATGGGCTTCAGAAAGGTTTGGGCGGTGTTCCAGCCTCACACCTTCTCACGCACCGCGATGCTGCTTGACGACTTTGCAAAGGCTCTGCAGATTCCCGACGTCGCCGTTATTTCCGAGATTCTGCCTGTACGCGAAACGAACACCTACAACATCTATTCGCGCGATTTGGGCGCTAAGGTTCCCGGCTCGGTATGCCTCGACACCTTTGAGGAGATCACCGACTATGTGTGCAAAAACGCTCAGGAGGGCGATTTGATTCTGACCATGGGCGGCGGCAACGTCTACATGTGCGCAAATAAGATTCTGAATCAGCTTAAATTTACGGAAGAACAAAAGTAAATATATAACGGCAGATAAAAGCGGCCTGGAAAACGTTATCGTCTTCCCGGCCGTTGTGTTATTTATTCATTTTGATGCCCGTTTCCACGGGCGGGCAAAACGCAAATCATATGTTGCGGTACACAAAGCTTATGTTCCCGCGAGGCAGCGTGACGCTGCACCCAGTACGCGAATCAG
>CAZVSQ010000214.1:0-2972 GCA_964629925.1 uncultured Ruminococcus sp.
ATTTCTTCATTAGACATTATGACACATTTTTAATTTTTTTGCAATTGATTTTTGAATTTTTTTTGTATTTTTGTGTAAGTTTGTTTTTGGTAATTTTCTACTTTATATGGTAGGTAAATATATAAAAGTATAACAGTTAAATATTTTGTATTTTTCTGTCTATAATATAAATATAAATGGAGGAAATTATAAAATGAATAAAGGTTTTTACAGATTTTATAAAAAAGAAAAATGGATGAATAGAAATATAGAAGTTGAAGATAGTTTATATACAGAATTAAAAAATATCTCTGAAAATGAACTTGATGCCTCTATCAATAAATTGATTGATGCCTGTGTTGAAAATTTAGAAATTAAAAATGATACTATTGTTTATTATAAAAAGCCGAAAGATGAAATAACTATTGCTAGAAGTATTAGGTTAAGAGAATCAATGTGGAATAAACTTGATAGTCTAAAAAAAGAATATGACATTTCTTTATATAAACTTATAAATATGGCTATAAAATATACATTAGATAATAATTAACTAGAATTCGTATTTTTTACGAATTCTAGTTTTTTATATTTCTATTGGTATGCAGGTGTTCCGTATCCCTGTATTTCAAAACTATTTATATCATAATCTCTTTGTCTGCAACTATCACTAGAATTTCCCTCTATGGTATAAACTCGCCCATTTTCAACTTTTTGTACTATACCAACATGATCAGAGTGTCCGTCATGTTTATCTTTCCAGTCAAAAAATATAATATCTCCGTGGACTAGGAGTATATCCTCCATCTTTCCATAACCCACAAGTTTTAAACCATTCTACACCTTCGGCTTGACAACCTGCAAATTTTGGAATTATACCCGCTTCTATATATCCACATTCATTAGCACACCAAGATACAAAAGTTGCACACCATTCGACTCTTGACTTAAAACCATACCAAGACCAATAAGGCTCTCCTCCAACATTACCTAGTTGAGATTCTGCAACAGCAACTATATCTGTACTACCAACTGAACTTCCATATATAACTTGCGACCACATACTTGAATATTCTTGACTTAAAATTTCCTTAATTTGAGTTTTCTGTTTTAAGTCAAATTCATATTTTATCATCATTTCATCAACACTTTTATGTGATATTTTAATATGCAGTATAGTTACTTCTTTATCTTTCTCTGTAACATTTCCGTTCTCGTCTTTTATGTCTTTTGTTACTTTTTCTGTACTAGAAGTTATTTTATTCATATCCCAAAATACTTCTTTTAAAGTCTTAATTTTTTTATCGTCAAGTGTTAATACATCTGTTTCATCTTTTCCATTACTAACTTTTGTGGCATAAACTGCTAATACCTCTTTCCAGTCTGATCTATTAGATTCAATATCATATTCATCATAACTTGTATCTTTTTGTATTTTTGTAATTTTATTTATATATTCTGTATTTATCTCTGATATAACAGAACTCATACTTTTTTGTGTTCCAGAAGTCTTTTCACTTGAAAAGAAAATACCAAAAACAGAATTTAAAATCATTCCAATTAAACATATAACAATTACAAGAACTAAAACTATCCATCCTCCTGCTATTAGTCCAGTTATTAAGGCTTTCATACCTGTAATAAGTGCTTTTATAGATGATATTGTCCCCTTTACTACTGCTTTTGCATTTTTTACACTTTTAGTCGCTAGTTCTTTTCCTCTTTGTAATGTAATACTTGCAACTTTACTTGTTGCTTTTGTTGTGTTTGCTGTACTTTTTACAACTCTATCTGCTGTTTTTATTGCTGTTTTTCCTTTTTGTCCTGCTGTTTTAGAATTTTTTACAATATTTCTTGTAACTTTTTTTGCATGACTTCTCTTTTTTGCATATTGTAAATTTGCTCTTGTTTTTTGTATATTCTGTCTTGCATTTTTATAATTATTTATCATTTTTCTATTTGTTCTTATCATAGTATTTGGTGTTTCTTGCATACTACTAGATACTCGCCCTGTTGCGTAGTCATTTGCATTATCTTCTTGTTTTCCAATATCTTGTATTTTTTCTTTTGCCTGTACTAATTCACTTTTCATTTTTTGCAAACCTACTACAGATTTATTTAATGTTTTTATTGTTCCTTTTTTTGTTTCTCTTAACTTTATATCTGCCATACATACACCTCCTATATTTCTTTTGCTATAACAACTAATCTTCCATTTCTTTGGCTATATTCACAAGTTGAAAGTGTAATCATTTTATCTTTGTATTTTGGATTTATATTTGTATCATACATTGCTTTTGATTTACATTTGTTTATAAACTCACTAAATTCTTCTTCACTATTAAAGTTAATATAGTTATAATACTTAAACTCATTTGAAGTATATACAGGTGTTTTAAATACTGCAAAAATTTCATATTGTTTCTTCTCTGTGGTTTTATCATTTAAAGTATAGAAATCTATAATTTTATTTTCCTCATAAAAATTCTTTGACTTATAACTTTCTAAATCGCCAAACATTTTTCTACCTCTTATGTGATGACCATAAATTATAATATTATCACTTTTATTTATCTCACATTCTTCTGCTATAAATGGTGTTCCATAAGAAGAATAATTTTTATAAAAATCTTTTCTCAAATAATAATTCTTAATTTTTGATTGCATAACTGGATGGTTTATATTTGTATTTTCTATTTTTACCCATCCTATAAGATCTTTATTGATTTTATATAATTCATTTAAGTCTATATCATTCTTATCTTCTTTTTCTTCTGTGTTTTCTGCTATTTGTACTATTTCTTCTATTACTTCATCTTGTCTTTTATTTTGCTTCAATTCTTTTAAAATAAAATAACTGCTAATAAGCATTACACTTACTAGCAGTAAAATTATTATATATAACAAAACTTTTTTCATTATGCTACTCCTTCTCCGTGGTTGGTAGTGTAAACTAATTTAATATTTTATTTAGCTACACTCCTGTATTTTTAAGG
>CAZVSQ010000215.1:0-2949 GCA_964629925.1 uncultured Ruminococcus sp.
CGTCACGCTTGCGCGTATTGTCTGTCGCGTCACGCGACCACTAACCATTGAAAACGGTGAAAACATGAAACATTATGCAGATGAAAAAAACAGCAGAAGCGAGCCCCGCTACAACGCTAAATCCACGGGCGGCAAGCGTTACGCCACGCCCGAAAACAAATCGCGCTATGAGGGCAAGCACAGCAGCGACCGCTTTGAGAAAAAGCCCTCGGAGCTCAGGATAAAGAAGTCCGTGCAGAGCGACAGCGACGCTACAAAAATATATCCCGTCAAAAAGGCGGACGTAGCCAAGCTTGAAACAAAAAGCGTCAAGCGTCCGCGCACCGATGTTCCGGCAACTCCCACGGCTCCCGTGCCGAAGATGAAGCTGGGCTACGCGCCCGCGTTCCTGTTTGCGGGTTTTGTACTGGTGATGATGGGCTGGTTTATCTTCAACACCGTCAGCTACTTCGCTAACGGCACGCAAAACGAGTACAGCCCCTCGGAGAAGCGTATCCTCGCGGACTTCCCCAAGGTATTAAGCGACGATTCGGACAGCAAGAGCTTCGGCGAGAATTTCCTCGACGGCTACAAAACCGTTGCGAGCGGCGAATTCGGCAAGGGCTTTGAGACCTTTTTTGCCGACCATTTCCCTGACAGAAAGCTCTGGGTAGGTACAAACGCCTACGCAAACCTTTTTGAGGGCAACAACGGCGCTAACGGCGTTTACTACTGCGGCGACGGCTACCTCATCAACAAGCCCGTGCCCGAGGACAACAAGATAAGCGACAACCTTGAGATGCTCACGGACTTCAAGTCCGACATCGGAAGCACCCCCATGACCGCGATGTTCGTGCCCTCAACGGGCTATATCGTTTCGGACAAGCTGCCGCTTATCCACAACAGCTACAACGACGACAAGTATCTCGACGACATAAACTCCGTCCTAAACGACGCGGATATCGCCACGGTAGACCTGCGCGACAGCTTCAAGACCGCCTACAACAACGGCGATCAGCTCTACTACAAGACCGACCACCACTGGACAACGCGCGGTGCTTACACGGCATACAAGCAGCTCTGCAATAAGCTTGGAATCGAGGCGACGCCCGAGTCCGAGTTCAATATCGAAAAGTACGAGAACTTCTACGGCACGACCTACTCAAAGGGCGGCTTCTGGTTCAATCAGCCCGACACGGTGGAGGTCTGGAACAACCCGAAAAACACCGGGGATAATATCAGCGTGCTTATCCGCGACGGAAACAAGGAGAAGTCGCAGAATTCGATGTTCTTCCATGAGCACGACTCTGACGACGACAAGTACCCGATCTTCATCGACGGCAACCACGCCTACACCGAAATCACAAACAAGAACGCCAAAAACGGCACCATAATCGTAGTCAAGGACAGCTTCAGCCACTGCATGGCTCCGTTCCTCGCGGAGAATTACAAGAAGGTTATCCTTGTCGACATGCGCTACAATTCGCTCGACATCACCGCCCTTACTCAAAGGGAAAAGCCCGAGCAGGTGCTTGTGCTCTACGGAATCGACAACTTTGCCGAGGACACCGATTTAGGACACCTTTGGGGCTGAGCCGCCACGCGGCAGGAAGCGCGGCAACGTGACGTTGCGGTCGGCGCGCCTTTGGAAAAATCGGCTTATGGGAAAGCTCGGTATAACGGCGCAACAGATCAATGCGGAATGCGGAATTATTTTTGCAGATTGTTTCTGTGTGCCGAAAACGCCGCACCTTGCGTTGTAGGGGCGTGCATTGCACGCCTAAAGGCTCCTTTCATAAAGGAGCTGTCAGCGAAGCTGACTGAGGATTTAAAAATACGATTTTTCTTTTGAAATCCTCCGTCACGGCATAAATGCCGTGCCACCTCCCTTACGAAGGGAGGCTTTTGCTTGAGGAAGCGTGACGTTTTATTTACATTCGTAGGGGCGAACCCATGTGTGCGCCCCTACATTCTAACCACTAATCACCAACCACTAACCACTAAAAAGGCAGACAGCGTGAAATATCGCTGCCTGCCCTTATTGTTTTCTCAAAATCAAATTGTTCGTATCATCAAAAAGCTCTGCGGCTGAAGCTTTACCTTGCCTTCTTCAATGATCGCGCCGCCCAGCTTATAAACAACGTCGCCGCCGCTGTCGGTCTCGATCTCCGCTTCTTTGTCAAGCGGGTTGAAGAACATCATAAGGCTGCCTCTGCGGTAGGCGAAGGGGATCTCGTCGTCCTTGTAAATAAACTCCAGCTCGCCGTTGCCGTGCAGGTCGTCATATTTATGCCTGAGCGCTATCATATCGGTCACAACGCGGTAAATGCTGTCGGGGTCGTCCTTCTGATTCTCAACGGTCGGGGCGTCGTCGCTCATATCAACGGGCAGATACGGGAAGTCGCTTGTTGAGAAGCCTAAATTCTTGCCCTCGCACCACTGCATCGGCGTGCGCGAGCCTGTTCTTGAGAAGCCGCCCTCCTTGCTGATAAGGTCAGCCTGGTAGCGCATTCCCAGCTCGTCGCCGTAATAGAGGAACGGCACGCCCGGCATGGTGAAGATAAACGCGTTTACAAGCTTGATTGCCTGCTTGTCCAGATAAGCGGTGACGCGCGGCATATCGTGATTGTTTGTCATAAAGCTGATGTAGCCGTTGTCCTTGGTGCGGTTGTATGCCGGCAGGTACTCCTCGGCAAAGCCCTTCAGGTCGCCCAAGCCGTTCTTGTTGAACACCGCTAAATCGCCCCATTCGCCGAAGCGGAACAGTCTGCTGTAGCCGTTTCCGTAGTGGTCGAGGTAGAAGTCCATATGGAAGCCCGCATTGGTAATAGCGCGGTCGGGGTTGCACCACTCGCTTACCATAGCCGCCTCGGGGTACTCACGGTCGAGCATTTCTCTTACGCCGCGCCAGATCTTGGCTGTGGCGATTTTTTCGTCGTCGTTTTTAACAAGCGAATCAGCCATATCGAC
>CAZVSQ010000216.1:0-2923 GCA_964629925.1 uncultured Ruminococcus sp.
ATACACACCATGCCGTAAACCTTTAGGGATTGAATATACCTTTTCGCAGCCGCATTCCGGACATTTATATTCTGCTATTTGCAATCACTCGCAAATGTTGTATTTATTGTATAAATTAAAGAATCGCGGCTATTTGGTATTTCATCTTTCATCACCATTTCCAATAAACTATCAAGAATTTCACCAATTATTTTCCCTTTATATCCAAGCAAAATAAGATCAGTTCCATCCACAGCAAGATATTTTAAATCATAAACATCTCCATTTTCTCTGCATTTATTAACTTCTTCTCGTAATTTTTCAATACATTCAAGATATAAAAACTGACTAATTGGCGGTTTATCAGAATAAATAGAAAAAACTTTTGCGCAATCCAAAGCAAGATTGATAGTGATATAGTCTAAATTGTGTAATAGTTTTCGTGCATAATATTTTGATATTTTTATTCTTGATGGGAAAATACCATAATTTGTGCTTACCCAAGTATGAAAACTCTTACTTATTTCATCTGCATATTGAAGAATCTTCCCAACGGAATCAATTATTTCATTTGAAAATCTTAACTGTTTGAGTATTTCAAAAGACGTTTTATCCCCAAAATTACTACCCAAAATAATAGCCAAATTCAATGCACAATTTGATGAATTTGCAAACCACAGCCGATAAAAAGTTTTTCTATCATTGAGAAATCCAGCCCACGGGACAACTGATTCTATTAAATAAAACAGTATGTAAACTTGGGTTTTTATTCTTTCGTTATATGGAGTTTTTTTATATTCGGAAGGATTGAATGGCAGAAGCGGATAACTAAGTATTTTCGTTAATTCAGAGTTAATTCGTTCTGCCGATACTTTTTTTAGTAAATCTTTATTTTTATGTATTGCTGATAATGTTTCGGAATCAATATCGCAGTTAAATCTGAGTGCAAACCTGATTGCTCTCATAATCCGCAATGCGTCCTCATTTATTCTATCATTTGGATTACCAACGCATTTTATACGCTTTTCAATAATATCATCATATCCTCCGAACGGGTCAACAATTCCTTTAACCTCATTATAAGCAATAGCATTGATGGTAAAATCTCTACGAGAGAGGTCTAATTCAAGGTCTGTAACGAACTTCACCGTTTCTGGATGGCGATTATCTTTATACTCTCCGTCAATTCTGTAAGTGGTTATTTCAAAAATATTTTCAGGTTTATCATCAAAAACCACAGATACAGTTCCGTGTTTGATACCTGTTGGAATCACTTTGAAGTCTTTAAACAACTCCATCACTTGCTCCGGCAGCGCGGATGTACAAATATCCCAATCATGAGGTTTAATTCCCAATAAACAATCCCTTACACAACCACCTACGATAAATCCTTCATAACCATTATCATTAAGTTTATTCAAAATGAATTGCACCGGCATGGGTAACTTAATGTTATCAAACAACATTTTTCTTTTAATAGTTGTAGCTATCCCCACGGATTATTCACCTCTTTCAAGAATCTCGCAAGTTCCCCATTATAACGGAATACGAGGTCATCATCTGTAATTGGTAAATTATAATAATGCTTTACAATTTGATGGTAAATATCTCCGTTTAGTGTCTTGAACTCAATTTTGCCATCACTCATTATTTTCATCCAACCGTAATTATTAATGTTTTCTAAGTCAAATTTTTCAATACGTACCAAAGAACCTATATCCTGTGGACAAGTTGAAACCGCTTCTTTAATTTCATCTTCTGTGCAAGTTGTATTTTGCATATCAATAATCAATTCATCGGTAGTTAGACTATAAAATCCAACCTTATCACCGAGGACTTCTTTAATATGTAAATAAAGAATAGTCATCAAATACGTTTCGTAAGTTATTTGCTTTTTGGGGTTGCAAGCTCCCAAAATCACCTGTCTGATATATTTACTGTTTTTGATATGGCTGCACCATGTAAATGCTCCAATATAATCCTCCCAAGTATCTTTATTCTTGAATATCTCAGAATTATAATGACGAAGCGCAGAAAAGTTTGCCTTCTTCATGTCGATTGAAATAAATGATTTTCCAGCATTTGGTTCTGCATATAAATTATTTTTTCCGATCATAATTGTGTGTCGAATAATTCGAGCATCAGAGAAATCATCATTGATAAATTCATAATATCCTTGACTATTTTTAATCATGGTTATTACACTATCTTTTACTGAGTTGTAATATTCAAAATAACTTTGCTCGTCATCAAAAGATTCAAGCTCTATGCAAAATGTATCAAATTTTTTTACACAACCAAACAGAGCGTCGAGTGTTTTTAGCCTTTGCATAAAATAAGGTTCGTCAAAGAGGTTAATCGGTAAATTGCAATCTTTACAAAACCTCTTTTTCAAACCAATAGATTTTAATACATCTTCTTTTTTCATAAATACCTCTTAACCATTAAAATATCCGCAATTTTTACATATAACATTTTCGTTTATTTCTTCGACTAAATCCATAACTTTATCCATATCGGGAACTTCCGGTAAATCTGTTGTATCTTTTAGATCGTCAAGTTTGTGCTCATATTCATTTACGATCTCATAAAATTCTTTTGTTGGCTTCCGGTCGCCATCAAGATATTTTCCATTACGAATCTCCATAAGAAAATCATGGTCTTTTTCACGGTAGGTATTGATTTCACCCTTTTCAAGAATATCAAAAGCCATAAGATAAAGCCGAACAAGGTGCATCATATGCTTTCCTATTTTGTTATGTTCATAAGCTTTACTATTTCTTTTTCCCATTTTCTTATACTGCTGAATAATTGTTCCCATATCATTCAACATACCTTTATGGTCACGGAGAGGATAATGCTTTAATGTTACGTCACAAAAGATTTCGGTTTCGTAATCATCTCGCGGAGATTTATCAATATACAGCTTGATTGAATCTTCCGG
>CAZVSQ010000217.1:0-2922 GCA_964629925.1 uncultured Ruminococcus sp.
TGCTGAGGTCGCAAACCATGGAACGTTTGCCGTTGACGCCGGTGGCAACAGAGTAAACGTCCTGGGTTTCAGCGGTCTGGATTTCGCCGCTCATCGGATGAGCGGAGGTGATGGTGTAGGTGTAATAGGTGTTGACAATGTCACCGGTTACGGTGGTTGTCCAAACGCCTGTCCACTTGTCGCCGTCCATCAGCTTTTCCATGGCGGTGGAGCCGAGATTAGCGGCGTTTTTCTCACCATCGGAGCCGGTGGCATAGCGGTTGAGCGTTACCTCTGTAGCGATCGGTGACCAAACCTTGAACACGGTCTTATCCTTTGAATAAGTCGCGCCGAGGTCGTTGCCGCTGTAGACGTATTCCTTGTCAAGCGCCTGACATGCCTGTACGTTTCTGTCGACAGTTGCGCCGACAGCGCCGTCATCCTGAGCGGCAAAGCAAGCCATTACGCTTGAGGAAGCCAACATGCATACAGCAAGAACAGAAGAAACAAGTTTCTTAGATGTTCTCATGGAAATTCCTCCTTGCAATATTGCGTTTGTTATTATTATTCCGGAAAACGGAATTTGTTTATCAATTAATCCTTAGGCTCCAAATCCTCGGTAATATCCATGCCCGATTTAAGAGCCTTTTTACGTCTGAAATATGATAAAACAAGTGAACCGGCACACAGCGCGAAAATAACGCCTACGCCAATAAGTACGATTTTAAGAACCTGCTTTTGAGGATTCGGCTCGTTGAGATAATTCAGAATAACGTTGATCTCACCGGATTTAAAGCTGCCGGCTATATTCTCCGGAACCTCAATAAGCGTTTTTTCCTCATATTCGTTTTGGGGAACGTTGTACGGCTCGCCCTCCTTGCCTGTCAGCGTCTTTGTTTCGATAACCTTGCCATCACTGTCCATGTAAACAACGTTAACCTTGCAGATACTTCTGTCTGTATCGTCGGTGATGCGGGTGTATTTATATGCCACGGTGGTGTCGCGGTCAGAAAGCACCCCTGCGCCGTTTTCGGGCAGATCGCTGAGAAGCAGAGTGTAGTTTTCTATACTCGGAAGCTCCGGAGTACGGTATTTCTCCCCTGCCCTGTTGCGGATAACGTAAGAGTCGGCAAGCTCGGAACCGTTTATGTCGTCAACAAATTTGATTGTGACGTTTACCATTTTGCCTGTATAAGGCTTTACATAAACATCGATATGCTTTGCCGATTCCTCAAACTGTCCGCGTGAGTCGCCGTCGACCTTTTTAACGTCGTAATTGCGCTTTGCTGCGATTTTTTTGATATCGTAAACACTGCCGTAAGAATCGGTAACTACCTGCTCGCCGATAACTTCCTTTGAGTCGTTGTCAAAGTATTTTATAACGACCGCGCCCTCGTAGTCGGTGATCCCTGAGGATTCATAGCCCTGCTTATCAACAAGAATAACCGCTGAATGAGGCTTAACGCTGACGCTGCCTGAGCAGGTTCCCAGATTATTGAGTCCCGCCACATGCTCGTCGGCGATTTTGATCCACTCGCCCTCGAGGGTTACGTTCTGGTCGCTGTCCGTACCGTTGAACACCGTGCAGACCTTGTTCCACTTGCCCTCCTCGGTATTGGGGATATAGAAGCCGAGAACGCCCTTGGGAACATTGGCAACTGAAGTGATGTTGTTTGCGGTCATAGCGGTGCAGTCGGTAAACGCAGCGAATGAATCGCGTATTTTCATAAGCCCGCGGTAATACTCGACCGTATCGCTGTAGGTGATAATGTTTTCCCAGTCTATCATATTTTCCTCTCTTGAGGAAGCGTATGAGTTTTCGTCGCCGTCCTTGCTGCGGCCGAATTCCTCGCCGGCAAGGAAGAACGGAATGCCCTGAGAGGTCATTACTATTGCCGCAGACAGCTTGTTCATGGATACAAGATCCTCATGGCGCACACGGTATTCATCGTTGCCGTAAACCGAATCGACAAGCTTGTCGTAGAGGCAGAGGTTATCGTGGCATGAGGAATACGAAACGCACTGGGAAGGGACATTTGCCCAGCCCATCGAGCACTGTCCGAGATAGCCGGTTTTGAGGTCGGAGCGCTTGTCGCCCTTCTGAACAAAGCCGAGCTCTGCGGCGTTCATCACGCTGCCCTTAAGCGCGTCGCGGAGAGTATCGTCAAAAGCGCCTATGCGGTCGCTGAGCTGAGTGAGGTTCTGCTGATTAGCCATGACCGTGCCATCGTCCGACTTTGTAGCCATGTTCCATGCTTCGCCGTACATCAAGAGCTTTTCACCGCTGCCGTCCTCGTAAAGGCCGTCGAGAGCCGCGCGTATCTCGTTCATGGTGGTGACGTCGTGAAGCCCCATCAAATCAAAGCGGAAGCCGTCGATGTGGTATTCCTTAGCCCAATAGGTTACGGAATCGATCATATATTTTCTGAACATAAGATGCTCTGACGCGGTGTCGTTTGAGCAGCCCGAGCCGTTTGAAAACGTGCCGTCGTCGTTCATTCGGTAATAATAGTTGGGAACAGTGTACTGGAACCACGAATCGGTTGAGTAAGTGTGATTGTAAACGACGTCCATTACAACGCCGATCCCGGCATTGTGAAGCGCCTGGATCATCTGCTTGCACTCGCGGATCCTGACATTGCCGTCATAAGGATTTGTTGAATAGGAGCCCTCGGGAATATTGTAGTTCACCGGATCGTAGCCCCAGTTATACTGCTTCATAATGTCCTTTGACTCGTCTACCGAGCCGAAATCGTACATGGGCATTATCTGAACATATTTTACTCCGAGCTTTTTCAGGTAATCGACGCAGGTCGAGGGATTATCCTGAATGTTGCCCACGGTTGTGCCGCTCTCGGTAAAAGCGAGGAATTTTCCGCGGTGCTCCTCGCTGACTCCGCTGCTCTCCGAGGACGAAAAGTCCGCAACAGACACCTCCCACAC
>CAZVSQ010000218.1:0-2918 GCA_964629925.1 uncultured Ruminococcus sp.
ATTAATGATATAGTAACGGATATGCTGCCATATCTAAATAATCATCAAGCTGAGAAATTGCAGACAGTATTGAACAATGTCTTGCTCAATTATTCTGTCTGCTCTTTGTCCAAAAGTGAGAAACAGGAAGAACCGGACTATTTAGAAATGTTTTTGTCTGCAAAGAGAATTGAAGGCTGTTCAGAAAAAACGTTGAATTATTATCGAGCGACGATCCTCACTATGCTTAACGATTTTAAAAAAGATGTTAAGCAGGTCACAACGGAGGAAATCAGGCAGTATCTAACTGATTATCAGGCACGAAAGCAGTCAAGCAAAGTGACGATAGATAACATCAGGCGCATCTTATCGAGTTTCTTCTCTTGGCTTGAAGATGAGGATTATATCCTTAAAAGTCCTGTCAGGCGTATTCATAAAGTGAAAACAGTTTCCAATATCAAAGAAACATATTCCGACGAAGCGTTAGAGCTTATGCGTGATAACTGCGATGAATTGCGAGATCTGGCAATGATTGATTTACTTGCTTCAACCGGTATGCGTGTCGGAGAAATGGTTTTGCTGAATCGTGAGGATATCAACTTTAATGAACGTGAATGTGTCGTGTTCGGTAAAGGAAACAAAGAGAGAATGGTATACTTTGACGCTCGTACAAAGATACATCTGCAAAACTATCTGAATAGTCGTGATGACAGTGAGCCGGCTTTGTTCGTATCCCTGAAATCTCCGCATTATAGGCTGAAAATCAAAGGCGTAGAAAAACGTTTGAGGAATCTCGGACAGCAACTTGGAATCAATAAAGTTCATCCGCACAAATTCCGAAGAACACTCGCAACACTGGCAATAGATAAGGGTATGCCTATTGAGCAGCTTCAACAGCTTTTAGGGCATAAAAGAATAGATACAACTTTGCAATACGCAATGGTAAAGCAGAGCAACGTAAAAATAGCGCATAGAAAATATCTTAGTTGAGGTGAAAACCGTGAAACAGGGCTACAGAAAACTCGGTGATTTCATTCGTCAAGTTGATGACAGGAACAAGAAGCTTATTACCAAAAATGTTCTTGGAATAAATATTGATAAATACTTTATGCCTTCTGTTGCAAATGTTATGCGTTATATACAGCTGAAGAACCTTCAATTGTCTCTCCTGCATATTTTATGTTTGAAATAGTCGATATAGAAACGCTAAATCCCAACTACTTGATGATGTGGTTTCGCAGACCTGAATTTGACAGAGAGTGCTGGTATTATACTGATGGAAGTGTAAGAGGCGGAATTACTTGGGATGATTTGTGTCGCCTTGAATTGCCGATTCCGCCAATGGATAAACAAATAGAAATAGTAAAAAGATCTAGGAATATCGAAAAAAGGATTGAATTAAAAAAGAAGATAAATGATAATTTAGCGGCTTGAAAAGCTACTTATAATTGTCTGTTTTATATCTTGAAGTTTATAGATTTCAAGCTCATTTTGCCTTTGAACCTCAAATAAAGGTGTACATAGAGCAGTAAACTGTTTTGCTAAACCCGGCTTTGGTATAATCGCAGGGATGTTTTTCATAACGCTACCTGAAACTTCCATAAATGTTGTCCCAGATGCGTGACTTTCTATCAGTTGTTTGTTTTCTTTAAGAAAAGAGTAAACAAAAGCAGTACCTATATTATTCTTTGGAATGACTGATTTGAATCCCTGATTAGTACATATCTCATTCATTGCAATTGCTACGGTACCAACTGGCGCACGTGATGTAAACAAAACCGTTCCTGCTGGCATTAATTTAGTGCTACAACTGTTATAAGCAAGCTCTGAAATGCATATCTCTCCACGATATATGAATTTTAATCCAGTTGAAGTTAAATCCTTTGGGCTTATCCACGCAATACCATCATCGCAGAAATGATTAGGGTTATTTGTTGATGGTGTTGCGCCTCCAACAACTTCACCAAGATCTGCAATTATTCCAAAGTCGATATTTTCGGGCCTATCAAAAAAACTATGATAGAAACGAGAAAGCTGAGCCTCTAAATTATCATTTATCTTCCTTTTTAATGCAATTCTATCGTTGATTGTGTTGTAAGCCTTTACAACCTGCCTTTGTTTCTCTATTTCCGGAACAGGGAGTTCAACTTTGCACATTTCATCCCAATCCATAACCTCACGAACACTACCGTGTGATTTAAATCGTGCATATCTGTCGAACTCAGGACGCATAAACCATAACATAAGATATTCGGAAAGAAGCTGATTTTCATCAATCACTTCAAATACTGTATATACGTTACTGACTATTCCTTCTTCATAGTCCAACAATAAAGCTATGGCAATTTTATCGCCACGTCTGGATGTATCGGGAATATATGTGAATTGTCCACGCTTAACAATCTTATACTTTCTAAAGTCAGTTCCGACTGTATTCGCTATGGATGGTATAAACTTCTTTTGAACGGAAACACCCAGCAAGTTATCCTCTTTGCCGTCAGTGTTTCTGACATCGACTTGACGGATAAACTGACCTAATTGTTTATAATTCGATTTCATAGCCAAGCTCCTTAAACACCTCAAGCAACTCTGCCTTTGATTTTTCTTCTTCAATCAAAAGTTCTTTCAGTTCTTTCTGCAAGGTTTTCATTTTGGTATCGAAATCTATGTTTTCGTCACGGTTGACAAATTCGATATAGCGGCTCGGAACAAGCGTAAAGCCCTTTTCCTCTACTTCATCATAAGAAGCGGAATAACAGAATTCCGGGATGTTCTCGTATGTTTCTTCGTAACCTTCCTGCTGCCAATTATGATAGACCTCGGTAACTTTTGCTCGGTCAGCGTCTGTTAATTCGATGTATTTCTTTTCATAAGGACTACCCATCTGGCGCAAATCCATAAACAGGATCTCATATTAACGGTTACGATAACGCTTTATT
>CAZVSQ010000219.1:0-2913 GCA_964629925.1 uncultured Ruminococcus sp.
GCTGAATTTTCCGCTAACATCTGTATTAAAGCGTTTTAATGGAAATTAGTATAAATTATTTATATCCGACCATTTATGCCTGTGCAGCTCGCCCTTGTTTTGCAGGTTGGGGTAGTCCCACTGCCTGAGCACCTCGTAGGCGGCAATAGCGACCGAGTTTGAAAGGTTGAGGCTGCGAGCCTCGTCTATCATCGGAATACGCAGAGTTTCGTCGGGGTGCCGCATCAGCACATGCTCGGGCAGTCCGCGCGTTTCCTTTCCGAAAATCAGAAAGCTGTTGTCGGGGAAGCTTACGTCGCTGTGGCGGTGAGTGCCTTTTGTCGAGAAAAAGAAAAAGCTGCCGCCTTTGTTTTTCTCAAAAAAGTCGTCTAAGTTCTCGTAGTAGGTCAGGTCGAGCAGGTACCAGTAGTCCAGTCCCGCGCGTTTCAGCTTTTTATCGTCAATGGCAAAGCCCATGGGCTTTACAATGTGCAGCCTCGCGCCCGTTGCCGCGCAGGTACGCGCTATGTTTCCGGTGTTCTGGGGTATTTCTGGCTCGACCAGCACAAGGTTGAGTGTCGGCATTTTTATCATCCTTTAAAAAAATAAATTTTACATTATTATATTATTTTAAATCGGAAAGAATAATATTGCAAGTTTTTTCTTGCTATTGACTGAAAGGAGGAATAAAAATGAGCAAAAGTCCGCTTATGAGTATGGTAAAGGGCGTCGCGGTGGGCATGATCGCCGGCGCGTGCCTCGGTTACGCCGGAAAGTCGGCAGCCGACGATAATCCGAAGATCCGAAAAAAAGTATGCCGCGTCAAGCGCACCATGGGTGATGTAGCCGACACGGCAAAATATATGTTCAAATAGCCGCCACGCGGCAGGAAGCGCGCCTTTGGAGAACATGATATTGCAGATACCTTTCTGCAACGGCGCATTAAACGTTTCCGTAACATTCGTAGGGGCAACCCTTACTGTTGCCCAAATACTTTTCTGTAACAACGTGCCAGACATTGCGTGTCAGGAAAACTTGTTTACCGGAAATATATGTTTCGCGTGTCACTAAATCAACAAAACTCTCCCACATCGGGAGCGATTCAGCTTTAACATGATTGAAGATATTCAGCCAGGAAGCGTTGAATTACGGTTGCGTCCTTAATGTCAACAACGCCGTTTCCGTCAACGTCAGCTATTGCCGCGTCTTTGGGGCTGTTTTCGTCAAATGATGTGCCTTTATATTCACAAAGAATTCTCTGCAAAGCCGTAACATCCTCAATATTAACCGTTATACTTCCGTTAATGTCGCCCAAAAGGTTTCCGTATTCGGTAACGCCGCCCATGCGCTCGGTTTTCAGGCTGCTTTTCTTTGCAAAGCCATCGGCATAAGAGCCCTCAACCGCGCTTAAGGTCAGCGTGGTAGGGCAGCCGTCAAAGGCGTTGCTTTCAACGCTTGAAACGCTTTGCGGCAGAACGATTTTTTTCAGGCTTCGGCAATCCTCAAACACGCCGACGGGGCTTGAAGAATCCTTGCTGCCTATTGTCTTTACGGTGTTGGGGAGAACCAGATTGTTTAAGCTGCGGCAGTTGTAGAACGCTTCTTCGCCAACGGTTTTAACGCCCTTGGGAATGTTGATGTTTTTAAGTCGGCGGCAGTCGAAGAAGGTTTCGTCTGCAATTTCTGTCAGGTTCTTGCTCAATGTAACGCTCTCAAGGTAAAGGCACTTTTCAAAAGCGTTCGCGCCGATTGATGTAACGCTGTCGGGAACCGTGACTTCGGTAAGGCTCGGACAGTTGTAGAACGCTCCCTTGCCTATGCTTTTAATGCTGTCGGGAATTGTAACGCTTTGAATGTACTTGTTGTTTGCAAATACCCAGTCGCCGATAGCGCTTACTGTTTTGCCTTTGAATTTTTGGGAAATTTTAACCTCAGCGGCGGTTGAAAAGGTATCAGTTATCTCCAGTGTGCCGTCTGACAATTCTTTATAATCAAAACTATGCGCTCCGGATGTGCCGCTCCAGTCAAAATCTCTGCCGGATTCGTCAATCGCCATGTCAACTTCTTCGGCGCTCAGCCCAAGAGCCTTTGCTGTATCATCAATTGTCTGCTGAACGGTTTTGCCGTTGAACTTAACAGCGTTGTCGATGCCGTCTCTGCCTGTGGAGCTGAGGAATCTTACAAACATAGAATAAGCTGAATCACCCGGCCAGTAAGCGTTGCCTATCACGTTGCCTATTGCGGTAATGCAAACGGGGTTGCCGTATATGTCGGGATCAGCATTTGCCCATTTAACAATACGGCTCGTTTTGTTTGAGTCAACGTTGTTTTCTACATCGCTGCCCGGGCAGTAAGCGATATCGCCTAAGCAATCAGACCCGATAATCAGGTCGCAGGTCTGCAAACCCCAGTCAGCCGTGAAAATAACGCCGTAAGCATTGCTTAGATCAAGAGTAATACCCTTTGCGTCGAGATCAAATGACCAAATACCGTTGCCTTCGTCGGTCATCTTAGCCTTTTTGGAACCCCAGGGAAATATTTCGCTGTTGTTGTGTTCGTACAGATACATATAGATATAATTGAAATTCCTGAACAACTTGGGGTTCGCGTAAAAATAAATGGAATTGTCGTCTTTGTCCTGCTGCCATTTAGGGGCCTGATATTTTGGGTTCTCATACGGATCAACAGGGGTTGAAGGATCAATGTCTGTAGGGTCGGGAATTGGAGGTTCAGTATATTCAACATACGTAAAATTGCCTCTTACGCCGCCCATTTGTTCGTTAAGCTCTTTTGTCGGCCATGAGCCGTACTCGCCGCTTCCGTAGTAGAAGTAAACGTCGCCATCGTAAGCAATTTTGTTGGTCGTGGGGGCCTGAATCATCTTGTTGGGGTCAAGGCTTACTACAAATACCATGTTGTCGAAGGTGAAAGATT
>CAZVSQ010000220.1:0-2881 GCA_964629925.1 uncultured Ruminococcus sp.
ACCCGTAGCCGGGCGGCAACCCTTTTGTCGCTTCGCGACATTTCCCCTTGAAAGGGGAATTTCCTCAGTCAATCCTTGACGGATTGACAGCTCCCCTTTCGCAGGGGAGCCTTAAAAACGCACTGCAACCGACAGGCTCCCCTGCGTAAGGGGAGCTGGCGCCGTTAGGCGACTGAGGAAATTCCCCTTTCAAGGGGAAATGTCGCGCAGCGACAAAAGGGTTGCCGCCCGGCTACGGGTCGTAAACGTTGCTGTTATATCCCGTTGATGTATTAGAGCACAATTCTGCCGACAATTCAATTTCTAGTTGTTTTGACCCGCCGTTGAATAAACCTTTATATTTATGCGGGCTATCCAAAGGGGAAATCGGGTACAACATCACGCTATCTCGCGTGAACAGAAGTTTTCTGTCGCACAAAGGTCTGATTCGCGTCATGCTTGCGCGTCACGCGCTAAAGTCGTCCAGCTTAACCCATGCGGCTTCTTTTTTGTTAAACGTCAGCTGATTCCCGCCGCCGTGGTCTTCTACCGTGACCTCGCCGTTTTCATACGCCTTTAGGACTCCGTTGAATTCTCTGCCTACTCCCTCAACAGGTCTTAGCATTTTGACCATGATATCGGCGCCGATAAACTGCTCAAAGTGCTCGTCGCGGATAAGCTCGCGCTCAAGTCCGGGCGAACAGACCTCAAGGCAGTAGGCGTTCTCGATAGGATCGAGCTCGTCGAGCGGATCGTTTATCGCGCGCGATACGGCCTCGCAGTCGTCGATAGTAACGCCCTCAGGCTTGTCGATGAATACCCTCAGGTACCAGTCGGCGCCCTCCTTGACATAGCGGACGTCCCAGAGCGACAGTCCAAGCCCGGCGACGATAGGCTCGCAGAGCGCCCAAACCTTTTGGACGGTAACGCCGCCCTTGCTTTTTGCCATACACATCCCTCCAAACTAAACAACAAGGAGCGGGTTGACTGCCCACTCCTTTAGTTTCAAGTATTTTACAATACGGATTATACCACCCAATGAAGTAAAAATCAAGTGTTTTTGCGAAATTCTCCTGATTTTTACTAATTTGACAATTACTGCCCCAAGTTTGTTAAATGATTATCAATATAGTCCATATACGGCTTGCGGTAATAGACGCTGTCGGGGTTTTTGCTGTACCAATCGAATTCCCGGCGCAGTCCATGCTCAAGCGATACGGTGTCGGGCATTAGCTCATACTGCCGCGAAACGTCGAGGACATACTCGTAATTATAGAAGCAAAAGTATTCCCTCTGCTCGATATCCGCGTCAACGCTGATCAGCTCGGGCTTTTTGCCGGCGGCGGCATAACATAGCTCTACCCATTCCCTGACAGAAACGGTGTCCCTGTTGCCGACATTGAAAATACGCTGCTCAGGGCGCTTTTCAAGGAGGACTTCAACAAATCGGCAGAAGTCAAGCACATTGAAGAACTGCAGCTTCATCTCTCCGTTTTTTGGGAGATAGAACGGTCTTGACTGCATGGCGCAGTCGAATACGAACGCCTCGCGGTAAAGGTTCTCGTAAACGCCGTAAAAATACGGCGGGCGCAGGATATAGGCGTTCGGAGCAACTGACTGCAAATACCGCTCGGCCTTGAGCTTGTTTTCGCCGTAAACGCCCCAGACAGAGTTTTTGCCGCAGGGCTGCTCCTCGGTAAATGGCTGAGGATTCGTTTCGGGATAAACCGCGCTGGAGCTGACAAAAACAAAATCGTCAAACGAAACGCCCGACTCTATAAGGGTTCTGACATGCTCCTCGGTGTATGCGGTGATGTCGAGTATCAAATCAAAATGAGCGCCGCGCAGCCTGTCGCCGAGAGCCGTTCTGTCGCAGTTAATGAGCGTAACGCCCGCGACCTGCTCCCTGCTGCCGCGGTTGATAACCGTTACATCATCGCCCTTTTTGACGAAATACTCCGCCGTAAACCTGCTTACAAAGGTAGTGCCGCCGGTAATCAGAATCTTCATAATATGCCCCTTTCAGCTTTTTAAAGAAAATAATCAGTAGGGAATCCCTCAAATATTATAGCAGAAAACGCGGCAAAAAGTCATCTTTTTTAAGCGCTAAAAAAATTTTCAAAAAAAGATTGAAATTTCAAATAATATATGTTATAATACCACTTGTGCAATAAAAAGCCGCAAAAATAAATACGCTGATATAGCTCAGTTGGTAGAGCGCATCCTTGGTAAGGATGAGGTCACCGGTTCAAATCCGGTTATCAGCTCCATGAACAATCCTGTCACGAAAGTGGCGGGATTTTTGCTTTGTATTATTTATTTTTCAGTCTTAAGTTTTCGATCTTAAGTTAAGCTCGACAGGATTTTCTAAATGAATACTGAAAGCTGAAAACTTAAGAACCGTTAAATATCGTTTCAGGCGCCGCAGCAAGCGAGATGATACGCTTTGGAACAGCCTAAGCGGCAGACGCGCCGCCCGTTGGCGCAGGAGGTCAGTACGCGAATCAGATGTTAGCAATATTCAAAACTTCCGAACCCGCGAGTTAAGTTGCGCCGTTGCAGAAACGTTTTTATTATTGCAGCGTTTCCAAAGGCGCGCTTCCTGCCGCGTGGCGGTCAAAGGCGGCTTTGGACGGAACGTCACGTTCCCTTCTTTGTTATTTCTTACAAAACTGCAATAAAAGCTTTGTTGACTTTGCTCCCCTGATTATTCCAAAAAACAGCCTTGCCGTTGATTTACAAAGCTGTATTTATTATGTTATAATAAAGTATAATATTGCGATAAAAACCACACTATCCGGCTTATATTTTGAACAGGGAGGCATACACATGAAGAAGCTATTTTCAGTACTGCTCGCTATCGCTCTGCTGTTCTCGGTTATTCCGATGACGGCGGTCACGT
>CAZVSQ010000221.1:0-2875 GCA_964629925.1 uncultured Ruminococcus sp.
AAAGGGTTTGTCAATTGCAAATGTATGATTCGCGTCATGGGTCAAGCGTCACGCTTGCGCGTCATGTCCGTCGCGTCACGCGACTAAATATGCAGCCGCAGTAGTTTTGCCTGTAAAGCTCGTACTCGCGCGAAAGCTCGATGCTGCGCTTGTAGCCCTCTTTCTTCTTAAAATCGCTGTAAAGCCAGCTTACGCCGTATTTCCCGCCCATCTCTGCCCCTATTTCATTAAGCAGAGCCGCGTTTTTGAGCGGACTTATAGTGAGCGTAGTCGTAAAATAGTCAAAGCCCTGCTCCTTTGCCTTCTTAGCGGACGCCTCAAGCCTCAGCTTAAAGCACTCCTTACACCGCAGACCGCCCTCGGGCTCATTTTCCAAGCCGCGTACCGCTTCAAAAAACTCCTGAGGATCATACTCGCTCTCGGTCAGCTTTACGGGATGTTTAAATTCTTTTAGAGAAATATATCTTTTTTCCTCGCTCAGGCGGTATTCGTATTCTTCTTTTATGGAAATATTCGGATTGTAGTAATAGACCGTTATATCAAAATACTGCGACAGATATTCAAGACAATAGCTTGAGCACGGCGCGCAGCAGACATGCAGCAGCAGCCTCGGCACCTCGCCCTTTGCCTGATGCATTTCGATAACGCGGTCAAGCTCTTTTTGATAATTGATTTTATTCATAGGCTCAAAATATACTCCAGCAGCTCTTCGGCGGTATCGGCAACAAAGGGCGCGCCCGCTTCAAGCAGCTCTTTCTTTCCGCGAAAGCCCCAGCTTACGCCCGCCATTTTAACGCCCGCGTTACGGGCGGTGAATACATCAACGTCGCTGTCGCCGATATACACGCACTCCCCGGGCTTTACGCCGTGCAGACTAAGAATAGCGTGCAGAGCCTCGCCGTCAGGCTTACACCTGTACTGCGGCTTCTGCCCCCACGCCTCGTCGAAGCTGTGCGCGGGATAAAGCTTGCTTAGGATCGCGCCGACAAACTCGTCGGGCTTATTTGACAGCACGGCGGTCATAATGCCCTTTTCGTCTAAACAATTGAGCAGAACGTCACACCCCTCATAAGCTGAGGTATTGTCGTTGCAGTGGGCGGCGTACTCGCCGTTGAATATTTCCATAACAGAATTAAACTTCTCCCTGTCGGAAAAATCACCCATAGCGCGCTCAACCAGCTTTTGTCTGCCGTTGCCCACAAATTTGCGGTACGAATCAACAGGATGCTCGGGCAGACCGACCGCCTTTAAGCCCTTATTAACGCTGATTGCAAGGTCGGTAAGCGAATCGACAAGGGTTCCGTCCAAGTCGAACACAGCCATTTTGATCATCAGTGAAGCCCCTTTTCCATTTCAAGAAGAATAGCGCGGCACGGAGCCGCCTCAAGTCCGCCCAGCTTTACGGGAAAGGCGCACAGCTCGTACTCGCCGTCGTCGATAGCGGATAGATTCAGGTTTTCGAGCACAACGATGCCCGCTCTCGCAAGCTCGCGGTGCGGACGCGCCTCATCAAACGGCGGCGCTATAGAATCCGCGTCAGTTCCTACCAAAACAACGTCGCTGTCGGCAAGCACGATCGCGGCTGACTGTGAAAGATAAGTGTTGCCCTCGCCGTGGAAAAGGATCCTGCGCTTGCAGTAAGGCAGCAGGCGCTCCATGTCGTCGCCCGTAAGGATACCCTCAACGGTGATAACGGTGCATTTGCCGTAAAAGGTGTTGAGGCGGATATTGTGACCAGGACTGCCTTCCTCGCAAACGTGAAGCGGCGCGTCGATGTGGGTGCCTGCGTGGGTACACATTGAAAGCGCGGTGAGGTTGCACTCGTCGGCATCTATGTCTTTTATTGTGATGACCTCGGTGTCGGGGTCGCCCTCATACACGGGCGCGGTAAGCGTATCGATTGAAATATCGTGAATAATCATTTCCTGTCCCTCCCTGAAACAATTGTATCACAGCTTACCCCAAATTGCAATTAAAAAAGCAGCGTGACGCTGCACCCGATCCCCGCCTTTGGAAAGCCTCGCTCTAACGGAAACAAATGTGAAACGGCGGGGGCAATACAAAGCAGTTTCTATACAGTAAAAAGGGCACCCCTTTCGGAGTGCCCCCAAGTAATTATAAGCGTAATGCTTTACTGATTATTGGTCAGCGGGAACAATTCTGCCGTCTGCAAGAAGCAGGTTTCCGGCTTCGCCTGTGCCCTCGGTATAATCAGCAAGGTACTTCTGAACGCAAGTTACGTCGAGAATAGAGATTCTGCCGTCGCGGTTAACGTCGCCGAGTTTCTCCTGAACCTCGTCAAACTTAACGAGCTCAATACCTCTCTGCTGAATCAGAGTAGCGTCGTCGATTGTAACATTGCCGTCGCCGTTTACGTCGCCGATGATGCCTACTGCCTCAACAGGAGCGTACTCGATGGTGACTGTGAACTTAGCGCCTTCCTTGGTAATAAAGTCGAACTCTCTGAGGTCGAGCTGAGCCTTAACTGTGCATACATCGTCGGTATCGAAGGTGATGTTGTCTCCGTTGTAAACAGCGTCTGTAGCAACGCCGCTCTCAGCGAAAGCGCCGCCGAAGTTGTGCGTCCATGCGCCGTCGATAGCAAACTTGATCTGACGCTCGAAGCCGTCGGGAACGTTGGTGAACTCGATTTCCCAGATGTTCTCGGCTACTTCGGTCATTTCGTTAGCTACATAAGCGGGATCCCATGCAGCGCCGTTGAGCCACATGCCTTCGCCGTTACCAACCGCAAATACGGTATCGTACTCGAAATCGGTGATGAATTCTACGATGTCACCCTGTACGGAGGTGATATTCGCCTCGGGATCATAAACAACGGTGAAGGTGCCTGCGCCGGTCAGGTTGAAGGTTACGT
>CAZVSQ010000222.1:0-2823 GCA_964629925.1 uncultured Ruminococcus sp.
AGCCGGAGCTGCCGCCCGACATGCTTCCCGAGACATTTGCGGCTCCGTCGGCGTAATAATTTTCTAAAGAATAATCGTTGTTTCCGAGATAACTGCTTACTTTAATAACGTTTTTAAGCTCGGACTTAAGCTCGTCACGGCTTGAAAATCCGCGAAGCGAGGCTGCATTTGAAGGTGATTTCAGTTTTTTCTGTTCCGCGGGCTTTACACTGCCGAACACGCCCGTAAAGGTCAAGGTGCAGGCTGTTGCTACCGCAGCCGCGGCAACCGCCGAAATACCGAACGCCGCTTTCTTTTTGCTTTGCTGCGGCGGCAAAAGGTTGAGCTGAGGGGCATCGTTTTCAATGTGTTCGAGCACAAACTGCCCGTCGATTTCCTCGGGAGCGTTTACACCGCTGCTGTCAAACTTATCTTTTATAAAATCAAAATTATTATCTTTCATAACCGTCACTCCAAAAAATTCTTCATTTTAGCAAGCGCCCGTGAAAGCTTTGAACGCACCGTTGAGTGTTTTATACCGAGCATTTCGGCGATCTCACGGGTTTTGTAGCCGGAGATGACCGACAGCAGCACAATGTCCTTTTCCTCTGCCGAAAGGAGCGCAAGCGCCTCCTCAAGCTCCGAAGCCAAGTGGTCGTCGGTTACGGGAACGTCGCCGCTTTCATCGAGACTGAGTACATCTTTTCGCGCGCCGTTTTGGCTTAGAACAGCGCAGCATTTGCGGTACAGTATCTGAAAAAGCCAGCTTACAAAAGCCTTTTCGCTTTTCAGGCGCGAAATACCGGCATACGCCTCCGCAATACAGTCGGCTACGGCGTCCTGAGCGTCATGGGCGTTGCCGAGCTTAAAATACGCGTAGCGGTAAAGACTGTCTTTGTGCTGTAAGTAAAGCTGCGCGAACGCCTGTTTGTCGCCCGCCCTCGCTTTGTTTATTGTATCCGTACTCATTTTTTGCCTCCAACGATATCGTTCAATTATATAGTGTCGGTTTTAGGCGGTTTTGTTGCAAGAAATTTTTATAACTTTTCAGAATAAAAGCTGTCATTTTAGATTATATCAATCTTACAAAACAGTGTCAATTCATAAAAACAAAACCCCGAACCGGTTGGTTCGGGGAAAAATGTTTACTTCAATCAGAAGTTCAGGTCAAAGAATCTAACACCGCCGATGCTGGTGAGGAATGTCTGTGTCTCGTGCCATGCGCTGTAGCCGATATAGAAGCACAATACTCTGTGCTGAACAGCCGAGCCGTCCTGGTCAAAAATGTATGAAACGGCGCTCTTAACATCAGAGTTAGGCTCAATAGCGGTTGAACCGAAGTACTGGAACTCGTAGATGATCTGGTCTATCGAGCTTGTACCGGAGCGGTTCATAGCGTCACGGATCGACTGAGCGACAAGCGCGCAGCCTGTGTAACCCATTGTACCTGCCTCGCCCATTACCAGTCTTTCAAGCTTTGCTCTGTCATAAGAGGAAAGGCTTACATGGCTGGGGCTGTAGCTGTAGTCGGGGTTGCTGATGTCAACGAGCGCGGAACCGCAGTAAGCGGAACCGTAAGACGAGCTTGAGCTGCTTGAGCTTGAGCTGTTTGAGCTCGAGCTTGAGCTTTTTGAGCTTGATGTGCTGCTGTAGGAATAATCATCCTGCTCATCGTCGTAGGTATCGTTGTCATCGTCGGATTTGGAAGACTCGGTCTTTTCTTCCTTGGTGTCCTCCTCAGGATCTTCGGATTCTGTCTTTTCCTCAGCGGGAGCAGTGGTTTCTTCTGCTTTTGATTCTTCCACTTTGGTTTCCTCTACGGTAGCCGCCTCTGTTTCGGGGACGGTAGTAACCTCTACACAGTTGTCGGTAATTACGGAAGCGAACTTATCAATATCGCCGACCGAATACGAAGCAACTCTGCTGTCGGCATACGCTTCAACGCCCGGGGCAAGTGTTGTTGTGGGAACGATGAACGCAGCCAGTGCAATTAAGCTTGCAAATCCGGCGGAAGTTGCCTTGATTGCCCTGCGACTTTTTCTGGAAGTCTTAGGCGCTTTTTGTGCAGCGGTCGTTTCTTTATCGTAGTGCTTATAGTTTGTAGCTCTCAAAAATTTGTCCTCCCTTTGATTATGCCTGACTGCCGCGCGTATAAAAGGAAAAGCTTTAACGGCGCGCAGCGTAGTGTCGGGCTACGTCTTTAGTCGTAAAATTTTATCAAACACACAATTTCAAGTGTATTAAAACATACTTTTTGTCAAATTGCAAGTCGGGGTGCCGGATTTTTGCTGTAACCTTTGTAATGTTTTTGTAATATTCGGATTTTTAATTGCGTTAAGAAATTATTCTTTGTGCGGATTTAACAAAATTTATACAAGTTAATAGTGTATTGTGCCGAAATGTGAGAAAGTGAAAAAATTTCATTTTTTCCAGAAAAACAGCCGTTTTTTGGGGTTTTTTTGAGGCTTGGGCGTTTTGCAGGAAATTATGACGGCGTCTTCGCCGATAAGCTGAATTTTCTCCCATGGAATTATATAATCTTCGCTGTTTTTGAATATTCCAAATAAGAAAAATCGGTTAAATATTACAAAAGCTACAACGCAAGCGTTGTTTGTATCCACTATTACGTCGTCCACAAAGCCTATCCTTACGCCGTCGACGGCGCTTATAACTTCCTTGTGTCTGAGGTCTGAAAGACGGCAGTTCATTTAAACACCTCCGCTTAAATGTATGAACAACAATCGCTATATATGCGTTGACTTTTGAAAACAAATTTGATAAAATAAGAGTGAAATTCAAATGAACGGAGTGATTTTCTTGAAATATGTATTTATGACAGACTCT
>CAZVSQ010000223.1:0-2808 GCA_964629925.1 uncultured Ruminococcus sp.
CCGATAGGCGAAGTAATAACACAATAATCAAAAGAGCAGCATTCCCCAAAACCGATGCTATTTCGATTTTGGGGAATGTTTTTTATGTCTACTTTTCTTGACTGGTACAAATTTGATGCGTAACCGCTCAATAACCACCCCTCTGTTCAAGCGGGATCAAACATGAGATAATGTAACCGGGCAAAACAGTCCCAAAAGGTGCAATGGAGTAAATTGCACTATTTGAGAAAAGCGGAAGCGGGTGGTTACATGAGCGAGATCATGGAGATACGACAGCAGGTCAGGTTGAACCAATGGAGCGCGATGGTGCAGGAACGCGAGGGCAGCGGCATGAGCGTCAAAGCGTTTTGTAAACAGGCAGGCATCGCGACCAAGACATATTACTACCGACTGCGCAGACTCAGAGAAGCTGCGATCAAACAAACACAGTCCGGAGTTATACAACCTTCGTCTCATCCGGAGCTAGTGCAGTATACCCCACCGACCGGATGTGTTACCGAGCCTATGGCGCAATACATCGTTATCAGAACATCCGACACAACCTTAGAGATACCGGTGAATACTCATCCCGATGTTGTCGCTGCCGCAGTATCTTTTTTGAGGCAGCCATGATAGATCTGTCGAATATCAAAAACTACTACATCGCCTGCGGTTACACTGACCTGCGCCGAGGAATCGATGGCTTGGCGGAAATCGTCACGCTGCAATACGGCTATAAAATCGATGAAAACAGCCTGTTCCTGTTCTGCGGACGAAGGAACGACAGAATCAAAGCCCTGTGGTTTTCAGGCGATGGATTTGTTCTTCTGTACAAGCGTCTGAATAACGGCAGATTTCAGTGGCCAAGGTCAAAGGACGAATTGAAGCTGCTCACACCTCAGAGCTTCCGGTGGTTGATGGAGGGTCTGTCTGTAGAGCAGAAAAGGGTCATCAAAAAGGTCAGAAACAAGGATATGTTTTAGCGAAAACAATCTTGTAATAATTGCGAGAAATCGGCTTAAACACTGGACTTTTCAGCACTTTTATGGTATAATAAATACAGTAAAAAGCGGCTGGAAAGGCGGTGTTTGTTTGTCTCAGAAACCAAATAAATCGCACAAAGGCATCGCCGAATTAGAGCGTGAAAACAGTATACTGAAAGCTGAGAACGATGAACTCAGAGCAAAGCTCGATCACATGAATGAGATCCTGTTGAATATGCAGAGGGCTCGTTTCGGACAGTCGAGCGAGAAGCAGAAGTATGTTTCTCCCGACCAGCTCAGCGTATTCAATGAAACGGAGCTGGAGCAAGATCCGAAAGCTCCCGAACCCGATGAAAAAACGATTATCGTTCCCGAGCATAAGCGCAAGCCGAAGGGATCGCTTGAAGATAAAATCAAGGATCTCCCTTCGGACGATGTTTTTCTGGACATTCCGAAAGAAGATAAGTTTTGCTCTTCCTGCGGAAAGTCTTTGAGAAGAATGGGAAAGAAATTCCTGCGCAGGGAGATACAATCTATTCCGAAATCCATGAAGGTCGTCAATTACTATGCGTATACCTACACTTGCGACTATTGCGAAAAAGAAAAAGGCATTTCAAGGATCTACACTGTACAACCGCCTGAACCGCTGATCAAGCACAGTTATGCGTCGCCTTCTTTGGTAGCCGATGTAATGACGCAGAAGTATGTTGACGGTATTCCATTGGCGCGGCAGGAAAAGATATGGCTTCGGGACGGCTTTGCGCTTTCAAGAGCAACGATGGCGAACTGGATCATCAAGGTGGCTGAGAAATGGCTCAAGCCGCTGTATAAGGTGATGAAGAAGCAGCTGCTTGCCGGCAGCGTCATCTATGCCGATGAAACCGTTGTACAGGTGCTCAAGGAGGAAGGCAAGACGCCGCAGAGTGAATCAAGGATGTGGATATACGGCTCAGATGGTCGCTCCGGCAAAGCGATACGCATTTTTGAGTACCAGCCGGACAGAAGCGGCGAACGCTGCAAGAGGTTCCTGAGCAGCTTCAACGGTGCTTTGGTGACCGATGGATATGCCGGATACAACGCAGTTGAAAACGTCACCCGTTGCGGCTGTTGGGCGCATATGCGCAGAGCCTGGCGCGACGCAATGCCGAAGGGCGCGACAATGAAAAATTCCAAGGCGGCAATTGGCTACAATTATTGCAACAAGCTGTTCGCACTGGAAAGGAAATGGAAAAATCTGAATAACACTCAGAGATTGGAGTATCGACGCAACCAAGCAGAGAAATTGGTGGATGAATACTTCCTTTGGGTGCGTACTGTCGAGCCTGTGAGCGGAAGCAAACTGGAGGACGCGGTGAGATACGCGCTGAATCAAGAAAATTATCTGAGAGCGTTCTTAGATAACGGCGAGGTGGAGATATCCAACAATTTTGCGGAGAATGCGATCCGACCGTTTGTTATCGGACGAAAGAACTGGCTGTTTTCCGACACGGTCAAGGGAGCCAAATCCAGCGCGATCATTTACAGCCTGATCGAAACAGCGAAAGCAAATGGCATTGAGCCTTACGCTTATCTGACTCTTGTGCTGACAGATATGCAGTACATGGGCAAGCCGTTCTCCTACGAAGAACTCGAAGGCTTCATGCCTTGGAGCGCGGAGATGAAGCAATCCATCATACAACGCACAAAACCGGCGTCATCGGCAGAAGAATAAAACTCCATATATGATAGCAAACCCTCCGCAATACCGCGGAGGGTTCGTTTTATGCTATGGGGTAATTATTGAGCGGTTACTTTTGGGGAGTAATCATCCCAATCTATTATCTCATATTTTGGCGAGTTATTGTAG
>CAZVSQ010000224.1:0-2782 GCA_964629925.1 uncultured Ruminococcus sp.
TCGTCGCGCACACCGTCGAGGTATTCGCGCGCGATGCCGATTTTCATGCCCTTGAGGTCGTTGTTGAGCTTGGAGTAGGTCTCGCCGCCCTTTGAGCCGAGGCAGGTAGAGTCGCGCCTGTCGGGCTTTGAGATGGCGTCGAACACAATCGAAGCGTCCTCAACGCTCTTTGTGATGGGTCCGATCTGGTCGAGCGAGCTTGCGTAGGCGATAAGGCCGTAACGCGAAACCGCGCCGTAAGTGGGCTTAAGACCGACAACGCCGCAAAATGAAGCGGGCTGACGGATAGAACCGCCCGTATCCGAGCCTAAGCCGTAAGCCGCTATATTGCCGCCGACAGCGCTTGCAACGCCGCCCGAGCTGCCGCCGGCGACGTGGTTTACGTTGAAGGGGTTCATGGCGCCGCCGAAGTAAGAGTTCTCGCACGATGAGCCCATAGCGAACTCGTCCATGTTTGTTTTGCCGAGCATAACGGCGTTCTGAGCCTTAAGTATCTCCCATACCGTCGCGTCGTAAATCGGCTTGTAGCCCGTTAATATCTTTGAGCAGCAGGTGGTTTCGATGCCCTTGGTGGACATGTTGTCCTTAAGCGTCATGGGCACGCCCTCGAGCATACCTATCTCCTGCCCCGCGGCGATTTTTTTATCGACCGCCTCGGCAGCCTTGAGCGCCTCGTCGGGGGTTACGCATACATAGGCGTTGAGCTCGCCGTTTGACTTTTCGATTTCATCAAGATAGCTCTTTGTCAGCTCAGCGCAGGAAACCTGCTTAGCCGTAAGCATATCGTGTATTTTAGCAATATATCCCATAGCGCACCTCACTCCCTGTTCCTGACTAAAAAGTGGTCTTCCGCCTGTTCGGGCGCGTTTTTAAGAATTTCCCGGGCGGGATAGGACTCTACGACCTCATCCTCGCGGAAAACGTTTGACAGATTGTTGATGTTGTCAAAGCCCTCAGCGCTTGTCGGCGCGTTGTTTATGGCGTCCGCAAAGTCGATGATCTCCTGCATGGACTTTGTAAGCCCGTCAAGCTCCTCCTCGGGAACAAACAGCTTTGAAAGCAGCGCAATGTTTTCTACGTCTTCTCTTGTTACCATAGCTTCACCTTCTAAAAGTTGATTTTATAAACTATCCATAATATTATACACTATTTCGGACGAGGTTTCAATAGAAAAATACGAAAGAATAAAACAGCACGATATGCAAATTAGATTTATTTGCTCCAGCTATTGACAACTACGATAATATCGTATATAATTATAATACAAACTATTATATCGTATATGGAGTGTAAAGAATTGATAAGGGAATTTGTTTATACAAAGCCTTTTCTTGCCTGTTGGAAAGCGTTGGGCTTAACGGTAGATGATACAAAGGAATTGGAATCAATTCTGCTCGGCAATATATATCAGGGCGACAAAATCCCCGGAATGGGCGGTGCCCGTAAAATGAGGATCCAATTGGAAGGCAGAGGAAAGCGCGGAGGCGCAAGGGTAATTTACATTGATATTTTAACTAAAGAGCGGTTGTACCTTCTTTTTGCATATCCTAAAAATGTGCAGGAAGATTTGACGTCCGAACAGAAAAAGCAACTTCAAATGCTTATTGACGCAATCAAGGAGGAGGAGTGAGCGTTATGACCGAACATACCTTTAAAACCAACCTTTCAATGGAAGAAATCGAAAACAATTTTAAGAATATTGATTTTTTTGAGGGGGTAAAAAGCGGATTGGAGGAAGCGCTTGCTTTTGAAAGAGGGCAGTCAGCCGCCGAGACCTTTGCACGAAAAAGCGCTCTTCCTAATGTAAACGTTTCCGAGCTTCGTCATTCCCTATCTCTTACACAAAAAAACTTTGCGGCATTGTTAGGAGTTTCGCCCCGAACGGTTGAAGCGTGGGAAGGCGGCAAGTCAACGCCAACACCAACCGCCAAAAAGCTGCTGTTCTTAATCCAAAAAGAACCCTCGCTTATAAAAATACTTCAAAACACATAAACGATAAATCCCTATAGCTCAGTATCCGCCAAGCTATAGGGATGTTTTTTAATAATCTTTCGGTTTTCCGCATTTGGTGCATATTTTAGAGAACAAGCCTTTAAATGTTCCTCCGCAGTATTGGCATAAATCGTCTGCTCTTCGTTGACGCGTCAGATCTGAATAGTTTTCCAAAAACATAGAACCGAAAAATATTTCGTCAAGCTCGTCAACAAACTTCATCCAGTTTCCCGTAACAGTTAAAAGACTTCGGCAGTTTTTAAACGCTCCGTTACCTATATCGGTCACGCTGTTTGGGATATCAATGTTTTCAAGTGATTCACAACCTGCAAAAGCATAGTCACCTATGATTTGAAGAGTTTTGGGCAAAACAACTTTTTTGAGCTTTACGCAGTTACAAAAAGCGCGGTTGTCAATTTCTGTTACGCTGTCAGGAATTTCAACATCTGTTAAGCCCTTGCAATCTTCAAAAGCTCCTGCGCCGATTATCGTAACATTTTTCGGGATTGCAATTTTTACGTCGCTTCCGTTGTATTTCTCAAGAACCCCGGCTCGTATCACAAAATCGACCTGCTTAACAGCAACCTCGCCTTCAATGCTGACTGTTCCCTTTATTTCCTGTATTTTTTGCCGTAATGTACTCGCCATATATTTTGTACCGCAAAACTCACAAACGGCAAACTCGCGGCTATCGTCAATAATCAGCCCGCCTCCGCACAAGTCACATCTCAAAGCCTGCATATTACCACTCCGTACATAATTATTTTGTAGCTTTATAATACCACAAACC
>CAZVSQ010000225.1:0-2160 GCA_964629925.1 uncultured Ruminococcus sp.
GCTATCTGCCGTATCACATAATCACACTGGAAGAAATCGCAAAGGCGTATCCGAATGATCCTGTATAATAAAAGTTGACACAAAGCACTCGAATAAAACGAGTGAAATAATAAACAACACTTCCGGTAAGAACGATTTGTGAGAAATGTCTCCTAACATATTTCCCGATGATTGTCAAGGGTAAAATGAACGGCTGACGCCGCCCTTGACAATCACCGAAAAATATGTAATAAGTAGATACGGCGGCTTAAGCCGCCCTCTTACAAAGAATTCGTTTTACGGGAGTACAAAATAAAGGAGTGTCGACAATGGCAGAGCAAAGGCAATATGATGAAGAATACAAAGTACAGGCAATAAAACTGGCGGATAAAATCGGACAGACCAAGGCAGCGGAGGAGTTAGGCATCCCGAAGAATACGCTGTATGGTTGGGTAAGAAAGGCAAGACTGGGATATATCGACCTTGGTAAGGGCACTCAGACGCCGGAGAGCGCAATGAATCTGGTCGAGGAACTGAATGCACTGCGAAAAAAGAACAAGGAGCTTGAAAAAGCAAACAAGCGCCTGCAGGAAGAAAATGAGATATTGGCAGAGGCGACTGCTTTTTTCGCAGCGAACCGTCGGAAGTCGGGAAAAACGAAAGAATGAAATTCATTGACAACAAGACAGAAGGCGGTCGGATCAAGGGAGAAATCGCACTGTATTGCAGAGTGCTCGATGTCAGCAGACAAGGCTTCTACAATTATCTGCAATCAAAGAACAAGCCATATAAGTATGCAACGTTAGTGGATGCAATCAAAGAAATCATCGAAGAAGACGAGTATAACGATACATACGGCAGAATCAGGATGTATCAGGCATTAGTGCTCAGACATCCTAAGGGTGTAAAGATTCCGTGCAGAGAAACCGTGCGCAAAATAATAAGAGAAAACAATCTGAATATTCCAAAGAATCGTAAGCCAAACGGAATCACAAAGTCAGAACGGGAGGCACAGAAATCGGACAATAAAATCCGGCGTGATTTCACAGCCGAACAGCCCTTCGTGAAAGGAGTAACCGATATTACGGAGGTGCCTGCCCGGGACGGTAAGCTGTATGTATCCGCCATATTTGACTGCTTTGACGCAGAGGCGGTGGGACTGTCGATGGATGACAACATGAAGGCAGATTTGTGCGTCAGAACACTTTCTAATGCAGTGAAAATGCATCCAGAGCTCAGAGGAGCGATTATCCATTCCGATCGCGGCAGCCAGTATACAAGCATGAAATATCGCACTGCTATCACGAGATTCAGCATTGTTCAGAGTATGAACGGCGCAGGAGGCAGATGTCATGATAATGCCAAATGCGAAAGCATGTGGGCAAGAATGAAGGAAGAGATGTTCTACAGCAGGAACAGGAAATCGGAGAATTATTCTATTGAAGAATTAAAGTCGATGATTTGGCAATACTTCATGAGCTATTGGAATAACCGAAGAATCTGCTCCTCAAATGACGGCTTGCCTCCAACAGTCAAGCGCAGGCAATACTATCAAAACTTGAAGACTGTCGCTTGAGTTTGTTCGAACAAAATGTGTCAATTAATATTGACAGGTTCATATGCTTACCGCACCGAGAAGATGAATGCAATTAAGCATTTGGTTTCTTTTTTTGGAAAGATGAATTGCGAAGCTATTAAAAGCGCTGATGTTGACCGATTTATTAGATACGAATCGGAACATCTAAACCCAAACAACGGAAAACCATTTTCCAAAAAGATCATGATAGACCATATCAGTATCGGCAATAACATTTTTGAATATGCCCTTGATAATGAAATGATTGATTGTAGGAATCCTTTTCAACGAAAAAGAAAACGGATTCCAAAGAATGCTCCTGTTCATCAGAGAACACCGATTGAAGATACACACAAGGAGTTAATATTAAGGGTATATCATCATGCGCAAATTGCAGCAGTAATTATGCTTTACTGCGGATTGCGGCGCGGAGAACTAATTGCTTTGGAATGGTCAGACATTGATTTAGTTGGCAAACAAATTGCTGTTACAAAATCTGCCGAAAGAATTAATTCAAATGCGTTTACTGTAACAGCACACACTAAAAATGGAAAAGACAGATATATTCCTATACCGGACAATATTATTCCGTTTCTCAAATTAGA
>CAZVSQ010000225.1:2170-2755 GCA_964629925.1 uncultured Ruminococcus sp.
TCAAGTCGCGCGGGCAAACTCTTGTTTGCACACAAAAATGCGGCAAAATGCACACTGAATCATCATGGAAACGGATGTGGGACAGTTACCAATCAAAACTGAATTACCAATATTACTGCGATACAATGAGACAACTCGGAAGAACCCCTCAAGGCTATAACTCTCCAACGGGTATTCCGCAGATACTTGAACGTTTTACTGCACATCAATTACGACACACATACTGTACAATGCTTTATCACGCAGGAGTTGACTTAAAATCTGCATCTCAACTAATGGGACACTCGGATATTAAAATTACACTGGAAATCTACACACACTTAGATGAGAAATTCAAAAAGATAAATATTGATAAATTTAACAGATATATAGCAAATGATAAAACTAATCAAGTATATAATTTGGCTCAAGTATTATAATGAATTCGTTAGAAATATGATGAAAAGCCCCTGAACAGGCGAGCTTATCACATTTAATATAATGTGGACAAAGTGTCCACCAATCCATAAAACCATCGGCTATCCGAAATTAGTTTTACCCGGATAGCCTTATTTTTTTGATTGGATTAGATTAAATGGAACAGAT
>CAZVSQ010000226.1:0-2746 GCA_964629925.1 uncultured Ruminococcus sp.
GAATCAGATGTTTGCAATAAACAAAACTTCCGTTCCCGCGATTTATGTTGCGCCGCCCGTTGCCACGGGAGGGCAATACGCGAATCAGACGTTTGCAATAAACAAAGCTTATGTTCCCGCGAGAAATGACGCGCCGCCCGTTGCCACGGGAGGGCAGTACGCGAATCAGATGTTTGCAATAAACAAAACTTCCGTTCCCGCGATTTATGTTGCGCCGTTGCAGAAACCTTTTTGTTATTACAATTTCTCCAAAGGCGCGCTTCCTGCCGCGTGGCGGCCGGTTGACTTTTGGGCGGGATTGTTATATAATTAACAGGATAGCATTTGTATTAAAACAATATTAAAATTTGGAGGTCAAAAATGGGATACACGATTGCGCAAAAAATAATCAAAGAGCACCTTGTGTCCGGCGAAATGACAGTAGGCAGCGACATCGGTCTTAGAATCGACCAGACGCTTACTCAGGACGCTACAGGCACAATGGCTTATATTGAATACGAGGCGATGGGCATTCCGCGCGTCAAGACGGAAAAGAGCGTGGCTTACATCGACCACAACACCCTGCAGACAGGCTTTGAGAATGCCGACGACCACCGCTTTATCCAGTCGGTGTGCAAAAAGCACGGCATTTATTTTTCACGCCCCGGCAACGGGATCTGCCATCAGGTTCACTTGGAGCGCTTCGGCAAGCCCGGCAAGACGCTTATAGGCTCTGACAGCCACACACCCACAGGCGGCGGTATCGGCATGCTGGCTATCGGCGCCGGCGGACTTGACGTAGCCGTAGCAATGGGCGGCGGCGCTTACTACATCACCATGCCCAAAATGGTAAGGGTAAACCTAACGGGCAAGCTCAGCCCATGGGTTTCCGCCAAGGACATCATTCTTGCTGTTCTGCGCGTTATGAGCGTTAAGGGCGGCGTAGGCAAAATCGTTGAGTACGGCGGCGAGGGCGTAAAGACTCTCACCGTGCCCGAGCGCGCCACGATCACCAACATGGGCGCGGAGCTGGGCGCTACCACATCGGTGTTCCCGTCAGATGAAACCACCAGAGCTTTCCTTAAGGCTCAGGGCAGGGAAGAGGACTACGTTGAGCTGAGCGCGGATAATGACGCCGTTTATGACGAGGTCATCGAAATCAACCTCAGCGAGCTTGAGCCTCTTGCGGCGTGCCCGCACTCTCCCGACAACATCAAGACCATAAAAGAGCTTGAGGGCAAAACCGTAGACCAGGTCTGCATCGGTTCCTGCACCAACTCAAGCTATCTCGATATGATGCGTGTGGCGCATATCCTCAGGGGCAAAAAGGTTGCCGACAACGTTTCTCTGGCAATCGCTCCCGGAAGCAAGCAGGTGTTCAACATGCTGGCTCTCAACGGCGCTCTCGGCGACATGATAGCGGCAGGCGCAAGGATCCTCGAAAGCGCTTGCGGTCCCTGCATAGGCATGGGTCAGTCGCCCAACAGCAAGGGCGTATCGCTCAGAACCTTCAACCGCAACTTTGAAGGCAGAAGCGGCACAGCCGACGGTCAGATTTATCTGGTATCACCCGAAACGGCGGCGGTATCGGCGCTTGCGGGCGTGTTTACCGACCCCAGAAGCCTGGGTGCGGCGGCTGAAATCGAAATGCCCGAAAAGTTCCTCATCAACGACAACATGGTTATCGACCCCGCTCCCGTTGAGGAGATGGACAGCGTTGAGATACTGCGCGGTCCCAACATCAAGGAGTACCCCAAAACAAGCCCCCTCACCGACAGCATCGAGGCTTCGTGCTCACTTAAGGTCGGCGACAACATCACCACCGACCACATCATGCCCGCGGGCGCTAAGATTCTGCCCCTGCGCTCAAATATCCCGAAAATCTCGGAGCACTGCTTCACCGTTTGCGACAAGGAGTTCCCCGCAAGGGCAAAAACTCTGGGCAAGAGCATTATTGTCGGCGGCGAGAACTACGGTCAGGGCTCATCGCGTGAGCACGCGGCTCTCGCGCCTCTCTACCTCGGCGTAAAGGCTGTATTGGTAAAGAGCTTTGCGCGTATCCATAAGAGCAACCTCATAAACGCGGGTATCCTGCCGCTCACCTTCAAGGACGCCTCCGATTACGACAAAATCAAGCTCGGCGATATGCTTGAGCTCCCCAATGTAAAAGCGGAGATCGCCGCGGCTCAGGACGTTACCGTTGTTAATAAGACTAACGGCGAGACCGTTAAAGCGGAATGCGAGCTGTCCGACAGAACAAGAGCTATTATCATCGCGGGCGGACTGCTTGACTATACAAAGGAGAACAGCTAATGGACAAGATTAAAATGAAAACGCCGCTCGTTGAGATGGACGGCGACGAGATGACCAGAGTTATCTGGCAGCAGCTTAAGGATATTTTGATAACACCCTATGTTGACCTCAAGACCGAGTACTATGACCTCGGACTCAAAAAGCGCAACGAGACCGACGACCAGGTAACAATAGACAGCGCCAACGCCACAAAGAAGTACGGCGTAGCGGTAAAATGCGCTACTATCACTCCAAACGCGGCAAGAATGACCGAGTATAACTTAAAGAGCATGTGGAAGTCGCCCAACGGCACTATCCGCGCCATTCTTGACGGCACGGTATTCCGCAGCCCCATTCTCGTAAAGGGAATCACTCCCTACATTCCCACATGGAAAAAGCCCATCTGCATCGCGCGTCACGCTTACGGCGACGTTTACAAGAACACCGAAATGCGCGTTGAGGCAGGCAGCAAGGC
>CAZVSQ010000227.1:0-2517 GCA_964629925.1 uncultured Ruminococcus sp.
TTCTTTTATTTCGTGAAAACGAGTATAGAGATTTTGATTTTGTTTTGATTTAATATAAAGCTTTGATAAATCGAAGGTTACAGAAATCGTACAGCACTGAATATAAGGATTACTGTTATCTATTATTATTTGATCAGAGTATGGTTTATTAATGTGATCAAAAAAATACCTTAAAGCTTTAAATATATTTGATTTTCCAGCACCGTTTTTCCCAATCAGACAAATAATTTCCTGTGTGGGCTTATCAAAATCAAACTGTACTCTTTCTATTGATTTGAAATTTTCAATAATTATTTTTTTAATCATACTTTATTTCCATAGCTCCCTTTCATTGTCAAGCTATTCGTCCGTATCATTATCCTCAAACGAAAACTCATTCAACTCCTTGAAGTCCAAAAATTCCGCGAGAGTCATATTAAAGGTCAAGGCGATCTTGTGCAGATTTACAACGCCGGGATTCTTTGTTCGCCCGTTGATGATGTTGTCAATTGAGGATTGCCGCACATTGCTCATGTCTGCTAATTTGTTAATGGACAGCCCTCTCTGTTTACAGAGCTGACGTATGCGCATAGCGTATAATTCTGAATATTCCATAGAAATCTCCCATATTATCATTACCCGAATTCGGTTAATTCAATGATAATATGGGATTTTTATTTATTACCTATATATAGGTTGACACAGCAAATATCTTTTCTTAAAATATAATTAACTATATTTAGGTAATTATATTCGGAGGAATATTCTATGTCAGCCTGTACGTTTTTCGGACACGGGGATTGTCCCGAAACGAAATATTCAAATATCCTGCAAGCTATCCAAAATTTGATTACGGAGAAGAAGGTCTTAACTTTCTACGTCGGTACACAAGGCAACTTTGATTCGCTGGTTTACCGTGCGCTCTGCTGCCTGCGAACCGATTTCCCTCATATCAGGGTATATCGTGTGTTGGCTTATTTACCGAAAGGAAACGACACAATTCCCGACAGCATATTGCCAGAAGGGATTGAACTTGTCCATCCCCGTTACGCGATATCATGGCGCAATCAGTGGATGATAGAGCGATCTGTTTACGTTATTGCCTATGTTACACACAATTTCGGCGGCGCAGCAAGATTTGTCGATGAAGCGAAGCGGAAAGGAAAGACAGTTATCAATTTGTAAAAAATTCGGTTTTACTACTTGTCTGATGCAATAACTATAAGTATACTTTTCATTTTTGTCAGCAATAATTGCAAGTATACTTTACATTATTTATTTCTTTAGCCCCAACAGGTTCAAATATTCCTCAACATTGATATATTTCACGTTATCGGATTCCATCGTTTTTCCGCGATAAATGACGGTTTTGGAGGTAATTGTTCCGAAGCGGTGCTCTGTCTGCGCGCACTTTTCCTTGTCTGTTAGGTGGCGGTACTGTGCAGGTACGATCTCTTTGCTATACTTAATCTCAAAGATTTCGCAGGTCAATGCTTTCGGGTCGGCAACGACCATATCAAACTCACCCACTGCAAATTGCAGCTGAAATACCTCTTTGTCGGGGTTGGCGAGCTTGGTTTCGAGCAGAACGATATCCTCCATCATTCTGCCTTTGATTTCGCTCATGATCCGCTCCAAAATGCGGGTGCGCTCCACTGCCGACAAGGTGCTGAATTGCTCGTCAAGCAGCATACTGTTGACAAGCGCGGTCGCCTGCGCGTATCGCAAGCCCGGCTGTGTGATAACCGTTATTCTGTCATGGCGGTTGACATGAGGAAGGTACTGCAAATCCACCTCCATCAGCAGGTCGAGCATAGCAAGATATTCTTTGATCTGAATGGCGTGAGTTTCGTCGATTTCGACTTTCTGCTCCTCTTTATCGAGGATATCGAGCATAGATTTCAACGTTGCCGTTACCGATTCCATGTCAACCGTCTGATACAGGTCAACCGGATTCTCTCTGTCGTGCAGCAGATTTCGCGCGGAAAGTGACAAATCATGTGATGAAAACGTCCGCGTGAGGACTTCTTTTGTAAAGCGGTGGTTGATGTCCTCTACAACACGGTTGATCGCGCTCGTTAGCTCACCCTTTTCGTATAAATCATAGAGGTTACGGAAGTGACCGCCGTCCTGATAATATTTCAGAGAATGCTGGATGTTCCGCGCAATCGCGTTGTCGATATATTCGTCGGTGCTTTGCTTGGTCGTGAAAGTGGATTCGTTGTAATTGATGCCGCTGATGCTCATCGTGCCGCCATAGCGGATATAGTTGTCAATGCCACTAATGCCGAGAACGTTTTCAAACTCGCGGTACGGAATAAAGGTGGTATGCAGCATGATACAGCGGTCATAAAGCTGATCATGTTTGGTGAAGAGAAAGCCCAGCGAGTCCGTACCGGAGAGGACGAGCTTCATACCGCTTCCGGCATAAATATCCGAGAACAAGGCGGCTCCCTCGATGAAATCTTCCATCAGGGTTACTTCATCTACAAAGACGTATTGATAACCCTGCGCTTCGAGGGTTTTGAGATCAGCATT
>CAZVSQ010000227.1:2527-2746 GCA_964629925.1 uncultured Ruminococcus sp.
AATGATTTGACGAATCAAGGTCGTCTTGCCTGTTCTTCTCAGTCCGTAAAGAATAAAAACCTTGTCCTGCTGTTCGCCGAAAACATAGTCGTGAATTGCGGTGTAGCAAGCGCGTTTTTTGTATTTCGAAACAGTCCCCGCCATGCTGTCAAGCTGCTCGCCGACGCGCACATAGGTAGAGAATTGGCGTTCAGCTTTTTTCGGCTTGGTAGTCTTGGT
>CAZVSQ010000228.1:0-2741 GCA_964629925.1 uncultured Ruminococcus sp.
TAGAGGGGCTGCCCGTTTACGCTTTCGCTCAAAACAGCGACGTCTGCGGCGGCGCTATGAGCAAGGCTCAGGCGGCAAAGCTTAAAAAGCTCTATAAGCTCGCGCTTAAAACAGGCGCCCCCGTTGTCGGCTTTTACGACAGCGTAGGCGGCAGACTTAATCAGGGCACGGAGCTTCTTGCAGGCTGCGGCGAGGTTATCAACCTTACCTCAAAGCTCAGCGGCGCGGTTCCCCAGATCTCCGTAATTACGGGAACCTGCCTCGGAACAAACGCCTTGGCGGCTGTAAGCGCTGATTTTGTAATTATGACCGAGGACGCCAAGCTTTCTCTCGACGTAACGGGAAAGAACGCTGACGCCGCTTTCAACGCAAAAAACGGCAACGCTTCGTTTGTTGCAAAGGACGCCGCAAGCGCCGTAAAGCAGGCAAAAGAGCTTGTGTGTTATCTTCCGTCAAATAACCTCAACATGCCTCCCGAGGGTTTTGAGGAGCAGCCGTCTCCTCAGGGCAGCTGCATAGTCAGGAAAATAGTTGACGGCGGCTCAAAGCTCAGGATCGCCGACGAATTCGGAGATAACGCGAGGATCCGCCTTGCGCGTCTGGGCGGCAGCGTTATCGGTGTTGTCCGCACGGTCGGCAAGCCGCTTGATGATAAATCCGCTGAAAAGATCGCAAAGTTTGTGCGTTTCTGCGACGCGTTTTCGCTTCCCGTAATAACATTCGCGGACTGCGGCGGCTTTGAAAACCTCAATACGGCGCTCAGGCTCACTTCCGCTTACGCCGAGTCTACCACGGTAAAAATTTCCGTTGTGGTAGGAAAGGCTGTCGGCTCCGCTTATGTGGCGCTTGCCGGTACGGGAGCTAACGCCGACGTTGTTTACGCGTTCCCGAACGCTGTCATCTCGCCCGTTAATGTCGAGGCCGCGGCGCTCATCATGGCTCCCGAGCAGATGAAGGTTCCCGTTGATATGCAGAAGGACGCCGCCGAAAAGTTCGCGCAGGAGAACCTCTCCGCGTTCAACGCCGCTCAAAACGGATATGTAGACGGCATTGTCGATGAGGCAGAGCTTCGTTCCGCGCTGATCTCCGCGCTTGATATGCTCGCCGGCAAGCGCGTTCCAACGGTAGCTAAAAAGCACAGCACCGTATAATTCGGAATAATTAAGACTATAACCACTGAAAAGGGGAAATCAATATGAAAAATCTCAGAATCACCGTAAACGGCACAGCTTATGACGTACAGGTCGAGGAGCTCGGCGAAAGCGCCGCTCCAGCTTCAGCCGCTCCCGCAGCCGCAGCACCGGCTGCGCCTGCCGCCAAGCCCGCAGCTCCTGCCGGCGCTGTAGGAAATCTCAGCGTTAAGGCTCCCATGCCCGGCACCGTAGTAAACGTCTTTGTTACCGTAGGTCAGACCGTCAAAGCCGGCGAAGACCTTGTTTTCATCGAGGCTATGAAGATGGAAACTCCCGTAAAGCTCCGCAGGACGCCACCGTTGCCACGATCGAGGTCTCAAAGGGCGAGGCTGTTGACTCCGGCAAGGTGCTGGTAACACTCAATTAAGGAGACTGCATAATGGCAAAGAAAATTAGAATCACCGAGACCGCTCTGCGCGACGCGCACCAGTCTTTGATCGCGACAAGGATGACGACGGAGGACATGCTTCCCATCCTTGACTCGCTCGATAAAATAGGCTACTACTCTTTGGAGTGCTGGGGCGGCGCTACATACGACGCATGCCTGCGCTTCCTCAACGAGGATCCGTGGCAGCGCCTTCGCACAATAAAGGATCACTGCCCCAATACAAAGCTCCAAATGCTGTTCCGCGGACAGAATATGCTCGGCTACCGTCACTACGCCGACGACTGCGTTGAGTATCTGGTTCAGCGCTCAATTGCCAACGGCATTGACATTATCCGCATTTTTGACGCGCTTAACGACATTAAGAACCTCAAAACCGCAATCACGGCGGCTAATAAAGAGGGCGGTCACGCTCAGGTCGCTATCAGCTACACAACAGGTCCCGTTTTTACCGACGAGTACTATGTTGAGTACGCAAAAAGAATCGCCGACGCCGGCGCAAATTCAATTTGTATCAAGGATATGGCGGCGCTGCTCACACCGTCGCGCACCGAAAGCCTTGTAAAGGCTATTAAGGCAGAGCTTCCCGAATTTCCGCTTCAAATCCACACCCACTACACCTCAGGTTTGGCTTCAATGTGCCTTCTCAAGGCTGTTGAGGCTGGCGCAGACGGCATTGATACAGCTATCAGTCCGCTTGCCCTCGGAACCTCGCACGCTCCTACAGAGTCAATGGTCGCCGCGCTTCAGGGCACGGAATACGACACAGGGCTCGACATCAGGGCGCTTGCCGAGATCCGCGCGTACTTTATGACTCTGCGTGAAAAATACATCAAGAGCGGCTTGCTCGATCCCAAAATGCTCGCGACCGACGCCAAGGCGCTCATCTATCAGGTACCCGGCGGAATGCTCTCAAACCTGTTGTCGCAGCTTAAGCAGGCGGGCAAGGAGGATAAGCTGACCGAGGTGCTCGAGGAAGTTCCGCGTGTCCGCAAGGACGCGGGTTATCCGCCGCTTGTTACTCCGACCTCGCAGATAGTCGGAACCCAGGCGGTGTTCAACGTTATCACAGGCGAAAGATACAGCATGTGTACCCACGAGTTCAAGGGAATGGTAGCCGGCGAGTACGGCACAACTCCGATGCCGATCGATCCGGAATTCCA
>CAZVSQ010000229.1:0-2735 GCA_964629925.1 uncultured Ruminococcus sp.
ACAGTTATTAAATCAGCAAGTTAGTTAATTGCTACTTGACTTTTTATAGGAGGTAAAGCATGAAAAAGTCTATTCTTGCGTTCGCGCTGATCATTGCATTGGTTTCCGCCCTGTTGCTTTCTGCGTGTTCAACAGAAGATAACAGCGGAAGTGAAGCGGATGACAACAAAACCGTAATTGTTTTTAAGCCAAGCGATGGCGCCGTATTTGACGCGAATGCTTTTGCGGTCGCAAAAAATGTTTTGGAGACGCGCCTTGCCGCCTTTGATATCAAAAATTATGTGGTGGAAACGGACGCGGACGCAAATACCATTACAGTGGAATACGCTGCCGAAGATTGGCAGAGCATTAAAGAAAGCGAAGTCAGCGAGTACCTTTCAACTCCGGCAAAGCTGACATTCCGACCGGAAAATAAATATAAGTTCACCGAGCAAAAACCGGACGGAACCGTTGTTTACAAGACGCCGACAGGTGAGTCGGAAGAGGTGCTTATGGACGGTTCCGCGGTAAAAACCGCAGAGTCAAGGCTGCAGCAGGGAACAAGCGACATCACTTCTTATGTTATTGATTTAAAGTTTACCGAAGAGGGCGCAAAGACCTTTGAGGAAATCACAACCAAGTATATTCATCATATCGTTTCAATTTGGCTTGACGACGAAATGATTTCCGCGCCCACCGTAAATGATCCTATAACCGACGGCAACGCCATTCTTTCGGGAAATTTCACTAAGGAAGACGCCGAAAAGCTCGCAAATCAGATAAAGTCGGGAGCATTGCCGGGAGCTTTGGAGAAAGTCAAATAGGCGGATTTCGACATTTGTTTATGCAAAATCGATAAAGATAAAAAATTCTTCGCAAATATTCTTTATTCTATTGACAATTTAACAAAAAAATCTTATAATAACTCTGTTATGTCTGTAACTATGCACGCATAACAGAGTTTTTGCGTGCCATCAGATAGCCAAGTGCGGAAGGGCGGCCTTTTAAGGCGAAAAGCCCTTCAAAAAACCGCTTTTGCGGTTTTTTCTGTGCTTGCAGAATTATTTTACGGAGGTTTTTTAGGCATGATGAAAAGAGTTCCAAAGCCTGTGTTCTTCATCGTCGCTTTGTTGATTCTTGCCTTTGCGTTTACCGCGATTTTCGGTATCGCCTACTATAACGGCGACAACAAAACCACGGTGCTCAAGGGTGTAGGCGACATTCGATGGGGAATTGACATCAGCGGCGGTGTAAACGCAACATTCAAGCCTGCAGACAACTACGACGCATCGGAAGAAGAGCTTGAGGCTGCAAAGGCGACCATTGAAACAAGAATGGTAACTTCGGGTATTACGGATTACGAGCTTTACGCGGATTCCGTACACAACAGAATCATCGTTCGTTTCCCGTGGAAGTCAGACGAAAAGGAATACAACGCCAATGAGGCGATCAGCGAGATTTCGGCTGAGGCTTATTTGTCTTTCCGTCCGGGCAATTCCTATACGAAAGCTACGGTTGACAAAAACGGCGACAAAATTTTCCTTACTCCGAAAGGAGAGACCGCCGAAAAGGTTCTTATGGACGGTAAGTCGGTAAAGGACGCAAAGGCGGGCTTCCAGAACGGAACAAACGGCGTTGCCGAAAGTGTTGTTGAACTGACTCTTACCGACGAGGGTAAGGATTTGTTCGCGAGCATCACATCCGAGTACAAGGACAAGGTTGTTTCAATCTGGATGGATGATCAGATGATTTCCGCACCTACCGTAAACGCGGTTATTACCGACGGCAAGGCAATCATTTCGGGCAACTTTACCCCGGCTACCGCAACAGACCTTGCAAACAAAATCAAGGCCGGCGCGCTTCCCTTTAAGCTTGATCCCGTAACATACGGCAACATCAGCCCCACGCTCGGTCAGAACGCTCTGCTCGCTATGGGCTGGGCAGCCGCTATCGCGTTTGCTATTATCATCATTATCATGATTTCATTCTACCGTCACCCGGGCTTCATCGCGGTGATTTCACTTATCGGTCAGATGGCGCTTTCGGTCGCGGCTATTTCGGGATACTTTACGATATTCCCGTCGTTTACAATGACGCTGCCCGGTATCGCGGGTCTTATCCTTTCAATCGGTATGGGCGTTGACTGTAACGTTATTACCGCCGAGCGTATCAAGGAAGAGCTGCGCGGCGGAAGAACCCTTGACGGCGCTCTTGAAAAGGGCTCTAAAAACTCACTTGCCGCAATTATCGACGGTAACATGACGGTTGTAATCGTATCCATCATTCTTATGCTTGTATTCGGTCCGTCAAACATTCTTTCATTCATCTTCGGTGAATCCACCACGGGCGTAATTTACTCGTTCGGTTACACATTGCTGATCGGCGTTATCTCCAACTTCATCATGGGTATCTTCTTCTCAAGACTTATGCTCAGAAGTGTTTCGGGATTAAAGCCCTTCAGAAAAGCTTGGTTATATGGAGGTGCTAAGAATGGCAAATAATGTTCAGACAAAAGCAGAAACTTCTATGACCACACAGGAAATCAGCGAAAAGTTCAACGGCGGCAGACGCGTTCTTGACTTTACAGGCAAAAAGAAAATCTTTTTCGGCCTTTCGCTGGGTATCATTCTTATCGGTATTATTTGCAACTTTATTTTCGGCACGACCCTTGACATTCATTTCTCGGGCGGCGCCACACTCAGATACAGCTATCAGGGCGACATCGACCACGACAAGCTGCATGACTTCATTCAGGA
>CAZVSQ010000230.1:0-2728 GCA_964629925.1 uncultured Ruminococcus sp.
GACCAGCCGTAGCGTTGGTGAAGCGAGCGAAAATGATTTTCAAGGCTCTCGCCCTTCAAATTGCCTACCGAGGTGCAAACGATTATCTGCCAGCCGGTTTGCTCGCCGGCGGTGTTCAGCCTTGACTGCAAATCCGTGGTTTCTGCCGCGGTAAACACCTGGGCGTCATCGTTGAGCACACCCTCCGGCGCCGCAAAAGCGGTGAGCGCCGAGGCGCAAATCAACAGCACCGCGAATGTGAGAGCCGCCAGTCGTTTTGATAAATTCTTCATCATAGGAACAGCATACCTCCCAACACACCCAGTACAAATATCAGCACCGAAACCGCCGCGCAAAACGCGCCGAGCTTTTTGGGGTCAACCGGCAGCTGACCGTACGCCTTGCCGGTTTGACCGTTGATGGCAAACGGGATGATATTGCCGTTAAATTTATAGGTCACCATCCAAACGGGCAACAGGTTGTAGGTATACGCCGACAAATCGGTTTTTTCGTTAAAGCTTTCGGTTTCGATTATGTCGTAGCCCTCCATGGTGTTTTTAAGCACCTGCTCGGCGTACTCGTGCATCTTCTGCTCGATAACAGGCTCAACGTCCTTTTTTTCAAGGTCGCGCTTCTCAGCCTGGAAGCCCGAAAGATAGCTCATCGCAAAGGGCTGAGCCTTTGACATGTCGTAGGGATGAACGCTCTGGAGCATCTCTCTGCTCTCGCTTTTGAGCGCGCGCTCAAATACGTTTTTGATTATTACGTCGCCGCCGCGCACAACATGGAAAATCCGGGTTTCGGTGTACTCCTTGTTGCCGCTGCGCCATGTGCGGATTTTTTTGCCCGTGGCGGTAAGGTGAGCTGTTTTTTGCTCGTCGGCATACCAATACGGGAAGTAAACGCCGTTGAGCTTTTCAAACTGCTGCTTGCCCGCAAAGCCCTTGGGCAAAAACCACTTTTTGCCGCACATGGCAAGAAAGCGCTCGATAGCCTTATCCTTTGAAAGCTCAAAGGGAATGACCTTGTCGGGCTTGAAGTCGCTTGAAAGCCTGCTGCCGAGGACAACGGGGTTGTAGCAGTAGAAGCAGGTGGTAGCCGCGGTGGTGGCGGTGGTTACGATCTCGGCGCCGCAGCTCGGGCAGGTGTAGGACACTGCATAATCCTCGTCCGCGTTCTCTTCGCCCGCTTCCTTAGCCTGCTGCTGTTGCTGCTCGGCATGCTTTACCTCCTGCTCGTCGTAGGTTTCGCGCTGCTCTTTTTCCTCGTTCATCTGCTGAACCTGATCGGGAGCAAACTCGCCCAGACAAAATTCGCAGGTGAATTTTTGTTTATCGGGATCAAATTTTAAAGGTCCGTCACAGTTCGGACACTTATAACTCATAGTAGCCATATAAGCTGCTCCTAAATTATTGTAATCGGTAAGGGCGCACACGCGGGTGCGCCCCTACATTTATTATTCACTTCGTGTCATGTAATGACTTACTGCTTTGTTCCGCATTCGGGGCAGAATTTCTGTCCTTCGGAAAGCTGTGCGCCGCAGTTGCCGCAGAAGCGCTTTTTGGGAGCTTCGGGCTTGGGAGTGCCGCACTCTGAGCAGAACTTGCCTGTGTTTACAGCGCCGCAGCTGCAAGTCCAGCCGCCCTCGGGAGCTGCCTGCTGAGGAGCCGCCTGCTGGGGAGCCGCTTGCTGGGGCTGCTGCTGATTCATGCCCTGCTGGGGATTATGCTGAACATACTGGGGATTCTGCATATAGCCGCCCATGATGTTGCCGCCCATGTTCTGAGCCATGCCCATGCCGAGGAACGCACCCATTGCGCCGCCCTCGTTGTGACCTGCCGCATTGATACCTTCGGCGATGTTCTTAGCCATGTAAGCCTGCTGATTTGCGCCGTCGCGCAGGAAGCTTACGGAAGCGCCCATAGCCGCGCGCTCGTTGATGATCTTCTGGCTTTCGTCGCTGTAGGAAGGCATACCCATTGAAACGCGGAATACCTCAAAGCCGCGCGCCTCGTTCCAGTCGTCGTCAAGGGCGTCGCGCATGTACTTAGCCATTTCCTTAGCCTTTGAGGTAATGAAGCTGATGCGGTTGCCGTCAGCCGAATACTGGTTGAAGGCCGATCCGAGCTCGGTAACAAATTCCTCGTTGTACTGGCGGATAAACTCGCCCTCAAACTCAAGGCTTTCGTTTGCGGTAATAACCTCGTTGGGGATAACAGCCTGATAGAACTTGAAGGGATCGGTGACCTTTATCGAATATGAGCCGTGAAGGCGCATAAACAGCTCTGCCTCGTAGAAGCTGTCGTAATACTGAACGGGGCTTGTGGTACCGAACTTAAGGTTTTTGATCTCCTTAAGGTTGATGTAGAAAACGTGCTGTGACTGCGAGGGAACGCCGCCGTATTTGATTCTGCTGAAGCTCTCTTTGATAGAGTCCATGAACTGTCCGTTGAACAGCGAGGGCATTGAGCTGTTGTCAACCTTGAAATAGCCCGCCTCGGCGGTGTAGTCTACGATTTTGCCGCCGTCGACAAGAATCATCATCTGCTCGTCATAAACGTGAATGATAGAGCCGTTTGAAACTATGTTTGAGGAACCTTTTTTATTCTGACTTTTGCCGTTCTGTGTAACCAGCTGACCGGGAGCGATCACGGTGTGCTCGCCCATTGGAGCAGGCTCGATGACTTCAAGCCAAGTGTCGGCAAGGCCGCCTTTTACGGCGTTAAGCGCCGCTCTGATAATACCCATA
>CAZVSQ010000231.1:0-2708 GCA_964629925.1 uncultured Ruminococcus sp.
ATTGGCGATTATGAGCTTTTCTTCATCTGTAAGCTCGATCGTTTCGTTCGGATAATCTTCGAATGGCCTTTCCGTATAAATTATATCGCTTTTGCCTTGAGAGTCGGTATTGCTGAAGGTCTTTGCCGAGGTATAAGAACTTGCACTGTATTCTTCCGCAAAAGCGGGAATGCAGGCGGAAAAAACCAGAATCGCCAAAATAATTGAAAACGAAATAAACTTTTTCACTTTATTGTTCCTTTCATTAAATGCTGATCGTAATTGAGTTGTCAGAATACAGCGGCTTTGTCAGCGTTTCGACGTCTGTTTTTGAGCCGTTGTCATTGAGTGTGTAAATGCGGATCGTATAGTCCGCAGAGGGGGTGTACGCTTCATCGTAAAATAGATTAAAGGTCGCTGATATTTTACCGTCCTCCGTCTGCTTCGGGGCAAGGATCACCCTGCCGTCGATTTTTCTCGATCCGTTATTATAGTAGCCCGAAAAATCCATATAGATGGTATCGCAGCTATAAAACCGGCTGTCGGAGAGAACCTCGACCGTGATATTACCTGTAAACAGCTCGTCCTTTGTAAGCATCGGCTCTTTAGGGATTTCACCTGAAGTGGAACGGCTGTCCGGCCGGGCTGAGCTCAGGTCAACCTCCCATTCGCTGTCTATGTGGTACACGGACCGGCCTTCCGGGATGTAGGTGGTGTCATCTGCAGGATCGGTCTGAACGGTTAGCGGCACTGTTTCTGTTGTTGAAGCAGGTGCGTCGGTTGATTTGGTCGCTTCTGTAGGAGCGGTTGTCTCGGGCTTTGCTGCGGGTTCTGTTCCTGTTGTTGAAGCAGGCGCGTCGTCAGTTTTTGCTGCTTCTGTCGGCGCGGCAGTTGTGCTCACCGCGGCAGGCAGACTATCGCTGTTTTTGAAGGGCTTTAGAATAAACAGAGAGGCTGCGGCCACCAAAACGACGCTCGCCGCTGTTCCCCATACATAAGGACGAAGCAGCAAAGGCTTTTTCTTTGGTTTAGCGTTGATAGCTTTTTCGATCCATTCCTCAGGTACTTCAAAATTTTCGAGGCTGTTGAAATTTACTTTTTTCATTCTGCTTCACCTCCGTAAACAGATATAAGCATTTCCCGTCCGCGCTTTAGCATTACCTTAACGGTGTTTGTGTTCCTGCCGAGGATCTCGGCTATTTCCTTCACCTGATAACGCTCACAGTAGTGCAGATAAAGTATCTCCCGGTAATCGGGCTTGACTTTCATAAGCGCCCATGAAATATCGTAGGCGTCGTCGCTGCGGTATGACGGCTCATCGGGAACCGTATCGAGCGAGATCGTTCGCCGGTTCTTTTTGATAAAGTCATAGCAGCTGTGGATCGCCGCCCTTATAAGCCAGTGCTTCAAATGCTCCTCATCTTTAAAAGAGGGCGTTTTAGTCAGCAGCTTTACAAAGGTGTCCTGAAAGCAATCCTCGGCGTCAGCCTGATTTTTCAGGCGCATAACACAGACATTCGCGACTGTCTGCGCGTATTTTCGCACCACATCCTCGTAGCGCATTCCCGCAAATAATACCGCCATTTTAACCTCCTCTACTAATAAAACGACTCAACCGCAAAAAAGGTTACAATAAAAATGAAAAAATTTTTCATTTAATATTCTATTGCATTTATATGTGCTTGTCAATCACTATAGTGAAAAGCAATTAGACTGCAAAAAAATAAAAGCCCGATATAATCGGACTTTTAAAAATGTCAAGACTGAGCAAAAAAGATGTGTTCTGCGAAAAATCCGGATAGAACCGAACTTGCACAATTATCATTGATCCAATTGGGCAAGATACTTCTCTAATACAATTTCTAACTTTTTGAAATCACAGCAGCGTTTCACAAGATTTCTGTTGCTTTCGGGATATTGGACGACTATTTCGTAAAGGCGATTTGCTCTCTTAACGATTTTGCCCTGATGATGCTGACAGAAAGAAAGCTGGTTTTTCATAAGCTGTTTATACGAAATTGTTCTAGGGCTATCATTAGGTCTGATTTTCAAATCAACAGGAGTCAGTAAACAGTCGTCGATAGGCAGCATATTATTGATATTGAGCACGCCGATCAGCTTTTTTGATCCTGAATCCATGATTCTCAAAAAATCAACGCCGTTCTTTTTGTTCTCAAACTTCTTTTTCGGCGACGAAAGCGGGATACAATACTTTCTGCCGTTTACCAACACGATGATCCCGACAAAGGGACGAATCGCTTTTCCGCTCTGCGGTGAAACCGACATAACGTTATCATCCGTTTTTGCCAGATTTCTGACGTACTTCATATCAATCGTGTATAATCTCAGTCTCGGCTGATTCAAAAAACTCACCTCAATATGCATAAAAGAGGACTGAAAACAGCCCTCTTTTACTCTTAAAGTTTCCACTTATACGGTAGGACTCACCTCTTGTAGTACTTCCACTTATACGGTATGACTCACCTCTTGTAGCGCTTCCACTTATATGGTAGGACTCACCACTGTTTACGGAAGCCTTCGCTTCCATACGATGATAAGAAACATCTTATCTTCAATATTATTATACTTCAACTTAACTTTTATGTCAAGCGCAAAAAAAAACCGCCGATGTTCATCGACAGTTTTCGACAAATTGGTGCGCCTGACAGGACTTGAACCTGCACCCTCGCGGACCAGAACCTAAATCTGGCGTGTCTGCCAATTCCACC
>CAZVSQ010000232.1:0-2704 GCA_964629925.1 uncultured Ruminococcus sp.
GTGTTAGGAGGTATGCTGTTCTTATGATAAAGAAAGCTTCTGTCCGCGTTTGTGCGGCTTTATTAGCGCTGATGCTTATTGCGGCGTCACTGATGACCGCCTTTGCCGACATTCAAAGCCATATGGACGACACCGCCGCGGTCTTTACAAATCCCGAGCAGTATTCGGCTATAGAAAGCAAGCTTGAGCAATCCAGCGAAAAAACAGGCTGGAATATCCTGTTTCACTCGGTTAACAAGGGCTATAAAGGTGATTCACTTAAGAATTACGCCGACAATTACCTCAATCAAAACGGCCTTTCGGGCAACGCGCTGCTGTATGTTTACGACGCAAGCTCCAAGAAAAGCAAGATTTTGACTGCGGGCGAGGTCGACAAATATTTTAACCATACCGACCGCCTCGACGACATGGTCGACAAGCTCGAGCCCTACACCAAAAAGGGCGATATTGCCGGCGCTGTTATGAAGTTCGGCGACGAAGCTGTTGCCGTTTACAACATGGGCAAGCCCGTGCTGTTTGTTGAATCGCTTAAGCATTTCGGCGTTATCGCCGGACTTATCGGCGTTGCTGCCGGCGTTATCTTCTTCTTTGTAACAAAGTCCAGATATAAAAACATGGGCAAGTCCGGCACCTACGATCTGGCCGCTAACAGCTCGGCAAACCTTGAAGATGTTGAGGACACCTTCGTTACCCAGCACACCACCGTCCGCACTATCCAAAAAAGCAACAGCAGCGGCGGCGGTTCTTCGGGCGGCTCCACAAGCAGCGGCCACGCCAGCAGAGATTTTTAAAACTAAATATATTTTAAGCTCAAAGCGGAAATTTTATTGACGCCGAGACCTTTGTAAAAAGCGCCCCTGCCAAGGCAGGAGCGTCAGCATTGCATTTTTACGGCGGCGGTGAGCTTTTCATCGCCGCTATTTTTTACAGAAGAAGTGATCAAATGACTGAAACAAAAGAAACCCGCGTGGCGGTTATTACAATAATAGTTGAAGAACCCGGGTGCGTTCCTGCTATTAATGAAATTCTCCACGCCGCCGCCGACAGCATCATCGGAAGAATGGGGATCCCTTACAGAGAGAAAAACATCAGCATAATCAGCGTCGCGGTCGACGCACAGCAGGATGTTATCAACAATATTTCAGGCCGCCTCGGCAGAGTCCGGGGCGCGACCGTAAAAACCGCTTATTCAAAAAAATGAACACACTGAATATAATAGAAAAACTGAAAACCGAAAATACCGCCTCACGCGAGGAACTTATATTTCTTATTAAGAATATTAGCGACAGCGAGCGCGAAGAATTGCGCAGGGCGGCTCAGGAGCTCACGCTTAAAATATTCGGCAGCAAAATTTATATCAGGGGCTTGGTCGAGCTTTCAAGCTTATGTAAAAACGACTGCTTTACTGCGGACTGCGGCGCTCAAACAAAAACGCCGTGCGCTACCGCCTCAGTGAGGAGCAAATCTTTTCATGCTGTGACGAGGGCTATCGGCTCGGCTTCCGCACTTTTGTTTTGCAGGGAGGCGAGGACGGCTATTACACCGACGAGCTGATGTGCGGAATCGTCAGCGAAATAAAGCGGCGGCACCCCGACTGCGCGGTGACGCTATCGCTTGGTGAAAGGGGAGAGCAGAGCTTCAAAAGGCTGTTTGACGCGGGAGCCGACAGGTACCTGCTCAGGCACGAGACCGCCGACGAGGCTCACTATTCAAAGCTTCACCCAGAGAGCATGAGCGGAGCGTACCGGAAATCGCTTTTGTACAAGCTAAAGGATATCGGCTACCAGACGGGCGCGGGCTTTATGGTCGGCTCGCCGTACCAGACAGCGGAAAACTTAGCGGACGATTTGCTGTTTATCGAGCAGCTACGGCCGCAGATGTGCGGCATAGGGCCGTTTATTCCGCATAAGGACACCGTTTTCCGCGGCTTTGAGCGGGGCAGCTTGGAGCTGACGCTTACGCTGCTCTCGGTTATAAGGCTGATGAACCCGCATATTTTGCTGCCGTCGACCACGGCGTTGGCCACGATCCACCCAAAAGGAAGGGAAATGGGGATTTTGCACGGCGCCAATGTAATAATGCCGAACCTTTCGCCGAGGGAGCACCGCGGGGACTACGCTATTTACGACAACAAAATCTGCACAGGCGAAGAAGCGGCGGAGTGCCTTGAATGCCTTAAGCGCAGAATCAAGTCGATCGGTTACGAAATCGTGACCGACAGAGGAGACTATAAATCAATTCGGAATTCGGAATTCGGAATTGATTTTTCACTCAGAAAAGTTTAATAATATTATAAAATACAGGAGAATCAAAACAATGGCTATTTACGATCCAAAATCATTAAAGGCAGAGGAATTTATCAATCACGAGGAAATCGAGGCGTCGCTGAAATACGCCGACGAAAACAAGGACAATTTCAAGCTTATTGATGAAATCATCGAAAAGGCAAAGCTCAGAAAGGGCATTTCACACCGCGAGGCAAGCGTGCAGCACGCCTGCGAGGACGAGGAAAAGCTCAGGGAGATATACGCGCTCGCCGAGCAGATAAAGAAGGACTTTTACGGAGACAGAATCGTTATGTTCGCGCCGCTATATCTCTCTAACTACTGCGTAAACGGCTGCGTTTACTGCCCCTATCACGCTAAAAATAAGCACATCTGCCGCAAAAAGCTCACTCAGGAGGAGGTAAAGGCTGAGGTTATCG
>CAZVSQ010000233.1:0-2691 GCA_964629925.1 uncultured Ruminococcus sp.
TGAGATATTTTTAATTTTATTTCCATATTAGAATATACTATTTGTTGAATCTGAAATCAGTTATTTACTTTAAGTATATTTGGCTTGAAGAAATAATGTATGAGTTGCACAAATTCAAACGGAGTTCTTTGTACATGTTATATGAAGAACTCCGTTTTTTATTTCTCTTATTGAAATTTCAACAGAATTTGGTATAATTAATGTCGGAAGGTGATTGTTACATTTTTGTTACTGATTTGTAACAATATTCCGGTTAGGAGAAAGATATGAAAAGAAAAAACGACGAATTAAAATTCATCGGGCTTGACGGTTTCTCTGAAATTGAAAGCATTACTTCCGAACCTGTTAAAAAGGCCGAGCTTAAAAAGCCGGAAAAGGCTAAGAAAAAGACGGACTCACACAAAGGTCTGGGAGAAAAGCTTAAGGCTTCAAAGAAGATACCTCAGCCCGCACACTTCGAGGGCGGCGCCCGCGAGCAGGTAGTATATAAGAAAAGAGTCGTTATTGCGGTAGCGGCAAGCGTTACCGCGGCGATGCTCTCTCTTGTTACCGTAGCAAGCGCGCTCGACTCCTCAACAGACAGCAAAGAACCCCAGGACGCGCTGACTCCGGCGGTCATCAGCCCCGCAACGGCAGATGAACCCGTAAGCGCGGTCAAAGCGACCGAGCCCGACATTTCGGGTACTTCGGGACTTTACATCGACGGCGAGCTTATCGGCGTTGTTGACGACGGCGAGGAGCTTAAGGAAGCGCTCGACGGAATTCTTGCCGACGCTAAGGAAGGCTACGACGACGCCACAACGACCGAGTTTGCCAACAAGGTAGAGGTAAAACCCTACTCGGGCGATAAGGATACCGAATCCGTTGACGATTTGATGGAATATTCACAGTACATGTACTCCATCAAGCTTTCGACCGACTGGATCTACGAGGAAGAAGTCCCCTACGAAACAGAGATCACAGAGGACGACAGCCAGCCCGAAGGCTATGAGGAAGTTACTCAGGAAGGTCAGAACGGTTCAAAGCAGACAACACTTCGTCTGACATTTGTAAACGGCGACCAGACCGACGCGGTAGTAACAGGCGAGAAAGAGATTTCAAAGCCCGTTAACGAAAAGAAGATCGTCGGCACCGCAAAAATCGCGGGCGAAGCGACAGGCAGCTTTATGTGGCCTGTCCCCCACACTCACAGTATCACCAGCTACATGGAATGGCGCTGGGGCAGAATGCACAACGGCATTGATATCGCGGGCGGCGGCGACTACGGTCAGCCCTTCGTTGCCTCGGACGGCGGTACGGTAGTTTGGGCAGGCGACGACGGCGGCGGATACGGCAATTACGTTATGATCGACCACGGCAACGGCTACATGACGGTTTACGGCCACGCCTGCGAGCTTGCGTGCTCAACAGGCGACTATGTAAGCCAAGGTCAGGTAATAGGCTATATCGGCTCAACGGGCAACTCAACAGGCCCTCACCTGCACTTTGAGGTTCGTCTTGACGGCGAATATCAGGATCCGCTTAATTATGTATCATAATTAAACTAAACGCTCCCAAATCGGGAGCGTTTTTGTTATGCCTAAAAATGCCGATAACATTTGCACAAAAGACAGAAAGCAATTTTGTGCGTTGCGATACTATTTCACCTTTCATTAATACAGTTTACACAAAATTACAGCTATTATTTTGGCATACATTATGACTAAAAGTATGGTATAATATTGGTGTCAGATTATATTTTGAATTAAAGGAGGATACAAATGAAGAAAAGATTATTGAGCCTTGCGCTTGCAGGTACCATGGCTGCTTCGACCATGGCTGTCGGCGCTGTCAATGCTGCGGCATATGATGATTATGAGGGTGTTCCCGGCAGTTATTGTGATCACCCGACCTACACCCCTTCGAGTGCAAGCACCAAGACAAACCGTTTGATGTTCGCTATGCCGGGTTCATGGCAAAACGACATTACCAAAAATGACAAAGACGGCGGCCTTTGCGGCGCTTACTGGTGGAGCGGCTATGACACCCCCCATTCTCAGGGCTGGTCAAACGGCTGGCCGGGCTGGCAGGCTGAAAAGTTTGATGAAGAAGGCGTTGATAACCTGTGGGCAATTGACGTTCCAAGCTACGGCAACGGCGAAGTGGGCAACGCAACAATGCTTATCTGGAACAACTTTATTGACGGCGGAACTGAACAAGATCCTTCCAAAAACCCATTCTATAAGGCTGCTCAACAAATAAGGGATTTTCCATGTCAGTATTATTCCAGATATGATAATCACGAAACATATGACATATTATTCAGATACATATACATGAAGGCTTTTGAGAAAGCCGGCGTTGATGGCATTTACCCTCTTGATATCAAGTCCGACAACTTCTGGGTAGAGGCTAACAAGCTCTGCGCTAAATACAACGGAGACGATTACGATAAGCTCAGCGCTGATGAGAAGACCTTCCAGGTTGACCTTGTTCTTGACGGCTATACACCCGACCTTTCCGAGTTTGGCGCCTATGCTTCAAACTTCTTCAACGAGGATCTTGTAAAGGCTCCCGAAAAATCAAATGGCTTTGGTCAGTCCTTCACCTTCGATAACATGGTATTCGTAGTCAACTTTGACCCCAATAAGATGGAACCCAGCCCCCAGAGCGGCAAGATCGGTTATGACGGCGACTTCTACTTCTACTATG
>CAZVSQ010000234.1:0-2673 GCA_964629925.1 uncultured Ruminococcus sp.
TTAGCGGCTTTGATACCGAGATACCGCTTCGCTTTTTTCAGGGTAGTGAAGCCGACTCCCGCGTTTGCCGCCATATCATATACCTTAGTTGACGGAATATTCTCATTGGCAAGCAGCATTTTGAGGAAGTCAACCGCGTTTTGAAAAGCGCTGTCTGCGCTGTGTCCGAGCAAATCCTTCTCGGCTATCTCGCTATAGCCCAGCCAGTCAATGCCCTTGTCTGTGATTTGAAACTCAATGGACTGACCGATTGGAGCGAGGTTGCTTTTGATGTGGCAGAGAAGCTTCACATCCTTCTTTGTTGGATGGTTTGTTAGATACAACGCCGATCGAGCGATAGCGCCTATATCCACCGAGCCGAGAATCCGTTGGAGCAGGTTGGCGTAGTTGGCGCTCTTGCTTGTGTGGCAGGTGATTATCACGGCACATTTGTGCTTCTGCGCCACCTCGATAATCTCCCTGACCGTGCTGCGCATATCATTAGCACTGGACATATTTGCCTTGCCGACGAACGCCTGAAAAGGGTCAAAAATCATCAGTCGGATATTTTTGCGGACAATCGCTTGTTCGATTTGCTCGCGGTTGGAGAAAGTCAGGTATTTATCCGTGCAGATCGCGGAAATCCGTTCCATATCCGCGCCGAATTTCAGCAGCCGCGGAATTATCGTGTCTGCTAAACCGTCCTCTGCGGTCTGATAAAGGATGTTGATCGGTTCGGTTTCCTCCACCTGAAGCGGCAGCCTGCCGCCATTTGAGAGAATCGAAGCCAGCGCCAGCGCGACCATCGTCTTGCCGCAGCCTGCTTCACCGCCGAGCAGCGTGAGCTTTCCGTAGGCGATATACGGATAGAACAGCCAAGAAACCTCCTCCGCTTCAACCTCGTTGAAGGGAATAATGTTGACGTTCTCCATAGCTTACACCTTCCTGATAAAGTCGCTCTTGTTGCGGTGCGACTGCTTGTCCAGCCACTCGAACAGTCCGCTTTTGATTGCCATCTTACATAGCCTCCTTTACGCGCTTTTTGCCGGTGACATATTCGTAGATGAGGGACTTCTTGTGCTGTTGCACAATGTTTATGTGCTTTTCTTTTTCGTTGATGATACTATCTATTTTTTTAATCTTAACTCTTAAGAATTTACAAATGTCTCTTTGCTCTTTTATGGGCGGGACTATTACTTTGGAGTTCTTTATTTTTGTCGAATTTAGATGTTTTAATGTAGTTCCTGTTTGGTATTTCAATAACTGAGAGTTACCAAACGAACTAAGGAAAAAGAATAACAGGAATTCAGGAAGAATAGTTTCCTTATCCGGCGCACAAATGATTAACGCATGACAATTCAAATTGTCAAATTCTTCTGTGACAAGAGCGATTTGCCCGATTTCTCCAGTTTGGACAAATAAAAGATCGCCGGTATGGATTTTGGGATGAGAATTCCCCCATTCTTTTGTAACAAAAAAATCATCGCTAAATACTATTTGACCGTTTTTAATATGTAAAGACTGTATATATGGTTCACCTTCATCAACAAGAATATCTTTTGTAGGTCCAACATATCGTCGTACATAGCGGCGTAGTATTCCCCGTTGGTATTGATCTCGTTGGTGAAGTACGGCTTCTTTATGCTTTGCGCGGCGATTGGCTCTTTGCTTTTCTCTGCTTTTCATGTTTATGCCTCCCAAAATAATAATACCCCGGACTGCCCCGTCACGGGAAACAGCCCGAGGGCTGACATCCGTTGAGTCGGAAAGGCTATTCTCACCTTTCTAACTTAATTATATCACTATACGTTACTCGTGTCAATGCCAAATCAAACAAAATGTTATAATTGTTTTCGTTTTTGTAAAACTATTTGTTTTTATATAAGATTGTTCGCTTGACAAATCTCACAATAAGTGCTATTATACAATTGAAAACAATATGGAGAGTGAGAATCTTGTTCGCGGAAAGATTAAAACAGTTAAGAAAAGAAAAAGACATGACGCAGGTGGAGTTGGCGGAGGCTCTGGAGGTATCCAAGGGAACCATTGCTATGTGGGAAACCGGCAAGCGCCGCCCGAGCTTTGATATGCTCGATAAGCTGTCCGATTTGTTTGACAGGAGATTGGATTATATTATGGGAACCTCGGACGACTCTTCTTCTCCCAAGCAGGCCGCAGGAGATGCCGATTTGCTCGGCAAGTGGATCGTACAGGAAGAATACGAGGATGTGATGCGAAAGTTTACCCTGCTCGACGGCTACGGTCAAAAAGCCGTTGCCGCCGTTTTGAGAGCCGAGTTTGCGCGATGTCAGGAGCAGTCTTCCCTCAGAAGCGGAAATGGCGTTTCCGTTACCGTGAAGATTCGGGAAGTTGCGGAAACGGTAATTGAGGAGCAGGCAAATAACTGAATAACACAACTAACAACCCCACCGCTATCCGGACAGATACAGCGGTGGGTTTCTGCGATAATATTACACTGCATTTTACACTTAGAGCGATCAGAAACGAGCTATGGGGTGAGCAGATATAGAGTGCTGATTTGATATATTGATATAGTTCTAAAAGGTTCAATCGCTCTAAAAGCGGGTAGTATTTATTATAAATATATATATGATAAAATAACAAATTTTTAAGCGTGATTATTTACCCTTATATACGAGCATGAAAATAGCCTGAGTAGTTGCGGATTACTCA
>CAZVSQ010000235.1:0-2666 GCA_964629925.1 uncultured Ruminococcus sp.
CGAGGATGATGTGCTTGGGAACGAGCTCATCGGCGCGCTTCTTGATGTTCTCCTCGAGCTCGTCAGCATCAGCGGAGTTCTCCATGATGTCACGGAGCACCTTGAAGGAAACCTTCTCGTTGATGCCGTACTTCTCGGTATCGAAGTCAACGTAGCCCTTGATGTCTACCATGCCGTTGCCGATTATCTTGACGGTCTTCTCAACGGGGCGTATCTGAGTCTCGCCGCGGTCGTTGGTGAAGTACTCCTTGGACTCAACGGTAACGAATGCGCTGTATACGCCTGCCTGCTCTATCTCGCAAGCCTTGTCGTAGCTGACAGTCTCGCCCGCGTCAGCCATTATCTCGCCTGTCATGGGGTTGATAACGGGCTCTGCGAGTGTATGACCCGAGAGACGCGAAGCTATGCCGAGCTTCTTGTTGTATTTGTATCTTCCGAAGCGGCAGAGGTCATATCTCTTTGCGTCGAAGAAGAGGTTGTTGAGGTGAGTTACCGCGCTCTCTACCGTCGGAGGCTCGCCGGGACGGAGCTTCTTGTACACGTCGATGAGGGCGTCGGAGTTGTTCTTTGTCTGGTCCTTCTGGAGGATAGTCTGCTTGAGTCTCTCGTCCTCGCCGAAGAACTCGAATATCTCCTCGTCGGAGCCGATGCCGAGCGCACGGATAAATGTGGTTATCGGTATCTTTCTGTTCTTGTCGATGCGGACATATACGATGTCGTTCGAGTCCATCTCGTATTCGAGCCATGCACCGCGGTTCGGGATAACGGTGGTGTTGAAGAGGTCCTTGCCCGTCTTATCCTTCTCGAATGCGTAGTATACACCAGGAGAACGCACGAGCTGTGATACGATGACACGCTCCGCACCGTTGATAACGAAGGTACCGCTGTCTGTCATGAGCGGGAAGTCGCCCATGTATATCTCGCTCTCGCTGACTGCTCCCGTCTCCTTGTTGCAGAGAGTTGCTGTCGCCCTCATCGCTACCTGATATGTAGCGCCTCTGGACTTGCACTCTGCAAGGCTGTACTTGGGGGTGTCGTCAAAGCGGTAGTCCTTGAAGTTGAGGACGAGGTTGCCGTTGTAGTCAGTGATCGCGGTCATATCGCGGAACACTTCTCTCAGTCCCTCTTCCCTGAACCACTTATACGAGTTCTTCTGCACCTCGATAAGGTTCGGCATCTCAAGAGGCTCGGTTATCTTACCGAAGCTCATCCTGACGTTTTTTCCCAGCTGCTTAGGTGTTACATTCACCATAGGCGGAACCTCCTTATTATTTCTACCCCGCAAACGCTTCTGCGCGTCGGGGCTGTTATCACCTTGCGTACCCTTTTGGAAAAATTTTTGAAAAAGCTATTGACAAGTACTGCACAGATGTGCTATAATATCTTGCAAAGTAGCGGCACTTTTCCATATTGATACATTATATTAGTATATCACTCTTTTGCAGCAGTGTCAAGCGCTTTTGGTAAATATCAGCATTCTTGCCGAAGTTTCATGTGAAGCCTCGGCTTTTTTTGTAGCTTAATGCAATTGGGCTGAAAATGCAAAAATCCCAAGGTCATGCCTCGGGATTTTTTACAGATTCTGAACATAACGGCATTTAGGAAAACTACTGCAACCATAGAACTGATTGCCGACATTAGCACCCTTTTTCGCCGTCCTCAACACCAACAGACTTCCACAGCGCGGGCACACCAAAGTCTCGCTTGTCTGCGGAAGCGCTTCGGCTGGTATTGACTCCGCAGCGATTGGTTTCTCTTCGATTATCGGCGTGCTCGGAGCAGTTTTTTCCATCTTTTTATTTATGTTCTCAATGTGGGCTTGTTTTTCTGCCTCTGATACATTGGTCAATCCAACAAGGATTTTGTACGTTACCTCAATATCATATTCCGTCAGAACAGGCGGTAGGCTATCCCACTTCTCTCTGATTCTCCAATACAGATCATCTCTTTTACAGATGATGATATTCTGCGAATCATATGGCACCTTTTTCAATTCACAGCGCTCGGAGAACACGATTATCGAATACATTGGAATCTCCGCCGCCGTAAAACCCGCCATATACTTGACAAGCCATTTTATGTGGGTATAGTTCTGCTTTATCGGATTATAAAACCTGTTTTTATCCCCGTTCGGCAAGCTGGCAGTCCAATACTGCGACTTGAAATCACCGAATATCCAGCCCGAATAGTTCTTGCTCTCCAAAACAAAAATACCCTTTTGTGTTATATAAACAAGGTCTATCTCAGAGGTTTCGCCGTTCTCTTTGGGAATGTAGACATTTTTGAGTATCTTTCCCTTTCTTCCGAATACGTTTACGAGTTTTAGCTTTCGCTCGGTGAGCTTTTCGCCGTATTTCCCGATTCTTTCGTCCGTCCAGTACAAATCTGAAATGGTATCCACAATGTCATCTATCAAATCTTCCAGCATAAAGCTCAACCTCCTCTCTGCTTTCTTTTATTATACCAGAAAGGGGACAAAAGTCAAGAAAAATGAAATCCCGAGGTCATGCCTCGGGATTTTTCTTTGTAAGATGCATTATGAGCGCCGCCGTGAGCAGTCCCGCTCCGATGAATATTAACAGGAAAAGCGGCACAAATACCGCAACAAACAGTGGGCTCAGTCTGTCCGCAAGAAATATCGCGGTCGGAGCGTCCGCCCCGCCTAT
>CAZVSQ010000236.1:0-2659 GCA_964629925.1 uncultured Ruminococcus sp.
CTTTGTGCTTTTCTTTGCGCTTTAGCTGTTTGAGCTCGAACTGCCGCTGTTTTTCGGCTTCTCTTTGCTCGCGGGAGAACTGCTTGCGCTCGGTTTTGTTTTCTTCGTACTGCTTTTGCAGCGCCTGCTGCGACTTTGTGCCTATACCCGTATTTTGAAGCTGTTTTCGCACGTTTCGCTGACGGCGCTTCGGGTTATCAGCCTTTTGCTTGATTTCCGTTTTGACGGGTGCGCTGAACCTTAGGTGGTAGTAATGCCTAAGGATAAAGTCGTAGATCTCCGCATCTGTCGGCTCTGCGCCGAATACCATTCTGCAAACGGACAGCTTATCGCCGTCAAGCTCCTCAAACACGCCTGCCCAAAACGGCTCGTCAAAATATATCGTCAGCTTTGATTCTATTTCGTTTTTCTCTCTCATCATTACAAGCTATAACAGCCACTCTTTTGCTTTTTCGTAATCGTCGATAAAGTTGATCAGAATCCCTTTTTGTATTATGATACCGAATTGATTACGCCAATGTGCTTTTACACCCACAAACACGATCTTTCTAAACGGTTTTTCGCTCTCCAAAATCACAGTTACGATCGTATTCGCAATTTGTTCGGTCATATGTGTTTTATCCAGATTGAGGATCATAAACGAAGAAACGGATGGCCTTAAAAATGTTCTTTTATCTTCGAAGAATTTGGCAATCACCTCATCCTCATAACCGCCCATTCCGTCTAAATGCTCGCACCATATCGTTCCGTTATGAAAGTTTAATTCAAACGATTTCTTTTTGATAGCTGCCTCTTGCATATAATCAATCCTTGATTTATCGGAAATTGTCATCTTAATCAACTTTTCTTATCGGATGCCTAATAACGGTTTTCAGTTTTTCGGGAGCGACCTTGCGCGCGTCGCTGAGATAGATCTCGTGGTGCATTCGCTCATCCGTGATATCAAGAGCATATCCCTGCGCTTCCATGTATTCGTGCATGAGGGCGACGGTAACAGGTTCGTCGTCGTATGAGCCGATGTGCATACACTGAACGCATAAACCCTCGTCGTAGGTAAACCATTCCACCTTGGAAAAGTCGGTTTTCTTTTTCCTCGTCGCCTCATGGGCTGCCCAGTCGAAATCCGCTTTCGTCACAAAATCAGGCAAACGAATCAGCGAAATCCAGTTAAATGATTCTTTATTAGAATAATCAACGCCCCAAACGCCGTCCTGCCACCAAAAGCCTTCAAGAGGCGGAACAACATAATCGAAATAGCCGTCGATTTGGCGATTGCCTTTCTTGCTCATTTTAATGGTGAACGCGATACCGTACAAAAGACCGATCGCCTGCTTATATTCTCCGTCCTCCGCGTTGGGATCGCCCTGTCCGCGCACCGCTATATAGTTCATTGACGGCACGTTCACGATCGTCGGCTTTTTCGGCGGCATGTAAAATTCTTTATATTCTTTTTTATAGTCAAACGCCATCGTTTTTCCCTCATCATATGCTGCCGTTTATACGGTTCCACGCGTATGCGGCGCCGTTGACGGTCAATACTTTCATATTCTTACCTCACTCAACCGCAAACTCCGTCCACTCGATATGGTTGTATTGCATGACGTCGTCGGCTTTTTTCATGCCGTACTTTTCGTAAAACGGCACGGCGTTTTCGTTTGCGATAAGATAAACCGCAATGTCCTTTTCACCGCCGGCGATTTCGTGCGCGGTTTTGATAAGGCGCGAGCCAATTCCCATGCGCTCATACGTTCTGTCAACGCCTAAGTCCGTGATGTACAACCAGTATGAAAAGTCGGTCAGACCGAACAAAACACCTACCACTGTCCCGTTCTCATTTCTTGCTACAAGGCTGATATTGACATTTTTAACAAGCTTATTAATGCGCTCGACAAAACGCTCTTTTGGGTATTGCGAACCTAAATCCGTCCTTTTCAGAAAGTCGATATATTCTTTGGCGGATATTCTTTCTTCTTTGATAACAATCATTTTCATATTTCACCTCAACATCTTAAACATACCCGGTCCGTCCCAGTCGCAGGGGCGTTCCTTAAAGCCGTGTTTCCTATAGAATCCGACCGCTTCCTTTGAGCTGATCAGCTCCAGACTGACCGCCCAATCAGACGCAATATTCAGTTGTTTCTCCGCCGATTTTAACCGCGAGTATTCGCGCAATATGACAGGTCGAGCCTTTATGGCTCTGGCCGTGAATGATAACTGTTTTCATCTTGATCTCTCCATTCTGATAAAATGCCCCTCCTGTATGGCGGCAAAGGTCGCGACGGCGCATACGAAGATTGCGCTGTATTTCAAATCTATGAACGACAGTGTAAGCGGCAAAAGAAAGCATAATGCGCCTGTGACTTTGTTCATTATCGTGTGCGGTGCGATCCACTTCTTTTGCGTCACATAACCGGAAATCATATTGATGACCTTGATCAGCGCGATCGCCGCGATCCAGATCCACAGCCACACAGGAATATCAAGAATCGGCAGCAGCTTGATCAGGCACACCGCGACAAAGACAATATCCGCTATGGTATCAAGCTTTGTACCAAACGCGCTGACGGTATTTGTTTTTCGCGCGACCGTTCCGTCTATCATATCGGTCAATCCTGCCGTAACGTAAAGCACATAGAATAGCGGCGAAAACGGAGAAACA
>CAZVSQ010000237.1:0-2603 GCA_964629925.1 uncultured Ruminococcus sp.
TTATCAGAATCGCGACGGGCAATTATCGCGACGAGGATGAGGAGATCAAAACCGAGATAATCGAGCGCATTCAGCGCGAGGATATGGAGAAGGCAGAGGAGAAAAAACGCCGTGCCCTGAAAAACACTCAGGATATGGTCAGCATTATGGCAGAAAGCGGTTCCGAAAAAGCCGTTCCTTCCGAAGAAGCACCCGAAGCAGCTTCCGAAGATGAACCCGAAGAGAATGCCGATGAAAAATACGAAGAATAACTCCTTTTATGACAAAATCTACGCGGCGGTGTGCCTTATCCCGCGCGGGCGCGTCGCGACCTACGGACAGGTCGCCGCTCTTGCGGGCAACGGCGGCGCGGCACGAGCTGTCGGCAACGCCCTTCACAAAAATCCCATGCCGGGCGTGATACCCTGCCACCGCGTTGTGAACGCTCAGGGCAGGCTGGCTCCGCATTTTGCCTTCGGCGGAGCGGACGAGCAGCGGCGGCTGCTCGAAGCGGAAGGCGTCAGGGTGGACGGCGGGTACGTCGACCTCAGGCTGTATCAGTGGCGCAATCAGTGAGATTTGCATTTTTCGACAAACTGTGGTATAATCCCATCTTTGACACCCCAACGACAAAAAAAGAGCGCAAAAGCCCGATAAAACCTGGGCTTTTGCGCTTTCTTCCGTCGTTTTACGGAGTAGTATTTTTTATATCTTCTTGCTTGATTTTTGGATTTGGAGCATTTTGCTTTTAGAAATGAACTGAAAGTCCGTGCGGAAGCCGCAGGCGGTGTGGAGGTCGTCGGTTATGGCGGTGCGGGTGTAAAGCGGCATGAAGCCCTGTTCTTCGATGTCGGCGAAATTCATGGCGCGCAGCGTGTCCAACATCTGTTCGCAGGTATATTTGTATTCGAGCTTGCGCTCCAGAAATTTGAATATCAGTAGCGAGAGGAAGCAAATCAGGAAATGCGCTTTGATTCGATCATCTCTCTGCACAAAGACGGGTCTTGCCGAGAAATCGGTTTTCATAATGCGAAAATCCGCTTCTATCTGCCATCTGCCTTCGCTGACCTTCAAAATGTCGCCGACCGGATCGTCCAACAGGTCGGTGCAGACCGCATAGAGCCCGTCATACTGTGCTTCTTCCTCAATTTTCGCCGAATCCAAGCAAAATGACTGTTGTTCAGCGACCTCGCCCTCTTTTGTTACGGCGATCTTTTGGATAAATCGTGCCGGGTCGTTCGGGTTCTTGCTCTGCCGCTTTGCGGAGCCTGATTGAATCATGCTCTGCGCCCGCTCGATCTGCTTCTCGCGGATCTGCTTTTGGTAAGTAGCGTATTTCGGCGAGTATGTGATAATCAGACGTTGGTGAAGCTGCTTTGTGGAATAGGGGATTTCCTTGTAATACAGGCTGCTTTCGTCGGATTTATCTAAGCTGTCCAAGTCGACAACCGTATCATCCTTTACGTTTCGGAACTCCGAACGGGTCAATGCCCACTCGCGCTCTTCTTTCGGCAGCTTCTTGATTGACTGTGTTACAATAAACGCACGCTGTCCCATGTGATTGAACACGCGGTTGTTCTCGCTGCCGAGTCCCGCGTCGCTGCAATAGACAAACTTTTCGCAATGAAAGTCCTGCAATATCTTCTTTTCGAGCGGCTTGACCGAGGTCTGCTCGTTTTGATTGCCCGGAAACAGCGAAAACGCGAGCGGTATGCCGTTTCCGTCGGTAAATAACCCCATCTGTACGATCGGATTTGGGCGGTGCTCCTTGCTTTTGCCGTAGCGCTTTTGACCATCCTCCTGCTCAATTTCAAAGTAGTAGTTCGTGCAATCGTAGTAGAGGACACGGTCGTTGCGTTTCCCGAGAAAGCCGCTGTTTTTGTAGGCTTCCGCCTGAATCAGATCGGAGTTTTCGGCAAGCACGCTCAGAGCGCGGTAAACATCGTGTAGCTGATAGGTCGGCGTTTCCAAATATTTCTGCGCCGTTTGGAACGAGGAACGCTTGCTGTCCGGGTCGAGGATTCGCGTGTAGATCAAATCGGACAAAATGGCATTCAAGTCATATTCAAACAAGTGCCTATCTCTGATTTTGCGGCACACCTTGTCGAGCCGAAGTCCGTAGTAGACGGATTGAAGGAACAGATATCCGCCCTCATACAGCTTTTGACAGTTGTAATCCAACTGTCTGTCTGCGTGAAACGTGATTTTAACGAGCTGCTGCTCCTTACCGGCTTTGTACTTCTCAGTTTCGAGCCGAGCCTGCTCACGCGCCCAAGCCATCACACCGTCGCGGTCGGTACCAAGCATTTCACTCAACTCATGCAGTGTGCCAAGCTTGCGGATGATCTTGGAGGTCGATTTTCCGGCATTGTTCTTGTAGGATTTCGTGATGTAAAAGGACTCGGCATTCTTGGATTTCGTCGTCATAACACGCATCATAACCACCTCTACCTATATTATACCACACAATACTAGAAAATACTACCCCATAAAACAAATTTCTTGACAAAATTTTTGGCTTGAACAGTGGGGTTTGAGAGGTTTTTTCACGATTGGACTGTCAAAGACCCGGGCAGGCTGGCTCCGCATTTTGCCTTCGGCGGAGCGGACGAGCAGCGGCGGCT
>CAZVSQ010000238.1:0-2516 GCA_964629925.1 uncultured Ruminococcus sp.
TAATATCGGCAGTTGCAGGCTTTTTTGCATGGCAATGGGGTTTCCTGACGCAAGACCAAAGCCTTAGCCTTTTACAGATCTTAGGCTGCGTTATTGTGTTTGCCGCTGTTATTTTTGTTCAGCTTCCTATCGGTAAAATCAAGCGGCGCGGTGATTGACGAACCGTGCCGGTTATGGTATAATTTTTTCAGATTAAAAATTCAATACAGCTTTCGCGTTCTGCTCTGTTTGGGCAGGTAATAGGGAATGCGGTCAGAATCCGCAGCAACTGTCATTACCGTGTATTCCGTTTGGAATGAGTCGGGCTACTTCCGCGTTGGCTTGGATCTGTATTCTTGGACAAGAAGAAGCACAGCCAAAACAAACCGCAACTAAGCCTGCGGTTTTGATGTTGTGCTTTTCTTTATAGAAAAGCATTTTTTATTTGGAGGAATTTTTATGAAAAAACTGTTGTCAATCATTTTGGCGGTAACTATGTTTGCGGCGGCATTTGGCGTAATAAACGTCAGCGCCGAAGAAACCGATAATACCGTCAGCGTAAAAGTCGTAAACAACACCTACTCAAAAGAAAACGGCGCGCCTTGGAGCGGAGTGCTGTTCAGAGCAGCGGTCACGCTTAATGATGACGATTCAATGGAAAGCGTGATTGAGCGTGCTGTTTCCGAAAACGACTATTCTTTTACCGTTTCCGAATACGGCTATATTTCGGAGATAAACGGCTTATCAGAATATGCGTATAACGGAAACGGCGGCTGGATGGCTACGCTAAACAATTGGTTCACATCTGACGGAACAGGAGCATATACCGTTGCTAACGGCGGCTTGCAGGCAGGCGATGATATCGTTATGATGTACACCTGTGCTTGGGGCGCCGACGTAGGCAGCCTTTACGGTGATTTTAACACTACACTTTCCGAAGATGAATTCGGGTTCAAAGGTTCTTATATTTCAGAGTCAACGACGCAGGAGTTCTTTGTTTCGGAAATATATGATTATACAATTGAAATCAACGCTCCCGAGGATATGATATCATTCTTTGCGGTGCCGACAAATAAGAATTATCAGGCAAGAGTATATAAAAACGAGTATCAGCCCGAGGTTAACGGAGCTGATTACCGCGGAGGAAAAAATGTCCCCGTAAAAGACGGTGATGTAGTATATATCGGTGTTGGCAATCCGGCATGGCCCACGATGAACAGTTGGGCAGGCACTGCCGAAGAATCAGTGTACACCTTTAAGATAAAATATGTTCCGCTTATGGGCGATCTCAACGGAAACGGAAAGCTCGATATCGAAGACGTAACAATTTTGCAGCGCAGCTTTGCTGAGTTTGAGGAGCTGAATGCGGAACAAACCGCAATTGCCGATATTAACGGCGATACGGCTGTAGATATTCTTGATGCTACAGCTATTCAGCGCGTTATTGCCGAATTTGAAGTATAAAACAGGAGGGGATAGCGTGCGTAAAAAATCAGGACGGATCGTTTCGTCGTTAATATCTATAATGCTGGTATTATGCGCGCTTCCCGTGTCGGCATTATCTGCGGATATAAGCAGCAAATACAATGAAACGGCCGAGCATTTATATGAGAACTTCTCGCCTCAGGTCGGTTCGATCGGCGGCGAGTGGGCTGTAATCGGACTTGCGAGAAGCGGAAAACTAAATGATGAGCAAAACCAGGCTTATTATGAAGCGGTAAAAAGCTATGTTGAAGCAAACGGCTCGGCTAAACTGAACAAAAGAAAGTCAAGCGATAATTCACGCGTAGTGTTAGCGCTCTCCGCAATAGGGAAAAACGCAGAAAATATCGGCGGATATGATCTTGTTGAACCGCTGACTGATTTTAACTACGTAAAAAAGCAGGGGATCAACGGAGTGATTTGGGCATTGATCGCGCTTGATTCATGTAATTACTATACGCCGAATATCATTCGTGACGAATTGATCAACGAAATATGCAGCAGTCAGCACCCTGACGGAAGCTGGGGACTTGATGAAACGTCAGATCCCGACGTTACGGGAATGGCTGTTCAGGCAATTGCTCCTTACAGAAAGTATGATGAGAGAATCCAAAAGGCTGTTGACAATGCTTTTACATGGATCCATAATCTGAAAATAGATTCTCTCAGCCCCGAAAGCTGTGCGCAGCTTATTGTGGCGGCGGCTTATAATGATATTACTCCCGATACCGACGAAATGGTTTTGTCAGTAATTGATTGCTTGATGAATTATACAGTTAAAAACGGTTTTTCTCACACTCTTAACGGAGAATACAATCAAATGGCAACCGAGCAGGCTTTTTACGCTCTTACTGCATGTGAGCGCGTTTCAGGAGAACAAACCGCTCTTTATGATATGACCGATATCTCAAATTTTGAGGTGCTGGATTTTGACAACGACGGTATCGAGGGCATTAACGACGTAACAATTATTCAAAGATATGTAGCCGAGTTTGCCGTTGATTTTTAAACCTCTCAAAAAAAGATGGCTGATATCAATAAAAACGGCAGAATTG
>CAZVSQ010000239.1:0-1381 GCA_964629925.1 uncultured Ruminococcus sp.
GGAATGTTCTGATTATGGCTCAATATAACGTTGCTCCGCTGGAAAATCTGGTGGATCAGTTTGAAAAAATGCCGGGTATCGGGCATAAAACAGCCCAGCGCCTTGCATATTATGTATTGAATCTGTCAAAAACAGAGGCGGACGCTCTTGCGCAGGCGGTTACGGACGCGCACGATAAAATCCACTACTGCAGCCGCTGCTGCAACCTCACGGACAAGGAGCTTTGCCCCGTGTGCCAAAGCCCCGCGAGGGATCACGGCGTCATCTGCGTGGTAGAAACTCCGCGCGACGCCACCGCCGTTGAGAACACCCACGAATTCAAGGGTGTTTATCATGTGCTTCACGGCGCGATCTCGCCGCTGAACGACGTCGGCCCCGACAACCTGACCATAAAGCAGCTTTTGGCGCGGCTGGGCAGCGAGGAAGTTACCGAGGTAATAATGGCTACCAACCCCACAGTTGAGGGCGACGCTACCGCGCTGTATATTTCAAAGCTGCTTAAGCCTATGGGCGTGCGCGTTACGCGCCTCGCCTACTGAATACCGGTGGGCGGCGATTTGGAATACGCGGACGAATACACGCTGGCTAAAGCGCTGGAAGGCAGGAATGAGATCTGATGGCTTCACTGAAAACGATCGCGCAGAACAAAAAGGCGCACCACGATTATTTTATTGAGGAAAGCTATGAGGCAGGCATCGAGCTGTTCGGCACCGAGGTAAAATCTATCCGTCAGGGCAGAGTCAACCTCAAGGACAGCTGGTGCTCTATCGTAGAGGGCGAGATCTTTGTAAACGGAATGCACATATCTCCGTATGAGCAGGGCAATATCTTCAACCGCGATCCTATGCGCGTAAGGAAGCTGCTTATGCACAAAAAGGAGATCAACCGCCTTTACGGGATCGTAAAGCAGACCGGCTATTCCCTGATTCCCATAAGCCTCTACTTTAAGGACAGCAGAGTTAAAATGCAGGTCGGTCTGTGCAAGGGCAAAAAGCTCTATGACAAGCGCGAGGACATGGCAAAAAGAACCGCAAAGCGCGACATTGAGCGCGCTATTAAAGAGCAAAATCGTTAAAATGCGTAATTCGTTTTGTAATTGCGCATAATATATGGGGATGTAAAGGTTTCGACGGGGGATGCGACCCCTGATAAGCGAGCGGCGGTGCGGGACCGCCATAAAATCCGCAAACTTTAAAATAACTGACAAAAAACCAGTTTTAATGGCTGCTTGATGCAGCTCGTCTCTGCGCAGAGTACCTCGGCTGCGTAAGAGGCGTCGACCAGAGGTAAAGGTGAACAGGGCTTTGCTTCGCGCCCTGTCATCAACAAGAAGCTACCGAAACGCATAGCCTGTTGTTAGGCGCTGCGCCGGGGGAACCTT
>CAZVSQ010000239.1:1391-2510 GCA_964629925.1 uncultured Ruminococcus sp.
TGAATAAGCAAATAAACACATAGGTTCAGTTCCCTACAGTGTTTTGGAGCAAATCCATCTTTTTTACTCACCTTTGACATAAATGTCAAAACTGTCGAATAATATCGGCAGTTTTCTTTTGGAGCTAAACAAGCACAATGTAGCTACAAATATTGACAAAGTAAAAAGGCAAGTATACAATAAACTCAGGAGGTGCTATTATGAGCAACATTACTTCAATGCCGAAAACGGATACCTTTCGATTCAGAATCAATCCTGAAATCAGAAAAGAAATTGAGGATATTTATTCGCAAAGCGGGTTGACCTTCACGCAGGCAATCAATATTTTTATTCAGCAATCTATCAATGCCGGAGGTTTGCCGTTTCCCGTGACTGCCGATAACGCTGAGTTTTTGAGAGCGAAATCAATGGAAAAACTGATGAAGGAGCTGGAATCGGGAAAAGAATCCGGCGAATTGGTCGATGAACAGGATGTATATTCACGTTTGGGAGTTGAATTATGAGGCTGTTGTACCGTCCCGCCGCAATCAATGATATTGAAAACGCGGCGGATTGCATTGAGCATCAGCTTAAAAATCCCTCTGCCGCCAAAAAGTTCAAAACAACTATACTCAAAAAGTCATCTTTATTGAAAGACAATCCCGAAATGGGTATGATGCTGTCGGATAAATTTGATATTGAATCCGATTACCGTTTTATCATCATCAATAAACAGATCGTGTTTTATGAGATTCATTCTCAGTATATTGAAATAATCAGGGTGTTGGATGGAAGGACGGATTATCTGACGCATTTGTTTTAGTCGGTGTATACAGGGGTTCAGTTCCCCACAGTATATTGAAGAAAAAACATCTTTTTTATTCGATCAGGACAGAAACGCCGGAACCGCCGTTCCGGCTCAACGAATAGTGAATAGAGAATAAAGAATAGTTAATAACACCTTTTCCGGTGCATTAAAAAATCACACCCTCGCCGAACCGACGAGGGTGTAACTATTGCTTGGATAAATGTTTATAATACGTTCATTTCGCAAGCAGAGCTTTATTCATCATTTTTTTGTTGTGTCCTCTACCCTGCCTTTTAAGGTCTTGACGGTCTTAACAAGGAACTGCGGCAGAG
>CAZVSQ010000240.1:0-2474 GCA_964629925.1 uncultured Ruminococcus sp.
ATCTTTGTTTTCAGTTCAAGGCGTTCAACCTCATATTTGTGCGACAGCTCCATAAACATCTCGTCGCTCAACTTTCCGCTGACGTTATCCTCATAGGTTTTTGAGAACAAGTTAGTTATAATTCCGTTTCTGGCGATAGCTTTGTTCAGCTCCACTTCAAGGTGCTTTTGCTCTGCAATCATAACGATTAACGTGTTATCCGACAGCGGAGCTGTAATTTTGCACATTCGAAGTTGTTTAGTATAATATCAGTTTCTTATTTGTTTTCAGGCTCAGGTAAATATGCATTATCGACCTTTTCCGTGCTTTTAACGCTGTACGCGATACCGTTATCATCGAGCTGACGGAGGAATGCCTTAATAACGTCGTCCTCAGCAAAATTGCGGTGAACGGATAGAAATATTTTGCCGTTTATCGCCGCGATCTCCGTAAGCAAATTGTTTGCGTTGGGAACGTGAGTCCAAAGCTCCAAAACATAGGGGCTGAGCTGCGTTTGCTTCCATTGACCGATATAGCTGACCATATAGGTGAACAGGCGTTTTCCGCCGTCGAGCATTTTTGCGTATGCCTGCTTTTTGGCTTCAACTGTAGGCGCCATCTGCTTGACCATTTTGATTCTGCTCGAGGATACCGCGGCTGCGCCGTGAACATATTCGGGTGCGCTCTGTTCGGCTGTTATACTGCGGTGGGCGGCGCACTGTTTGTTGAGCGGAAGCTCGCTGATTTTATCGGGATAAGCAAAGCGGATGGTCTGTACGCAGTTGTGGTGCGTTTTGGAACCGAACATCGGTCTCGCGTTGACAATATAGGAATTTCTGATATCCCGTGCTCTTTGCGGATAAAGAGAGTCAATAGCACGCGCAAACAGCATGCAAACCATCGTTCCTGGGCTTGCTTCGTTGGCAAAGCAAAAATCAACAAATTCTTTTTCCGGCAGCTCTATATCGCATACCAAAGGCTCGCACGGCTTCATGTTCGTATCCTCTGCCAGCGAAAACGCAGGTTCAAGCCCGACCGCAGGCATCTTTGACGAGTCGAGCATCGGTACAAGATCATACGGATCGATCGTTTCATCCGGTGTGATCTCATCCTCCAGTGTGCGGATTCCGATGCTGTCGGTCACGCCGTAACGCTCGTTGCAGTAATAAAACAGCATTGTTGCAAGCACCATATACATCGCCGTTCCGTCCGTAACGCCGTGCGAGATATCGAGATACAGCCTGTCTCCGCGGTAGCTGACGCTCCAAATGTGATAATTGGATTCCACGGTATTCAGGCTTACGCGGCTGTCGGTGTTATGGATCACAACGGGCAAAGGATTGCTTTCATAATAGTAATCGGTTTCGTTTTTAAACATACGCAGACTGAGATAAGGATAACGCTTCTGTGTTTTTTCGACCGCATGATGAAGCATTTCGCTGTTGATTTCATCCCTCAGTTTCAAATTGAAACGCACGGAATAATCCATCTTCAATCCAAAGCTTCCTGCTACCATCATCAAATCGCTTGTTGTAATATTTATCATTTAGTTTTCCTCGTCATTCTGTATTGATTCCAATCATTATAGCAAACGCGTAATACGATGTCAAGCAGATCATTACAGCGGAATATTAGCAAAAAAACGGGCGGCGACCTTGACGCATAAAATCGGAATACAAAACATCAGAACGTGTTTACCGCCCTGCGAACTGAAACGCAGGGCGGTATTCCTTTTTATTTTTTGTTATAAGTAACGCCGTCGCCGTAAATGGTCGTCCAGTCGTTTTTCATTGAAACTGCGGTATAGCCGTTCTCCTCGCAGCTAGTGCGCATTTTGTCGGCTTTCTCGATGTTGCCGTTCTCACGCTCGGTGTCGTCGCAGCAGAGCATAAAGGCTGCCGCCTTGTACTTGTTATTGTTGATGGTGAAGTTTGCCATCGCTGCGTCGCCGGAGCTGTTTCCGAAGCAAAGCACGGGCTGCTCGCCGATTTCCTGCTCGATAACGCTTACCTTGTTCATTTTGAGGTTTTTAATTAGGAACTCGCCGCCGGTGATGAGCTTGTCGTCCTTTGAGAAGGTATATTCGAGACCGTCCTTATCGCCCTGGTTGCTCGCGACAAGGCTTTCATCCGAACCGATCATCTGACGGAGCGGAACATTAACGGTTCCCTCGGCAAGTCCGCGGGTGATCAGTCGGTCGGTGCCGCTGACGATGTAAACCGTGAAATCGTTGGCGTTCAGGTAATCAACGACCTGAAGCATGGGTTTGTAGAACGCCTGACCGTTGGTCATGTTGGTGTAGCTGTCCATCGCCGTATCTCTGTAAGCCTTAACATAAGCGTCGAACTCGTCCACGGTCATACCCTTGAAGGCAGTTGCGACCGCTTTGCCGTGCTTGACGTCCAAGCCCTCGGGGTATTTGCCGGTGTCAAAGTAGGTTTTGATTTCGGCGGCTGTCGCCTTTTCCTCGTCGCTCGCCTTATCCTTGTAGTCGG
>CAZVSQ010000241.1:0-2458 GCA_964629925.1 uncultured Ruminococcus sp.
GCGAGGACGCGCCGGATTATCATATCATTGTCGCAGGCAGCTTGCTCGGCGTTGCGGTCAACAGAGCCAAATTTTCTTTTCCTGTCGGAAAAGTCGATATGAAAACGCTTTATCCTATGGATATGGAGGAATTTATGCTTGCTCTTGGCGAGGGAGATTTGGTGGAACGGATAAAGAAATGCTTTGACACCGATACACCGCTGCCGTCTGCCCTACACAATGCCGCAATGCAGCTATACCGTCAATATCTTGTTGTCGGCGGTATGCCTGAGTGCGTGATGCAATTTGCTCAAACAAAGGACTATATTCTTGTTCGCAATACGCAGGATACTATACTTGCAAGTTATCTCAATGATATGAGCAAGTATAACAACCTCAATGAAATCAAGAAAACCCGGCTTGCTTATGATAATATTACCGTTCAGCTATCGAAAAAGAACACCCGTTTTCAGTATAAGCTGATCAAGAAAGGCGGACGGGCGTCTGAATTTGAAAATGCGATCGAATGGCTCTGCCTGTCCGGTATAGTGTCGCAGGTATATAAGGTAGAGCAGATCAAAAAGCCGCTTGAAAACTACCGGGACATTGACGCGTTCAAGATTTATGTGTCGGATTTGGGACTGCTATGCGCTAAAAAGGATTTAGCTCCCAATGACATACTGTATATGGTGGAGGAATTAAGCGACTTTAAGGGCGGTATGGCAGAAAACTATGTCAATGTTCAGCTCACCTGTAACGGATACCGCACCTACTATTGGGAATCCGAACGTGCGGCTGAAATTGATTTTATTATCCAGCGTGACGGGCAAATTGTTCCGGTTGAAGTTAAATCTGCCGACAACACCAAAGCCAAGAGCTTAAAGGTGTATATGGACGCCTACAAGCCTGCATATGCCATCAAGCTTTCTGCTAAAAACTTTGGCTTTGAGGATAATAAAAAGACGGTTCCTCTCTACGCTGCATTTTGTATTTAATTTTGAAGAAAAAAGTTAAGGACGTGTTGAGTCGAAATCTCACACGTCCTATAATTTTGGCATATATCTGTCAAAGGAAGCTATTCCCAATGCCTTTGTATCGGTCAAGAAAAGCAGATACAAAAAATATGCGCCGCCTTTAGTTCGATTGTCTGTCCTTCCGCTTTTGTGCGCCGAACCTTATTTACTAAATCAAACAACGCTTCTTTCTGCATGAAACTTCACCTCTGTTATTAAGTATTACCGATTTCTGCCAACTTTTCAAGATTTCTGCCAACAATTTTTAAAATCAGAGCAATTAAAATTGATTTCTGCCAACTGTTTGCAGAAATAGAGCAACTGTTTCATAAAAAGTTGGCAGATTAATAAAGGCAAAAACTAAAAAAGCTTTGATTTGGGGAAAACAGCATGAAATTCCCAACGTGAGTCCAAATATGAACCCTGACATAGCAATCAAGGACAGTTTTAAATCCGAAGCGGTGCATTCTTGTTTCTCAGGATTATTATAAATAAGGCAGCAACACTTATAAGCTTCGAAATTTTACAAGCGCTTCGTAATATTGCACAAACCCAATGTTTATGTAGCTTTTTGCGTTTTGAATCGTTGGTGATTTGCAGTAGCTTTTAGTGTCAGGTAATAACTTTCGAGTGAAAAAAGAGTCGGCAAAAATCTTTGTTCAGCCTGCAAATAGATATTTCAAAAAACCTGTGATAATATAAAGAAAACGTAAGAGGTGACGGTGAAATGTTTGACGGAAAGGTAATTGAAAACGCGCTGAAAACGCAGGAAAACCTGTTGAAAGCGGCGCAACAATCGAATGAAATTGAGGTACGACAAATTTTTGAAGAAATGCTTTTTTCAAATGAAAGGCTGACGGTGTATTTAAGGCAAAGTATTTCAATGCTCTCGGAGGAAACGGCTGATTTTGAGTACGGAGATAGCTCTGCGGAAGCTTACGAAATCAGTATTCGCAAAGAAATATTCAATCAAAAATCTGCTTATGTAATTGATTTGCCGTTTTTGCTGCCAATCCGACGTACAGCAACGACATATGTTAAGCGCACGATCATTGCAGCCTTAAGGAAACAGTTATCGAGCTTTTGCCGCGAGAATTGCGTAACCCCGCTGGATAAAGCAAGCGTTACCTTTGTTTCGTTTTACTCCCAGAGTGCAAACCGTAAGCTGCGTCACGACAATGATAACACCGAGGTCAGCAGCGTTCTCAATGCCCTTACCGGTTTGCTGATACCCGACGACAGCTCGCTTTGCTGCGACCTTCACATTTTAAGCCGCAGCAGCAACAAGTCATTTTCACGGGTTATGATTGAACAAACAGATTTTTAAGGAAAGAAGGATTGAAATGTCATCAAAATCAGCATATGATTTGCTTATAGCGCACGTTATGTTGACTGGACTGCTTGGTACGCTCGATTCTCTGAGTCAGCGCATTACACACGACCCCGGCATTTCATATGAAAAAGCA
>CAZVSQ010000242.1:0-2444 GCA_964629925.1 uncultured Ruminococcus sp.
TATATTTTTTTTCGGGGATCGGCAGCTCGGTACCGTCTGAAAGCAAAACCCGAAAACGGCGGATGTTGGCGATGTAAGCCGGGTTGACAAGGTAGCTTTGATGACAGCGCATAAACAGCTTTCCGTATTGTTTTTCAAGATTTGTAATGCTCGACATAACCTCAAGCTCGCCTTCCGTTGTGATAACGATGCTGTGCTTTGCCCCGTGAGCCGCTTCGATCCGTATTATAGTATCGGCTAAAATAAAATAATCCGATCTGTCCAGCCCGTGAAAATGGATACGCTTTCCGTGCAGCGGTTCGCTTTTGGATTTGTGCCAGATCTCGTGAAAATTGTTGGGATAGATCACGTCGTCGTCATGCTTTTCGTGAGGATTTGAGATGTGGCACACCAAAATACGCGGTTCCTTTGTTTTATTGCCGCTGTCATCTTCAATGACTCGCTCGCACCATGTCAGAAGAATGCGCTGGCTGAGCGTAATGTCCTCGCTGTCTGGATAATGCGTCGTAACGTGAAAGCTCATCATAACATTGCAGAACGATGGGTGAGAGGAGATGTGTGTGACCTCCATATTTCCCAAAGAGAATTTTAGCTCATGCTCCTCGGCGATCCATACCTTTATCATCGTTTCTCTGCCGCGTAGAAACTGTCCCTCGGCGGGACCGTACCAAAGGGCGTCGTCGTCCATATGATTCAAAAACGGCATATAGTTGTTATCGTAGTATTTTATGATCAGCTCAGCCGATAGATCCGCTAACATTTGTTGGTTCATAGCCTGCTCCTTGCGCGGTTTTTTATTATTATATCAATGCCGTGCCCGGAAATCAAGCAGTTTATATTCTATGAACAAAAAAGATCGGCTCTTCTCAAAGCGAGATAAGAGTCGATCCCTTGTTTTGAAATTAAAGAATCTTATTAAGTTCTATTGGCAAGGTTCTCCATTGTGCCGATGAAAAGCGGCGTGTTTGTGCCTTTATGATAAATGACATAGACAAACGGTCTGTCAAACGTCAAATAATAAGGAATTGGCGGATCCAAAAGGCTTGTGGCCTCCATAGTTATAGCCGTTGCGGCGGCCGCGCGTGTGCCTCGTTCGTTTAATTCGATAAAGGTTTTGTGAATTGCACTGCCGATATAGGTTTTTGATGAACACATATTTGAGAAATCGGCTTTTCCGGGATCAAAGGCATCCTTAATTCCCATATCTTGAAGTGTGGAATTGAGCGATGTGCCGTACTCCAGCTTGAATTTCGGAAGGCTGACAGACAAGTATTTATTGCTCACGCCTGAGAGCATCGACTGCAGCTTTTCGCCCGAAAGGCTTGCCAGATAATCATTCAGCTTTACGCCTTTCTTAGGCATAATTGCGGCAAACGCAAATTCTCCTCCGAAGTAATCCTTTACAAAGCCTTCGGCTCCGTCATTGTCGGAAAGGTAGTTGTATTCCTCATGCTTCATAAATTCGGCAGTGTCGGTTGTACCGTTATCGCGGGTGAAGCTTGCTTTGAAGTTGTTGTTTTTATCATATTGTTCTTCCCAATCCGCGTCAAAGCAAACCGCGTTTACAAGGCACATAAGCGTTGCAGGGGTGATACTGCCATCTTCTAACAGTTTTTTTATCATGCCGTCGGTCTTTTGATCGACCCATTTGTTGATTTCTCCAACCGTGCTGCTGTCAAACGCCGAGGGCTTGATGTCCGCGCCGTAAACGTCGGAAGCGGTTGTCAGGAATTGTTCCTTAACGGGAACTGTGCCATCACTGTCTTTGTACCATACGGAATTGGCTATGGAGAGCTTTCTGGAAATATATTCCGGTTCTCCGAAACAATTTGTTAAAACTTCTTCATCGGGGTTCGCAGCGACGTTTTCAGTGTAGTTTTTAAAATACTCGTTGAGCGCTCCGATCGGAAGTCCCAGCGCCTTTTCCATCTGACTGAGCGTTTCGCCGTCGGCTCCGTTTGCCGCAACAGCGAGCGCGTACATGATCGAAACGGGGGAAATCAGGGTGTTTGAGTCATCCTTAACGCTTTTGTTCAGCAGCGTCATTCCGAAATCGGCAACAGCTGCGTTGCCCTTTGCCTGTATCTGCTCGGGAGTCAGCTGCTCGGTCGGATCAGGCACATCAATTGTTGCGGGAAGCATCTCCGCGGCTATCATCTGAATGTAGGTCGCGTCATTGATATTGACTATTCCGTTGCCGTCAGCGTCGGCCGCAGCCTCCTGCTCTTTGGTGGGATCAATCAAATCGGCGCAGATTTGCTGTACTAATGTTGCGTCGACAACATTTGTGGTTTTGTCAAAGTTGACGTCGCCGATGAGTTTCTCCTTTGCTCCGGCTGTTAGTGCCGAAGCCGAGGAGAATGTGATTACTGCCGCAAGTATTGCGGAAATTACCTTTTTCAAAAATTACATCTCCTTTGTGATAATAATACTAAGTGTTAAAT
>CAZVSQ010000243.1:0-2432 GCA_964629925.1 uncultured Ruminococcus sp.
AAAACAAAAATACGCGTGTAAAGCGTGTAAAGCGTGTAAACCGCATAGACAAGCCGTTTTTCAGCGTTACACAAGCGTGTGATTACACGCATTGAAGCGTGTGCGGCGACGAGGCGGCAGCAAAGCCCGCGATATTATCAAAGGATAATACACCTTTGTTATTCCTTACAAAAAAGTATAACGGACGCCCGGTTTGGACGTCCGTTTTGAGTTTATATTTGATGAGATAAATAACGGCGGGCTTAAACGATAATGCTCTTTCCGGTCATTTCCTCGGGCTGAGGAAGGTTCATTATCTTGAGCATTGTGGGAGCGATATCAGCCAGAACGCCGCCCTCGCGGAGCTTGCAGTCGTAGCCGATAACGCAGAAGGGAACGGGGTTTGTGGTGTGAGCCGTAAAGGGCTCGCCGTCCTCGTCGATCATCTTGTCGGCGTTGCCGTGGTCTGCGGTGATAAGAGCCACGCCGTCCATCTCGCGGATAGCCGCAACTACCTGACCTACGCAGTCGTCAACCGCCTCAACCGCCTTTACAGCCGCCTCAAAAACGCCTGTGTGGCCGACCATGTCGCAGTTGGCAAAGTTGAGGATTATCATGTCGTAAACGCCGCTGTGAATAGCGTCGACCAGCTTATCCTTGACCTCGTAAGCGCTCATCTCGGGCTGTAAGTCATATGTAGCTACAGACGGAGACTTGACAAGGATCCTGTCCTCGCCGTCGTAAACCTTTTCAACGCCGCCGTTGAAGAAGAAGGTCACATGCGCGTACTTCTCGGTTTCGGCTATCCTGAGCTGCTTCATGCCAAGGCTTGAAATGTACTCGCCCATTGTGTTTGTAAGCGTCTGGGGCTTGAACGCGATATGTACGTTGGGCATTGTGGCGTCGTACTGCGTCATGCAGACATAGTAGAGAGGGAAGAAGCCCTTTTTGCGCTCAAAGCCCTTAAAGTCCGGATCGACAAAGGTTCTGGTGATCTCACGCGCTCTGTCGGGGCGGAAGTTGTAGAAGATAACGCTGTCGTTCGGCTTAACCGTCGCGCCGCCGTCAACTACTATCGGGATAACGAACTCGTCGGTAACGCCGTTTGCGTAGCTGTCCCTGACGCCCTGAACGGGGCAGGACGCCTTAACGCCCTCGCCGTAAACAAGCGCCGCGTACGCCTTTTCAACGCGCTCCCAGCGGTTATCTCTGTCCATGGCGTAGTATCTGCCCATTACCGTGGCGATCTTGCCTACGCCGATTTCCTCGCACTTGGCAACGGCGTCGGCCACATACTCAGCCGCGCTTGACGGAGGAACGTCACGTCCGTCGAGAAAAGCGTGGATATAAACGTTTTCAAGACCTTTTTTCTTGGCGAGCTCAAGAATGCCGTAAAGGTGGGTGTTGTGGCTGTGAACGCCGCCGGGTGACAGCAGACCGAAAAGGTGCAGGTCGGTTCCGTTATTGAGCGCGTTGTCCATCGCCGCAACGATTTCCTCGTTGTCCTTAAGCTTGTCCTCGTTGATGGTCTTTGTAATTCTTGTAAGCTCCTGATAAACTATCCTGCCGGCGCCGATGTTGGTGTGGCCGACCTCACTGTTGCCCATCTGACCGTCGGGCAGACCTACGTCCATGCCCGAAGCGCCGATCTGAGTCAGCGGATTCTCGGCAAACAGCTTGTCGATGTTCGGAGTGTTAGCAGCGAGAATGGCGTTAGCATTTTCCTCGCCCTTTTTGCCGCAGCCGAAGCCGTCAAGAATCATTAAAATTAAAGGCTTTTTCATAATAAAGTCCTTTCTTTTAGTGTGGAGTGTGGATTGTTGAGAGTGGAGTTGCGGACGTGCAGACAGCAGAAACGTTTTTGCAGCCGAAAGCCTCCCTTTATAAGGGAGGTGGCACGGCATTGATGCCGTGACGGAGGATTAAAAAAAGAAATCGTACTTTTAAATCCTCAGTCAGCTTCGCTGACAGCTCCTTTATAAAAGGAGCCTTAATTCCGCATTCCGAATTCCTAATTCCGAATTAGACTGATGCTGCTTTGACGATAGCCGCGAATTTCTCCGCTACAAGTGAGGCTCCGCCGATAAGGCCGCCGTCAACATTTACTTTTGAGAGAAGCTCGTCGGCGTTGCCGTCGTTCATTGAACCGCCGTACTGAATTGTAACAGCGTCCGCTGCGTCCTGATTGTAGAGCTTAGCAAGCTGAGCGCGGATAAACGCGCAAACTTCCTCAGCCTGGTCGGCTGTAGCGGTTTTGCCTGTGCCGATAGCCCAAACAGGCTCGTAAGCGATAACAACGTTCTTAAGCTCCTCCTCGGTTACGTCCCAAAGGTCAAGCTTGATCTGACGAGCAATAACTTCCTCAGTGATGTTGCACTCGCGCTCCCACTTGAGCTCGCCAACACATACGATAGGCTTGAGACCAGCCTCGAGAGCAGCGATAGTTCTCTTGT
>CAZVSQ010000244.1:0-2415 GCA_964629925.1 uncultured Ruminococcus sp.
AAGAGCCTTGCGGCTTTTGTTTTCCTGAGGCTGAGGCGCTCCGCAGTTTGGGCAAACCCGGGCGTTTGGCGGAACCTGAGCTCCGCATCTGCTGCATGTTTTCATTACGGCTTCTCCTTTGTCAAAAATTCAATGCTGCGCTCGATCGAATCGATCGAGGTGCCCCAATCCTGACCTTTGCTGCGGTAGTCGAACATCGTTACAAAGTGCGAGATATCCTTTTTAAGCGATTCAAGGTAATTTTTTACAAGCGCCAGCGTATCGGCGTGGAACTCTGAGAGCTGCTTTGAGGGCACGCCGCCCTTGCCGGATGCCGCCGTCATAATAAAGCGGTAGTGGTTAAGGCAAATAAACGGCTGTTCGCTGAAAGTCTTTCTGAACTCGCCGCCCTTAGACCACTCGGCAAATACCGTAGCCATAAGGTGGAGCATGTCGCGCTCTACGCGGTCGCAGACGTAGCAGGAGGAAAGCATCCTGTCCAGAGCCTCAAGCTGCTTTTTGTCGGGCTTGCCTGCCTTTTTCGGCATAAGCTGTTCCAAAATCTCCTGCAAATGGCTTTCTAATATAAGGGCGTTCGGCAGCTTTTGACCTACCTGAGTCATCCTTGAAAAATGGCGGTGGCAAAAGCCTGTTTTGTTTGTTTCCACCCTTACGCTCGGTTCCATCATCGCGTCGCCCGTAATGAATTCGCAGTACTGCTCCTCAAGCATGCTTTCCATGCGGCACAGAGGGCAGCCGTCCTTGGGTGCGAACAGGTCGTTGATCGGAATTGTTACTATAGTTTCCTTCAAATTGTCCATCTCCTTTTTGCTGAGTGTAAAATATTGCAGTATTATAATAAAATATACAAATAGTTCGCCATAGTCCTTAAAAATCGAAAAAGACTGACAAATAGAATATGACAATTTGATTATAGCATATTCCTACAGGATATGCTATAATATACGCAAATTTGCACGAAGTTTTTTTAAAAAGGCGGGAGTGGGTGCAGCGTCATGGTCGTTTTTCGTGATGTTACCGAGCTTGATTTATTAAATACACTCGACTGCGGACAAAGCTTTCGCTGGGTGCAGCATGAGGACGGCTCGTTTTCGGGCGTGGCGTTCAAAAAAAGCGTGAGCGTCAGGCTTGAAGGCGGCAGCCTGATCATTGACGGCGCGGATGAAGCTGACAGACAGCTTTGGAGCGACTACTTTGACTTGACGCTTGACTACGGCAAGATCCGCTCGGATCTAAGCGAGCTTCATCCCGTGCTAAAAGAGGCGGCTCAATACGCCTCGGGCATCAGGATATTGCGCCAGGAGCCGTATGAGGCGCTGTGCACCTTTATAATCTCTCAAAACAACAACATCAAAAGGATAAAGGGAATAGTGCAAAGATTATGCGAGGGCTTCGGCGAAAAGCTCTCCGACGGAAGCTTTGCTTTTCCCGACGCCGATACAATGAGCGCCCTTACCGTTGAGGATCTGGCCCCTCTGAGGGCGGGCTTCCGCGCAAAATACCTTGTTGACGCCGCGCAAAAGGTCGCGTCAGGCGAGGTGGATCTTGAATACTGCCGTACCGCAGACTGCGAGGCGGCGCGTGCCGAGCTGATAAAGATCAAGGGCGTAGGCACAAAGGTCGCTGACTGTACGCTGCTTTTCGGGCTTCATAGGGTGGATGCTTTTCCGCTTGATGTGTGGATGAAGCGCGCTATGAAAACTCTTTTTCCCGAAATGAGCCCAAAAGATTTCGGAGAATACGCCGGAATCGCCCAGCAGTATATCTTTCACTACAGCCGAATGCACCCCGAAATATTCAGTGAAATTTAAGATTTTATAAGTTATGCATATAAAATTTGAAGTGTTTTGTGCAACATAACAATCATTTCGTTATCTTGTACAAAAATGCAACAATTTTTTTTACCAAAAAAAATTCAAGTGTTCAATTGCGGGATTTGTTAGTCTATGATATAATTATGCCAGATAGTAGGCTAACTGCCTTAAATCGGAAAATTTTAGAAGAGGAGCAATTAACATGAGAGCAATCAAAAGAACAGTTTCCGTTCTGCTTACACTGATGCTTGTGCTTGGTATGGTTACCATTGCAATCGGTACTGCAAGCGCTGCGGAAACCACAAAAATTAGAGTTACTTCAAACATTGGCGTTTCAACATCAAAGGTTTACAACGCAAGCACAGAGACAGTAACGATCACCTTCAACATCAAGGCGTCTAACCTTATCGGTACCCGCGGTCTTATCAATTATGACCAGAATGTTCTTGAGCTTGCCGACACAACAGCAACCAAAATCTTCCCCAACCTTACAGCAGGTCTTGTTGCCAACACAACCAAGAACGGAAGAATCCCCTTCAGCGCGTACAACCTTAACGGTTTTTACGTATTTAACAATCCAAAAACTTATGTAAAACTTACC
>CAZVSQ010000245.1:0-2368 GCA_964629925.1 uncultured Ruminococcus sp.
TCACAAAAAAGAGAACATAGTAGAAAGCCAGACGAAATCATTCCAATTATTGAATCATGCAGTTCACCCGCTCGAATTGAATTGTTCGCACGAGGAGATCGAGAAGGTTGGGATATGTGGGGGAATCAAGCTGACGCAAACTATGAACCCGATTGGAATACATATAAAAACCATACAACTGCACAAAACGATCAAACTTTAAATAATATCTCTGCATAATAGTAAGCCCTTAGCTACATTTGACCACGGCTAAGGGCTTGATTATTTGTTCAAATATTACTCCCATTCCACAGTTCCCGGAGGCTTGCTGGTGATGTCGTAGACCACCCTGTTGACGTGCTCTACCTCGTTGATAATGCGGTTGCTGACGTTGCCGAGGATATCATAGGGTATCTTTGCCCAGTCGGCGGTCATGAAGTCGTCGGTTGTTACGGCGCGGATCGCTACAAGCTCGTCATAGGTGCGCGCGTCGCCCATTACTCCAACGGTCTTTACGCCCGGAAGCACCACAAAAAACTGGCTGAGCTCCTTTGCGTAGCCGCATTTATCCATTTCATCGCGCAGAATCGCGTCCGCCTCCTGCAAGGTCTTTACGCGCTCTGCGGTGATTTCGCCGATAACGCGCACGCCCAGTCCGGGACCGGGGAACGGCTGGCGCCATACAAGCTCATGCGGCAGACCGAGCTTTTCGCCTACCGCGCGGACCTCGTCCTTGAACAGGTCTTTTAAAGGCTCGATGATTCCCTCAAACTTGATGTCCTTAGGAACGCCTACCTGATTATGGTGGGTTTTTATTTTTGCCGCGTCGCCCTTACCGCTTTCAATGCGGTCGGGGTAAATCGTGCCCTGGGCAAAAAAGCCCGAGCCGTATTCCTCGCGTATCTTGTTCCAGAAAACATTATAAAATTCGGTTCCGATTACGTTGCGCTTTTCCTCGGGGTCGGAGATCCCCTTAAGCTTTGAAAGGAATTCCTCCTGACAGTTTATGCGGACAAAGTTCATGTCAAAGAGCTTTGTAAAGGTGTTTTCAACAAAGTCGCCCTCGTCCTTGCGCATAAGCCCCTGGTCGACAAATACGCAGGTGAGCTGTTTGCCGATAGCCTTGCTTAAAAGCGCGGCGGCAACGGAGCTGTCAACGCCGCCCGAAAGTCCGAGAACAACGCCCTTGTCCCCTACCTTAGCCTTTATTTCGGCAACGGTGTCGTCGATAAAGCTGTCCATCTTCCACTCGCCCACACAGCCGCATACATTGTAGAGAAAGCTGCGGAGCATGTCGCTGCCGTGCTCGGTATGATTTACCTCGGGATGGAACTGCACGCCGTAAAGCTTCTTCTCGTCATCAGCCATTGCCGCCACGGGGCAGTGAGCGGTAGTCGCCGTCACGGTAAAGCCGTCGGGGACCTCGTTTATATAGTCGCGGTGGCTCATCCATGAAATGCCCCTGTCTGGCAGGTTATTGAAAAGCGCGCAGTCCGTGCTGTAGTCGGTAATGGTTTTTCCGTATTCGCTGACGGAATTGTCCTCGGCGGAAACAACGTTGCCGCCCAGAGAGTAAGCCATAAGCTGACAGCCGTAGCAGATTCCGAGAATCGGGATGCCGAGGGTGAATATCTCGGGCGTGTAATGCGGAGAGGCGGGATCGTAAACGCTGTTGGGGCCTCCCGTGAATATGATACCCTTGGGATTTATTTCCTTTATCCGCTCAATATCGACGGTGTACGGCAGAATCTCGCAATAGACATTGCACTCGCGCACACGGCGGGCAATCAGCTGATTATACTGACCGCCGAAATCAAGGACGATTACTGTTTCCTTCATAAGCTTTCCCCCACAAAAAATAACTTTAGGGCGCACACTCAGGCGCGCCCATTTATATTGAATTAAAGATTAACGATAGATAATGTCATTACGCGACGGGCCGTTGGATACCATCTTGATCGGCACGCCGATTTCCTTTTCGGCAAACTCGATGTAATCGCGGCACTCCTTGGGAAGCTCGTCGTAGTTTTTGATGCCCTTGATAGAGCACTTCCAGCCCGGAAGCTTTTTGAGGATAGGCTTGCAGCGCTTGAGCTTTGTTGTTGACGGGAAGTAGTCGATAACCTCGCCGTCAAGCTCGTAGCCTACGCAAACGGGGATCTCGTCAAGATAGCCCAGAACATCAAGCACGGTAAACGCTACCTGAGTAGCGCCCTGAACCATGCAGCCGTAGCGTGTGGCGACCAAATCGAGCCAGCCCATTCTTCTCGGTCTGCCTGTTGTGGCGCCGAATTCGCCGCCGTCGCCGCCGCGGCGTCTGAGCTCGTCAGCCTCGTCGCCGAAAATCTCGGAAACGAACTCGCCCGCGCCTACAGCGCTTGAATAAGCC
>CAZVSQ010000246.1:0-2366 GCA_964629925.1 uncultured Ruminococcus sp.
TCGAACCTGTGACCCTCTGCTTGTAAGGCAGATGCTCTCCCAGCTGAGCTAAGCTCCCAACTCATGCCTATGTCGCTTCAGCGTTTCGCCTTATCTCTCAGCGACTTGATTATAATACCACGTTATGGATGAAATGTCAAGGGGTTTTAAAAACTTTTTTAAATTATTTGAACCTCTTGATCATTTTTTAAGCAAACACAATGTTTCAGGCATTTTTCTCGGCGATCAGTTTTTCAAGGTCTGCCTTGGTGAAAATATACTTCTTGTTGCAGAAGTGGCAGTTTGCCACAGCCACGCCCTTTTCGTCGGCCATTGAGCGGATATCCTCGTCGCTCATGGTGCAGAAATACCTTTCAAGCTTTTCGCGCGAGCAGGTGCAGACGTAATTTACCGGGTACTCGTCGAGCACCTCGACCTCAAAGCCCTCAAGCGCGGTTTTGCATATATCGAGAATGCTCATGCCCTTTGCGAGCATGGTTGTAACGGGCTCAAGCTTCTGCACGTTCTTTTCAAGCTGTTCGATTGTGTCCTCGCCCGCTCCCGGAAGAAGCTGGATAAGCAGACCGCCCGCAAGCAGCACCTCGCCGCTCTCCTTGTCGATAAGCACGCCCAGCGCGCAAACGGTGGGTATCTGTTCGCTGACCGCAAAGTAGTTGGTGATATCCTCGGCTATTTCGCCGCTTACAAGCTCGGTCTGGCCTATATACGGGTCGCCCGAGCCGTAGTCGCGCATAACGCTTAAGGTGCCGTTTTTGCCCACAGCCTTGCCGACGTTTATTTTGCCGTTGGCGTAGTATTCCGTCGGGCAGTCGCTGTCGCCCACATATCCGCGCACGTTGCCCTTGCTGTCAGACACAGCTACGACCGCGCCCAGCTCGCCGTCGCCCATTACGCGCAGATTCACTATTGCGTCCTTCTGCTTAAGCATAGCGCCCATTATAGAAGCAGCGCAGAGCAGCCTGCCCAACGCGGCGGTGGCGCTGCGGCTGAGGTGATGTATCTTTTTTGCGGTAAACACTATGTCCGACGCGTCGATAGCCGACGCCATAACAGCGCCGTCGCTTGTAATGCAGCGTATTATTTTATCCATAAAATCAGTCCTTATTTTTCTTTATTGCGGTGTAGATGACTCTCTGCTCGTCCTTACGCGGCGGCTCAAAGCTCAGATCGCCGCAGACCGACACCACCTCAAAGCCTGCCTTTTCAAGCATTGAGCGCAGCTCGGCGTCGGAATAAGCGCGCTCCGAGAAGTCCTCGCCGCTGCGGTAATACGCGCCGTTTTCCTCCTCAAAAAAGTCGAGCGAGATATCCACGATGTCATTTTCCCGCGGAAAGTTCTGCCACACGCAAAACACCCGTTCGCTCTCGGTCACAAACACATTGTCGGCAAGCACCTCGCGGTGTTTGTAAACCGTATTGACGTCAAAGATGATCAGCCCGCCCGCGTTCATATGCCTTGAAACGCCGTCAAAGGTCTTCTGCACGTCATTTTCATCGGTCAGGTGGTTGATGCTGTCGAGCGTGCACACGCAGGTGTCGATTTTTTCAGGCAGCTCAAGCTCCTGCATATCCATGTTTACAAAGAGGATATGAAAGCCCTCGCGCAGGCTTTTTTGCATCGCTTCGCTAAGCATTTCAACGCTGCCGTCGGCTCCGAACACATCTACGCCGCTCTTTTTAAGCTCGAGCGTCAGGCTGCCCGTGCCGCATGCCAAATCAAGCGTTCTGCCCATAACATGCCCTAAGCGGTCGGCTGTTTGGAGTATATAGCGGCAGCGCTCGGGATAGCGCGCGTCCTCCATCAGCTCATCGTAATATTCCGCAAAAGAATTATAGCTTTCCATTTTTCTCTGCGATCTTATCAAGAGCCAGCGTGTAGCCGTAGGTGTCGTTGTCAAAAAGCGCGCGCTTTACGCGGCTAATTGTAGCGGTTGAAGCGCCTGTTTCCTTTACGATTTCGGTGTACACCTTTTTTTCGGTCAGCATTTTGGCAACAACAAGGCGCTGCGACATCGCCTTCAGCTCGGAGCTTGTACACAGATCCTCAAAAAAGCGATAGCAGTCCTCTTTAGTTTCGAGCGACAGAATGGCGTCGAATAAAAAGTCGGTGGTAGGGTTTTTAAGTTTGGAATTCAAAAGAATCCCTCCTCACGTTGATTTCATACATTAAAATTTTACCATATAAAAGCGCAAAAGTAAATGGGTTTTTAAAAATTTATAATATGAAGAAAACGGCGCTGCCAAAGCAAAAGCAGCGCCGTCAGTATTTTTCCGTTAAAACGCGGTTCTTCTTTTTGTTTCCTCGGTAATGGAGTTGAACTTCCACACGCGGGTGTTGACTTCAATTATGCCCGAGCCGCAGTACT
>CAZVSQ010000247.1:0-2353 GCA_964629925.1 uncultured Ruminococcus sp.
CATTATCTCATGTTTGTCCGTGCTTGAACAGAGGGGTGATTGTTGAGCGGTTACGTTTTTTTCGTTCAATACAGTTTTTTTATTCCAGTATATATTGAAAAATAGTAATACTTTTGGAGGTGCTGTTTGTGTCGGTCATCAGCGTATGGATGTGCTCGCATAGGTCGGCGCGGCGAGCAGCCCTTTTGGGGGCTGCCGTCGGGTCGGCAGCGCTATAAGCTAGTATTACCTTATAGCGCAAATGTCGCAAAAAAGAAGGATGAAGATTTGAATGGATACACAAAGCCGTTTTTATCACTTTGTATTGACGATAATTCTAAATAGGAATAATTCTGCAAAATAATTAATATGCTTAATTGATTACAGAGTAACCGGGTGATTGAATGACGGAGATAAACAATAAATTCAAGTCGGATGATAAGGAGCAAATAAAGCGTAATCTGAATGAGGCTCTTATTCAGATAATACGGCTGAAAAGCAAGTAAGGTATTGAAGCAAGGTAGTCTGTATGTTATAATGAAAGCGGTTTATATAGCATATAGATTACACGCTTTCTTAGGAAAGGGTACGGTTTATATGTTACAACAGAATAACAACATTTCTCCTTTGAAAGCGGCTTTATATATACGCCTTTCGAGGGACGACAGAGATAAAATACGAAAGGAAGATGATTCGGAAAGCATTATCAATCAGCAGAATATGCTGATGAATTACTGCAAAGAAAAAAACATTGAAATATACAATATTTATAATGATGAGGATTACAGCGGTTCAGACCGCGAACGCCCCGCGTTCAACCGTATGATTCAAGACGCTGAAAAGCGCAAGTTCAATATGGTGCTCTGTAAAACGCAGTCCAGATTCGCCCGTGATATGGAGCTGGTAGAAAAGTACGTCAACGGCTTGTTCCCGATTTGGGGCATTCGCTTTGTCGGCGTTGTCGATAATGCGGATTCTACAAACAAATACAACCGCAAGCAGAGGCAAATAACCTCGCTTGTTGACCAATGGTATTTAGAGGACTTGTCCGAGAACGTCAAGGCTACTTTAGCTTCCAAGCGCAAACAGGGCTTATGGGTAGGGGCTTTCGCTCCGTACGGCTATAAAAAAGACCCCGATAACAAGAATCATTTGATTGTTGATGAGGAAGCCGCCGAGATTGTCCGTTATATTTTCGAACAGTATGCTTCGGGAATCTGAGATACCTTTGTATCAGGCGATGAAAGGTGCTGTACCATTAGTAGTGTATCGCGGCTGTGTCGTTCAAGGTATGTCGGAAAGCATTTCGTATAAAACTAAGAAGAAACGTAAAAAGCCGGCAGCCGAATGGGATATTGTTGAGGGTACTCACGAGCCGATTATCGACCAATGCACTTGGGAAAAAGTACAGCGACTGAGGGCAAGCAAGCCAAAATCCTGCAACGGCGGCGAGCCTAACGTTTTTGCCGGAAAAGTCAGATGCTTAAAATGCGGCAGCTCAATGCGTATTTACTATACACATCACGAGCGTTATTTCCGCTGCAGCACACATTATTTTGCAAGCGACAGGTGCTCGGGTACATTCGTTTCCGAAAATGTGTTGTATAGGGAAGTTCTCAAACAGATTCAGCTATTGTATCAGCAGTATATTGACGAAGCGTATGTATCGGGCAATCTGAAAATCGAAAACGGGTATGAGGATAAGAAAAAAACGCTGGAATCGAAGATAAAATCAGCGCAACAGGCGATTGAAAAGCTGAATAAGCGTTTTAAGAACCTCTATCTTGATAAGCTCGACGAGGTGATCTCAAAAGAAGAATTCTTACTTTTATCAGAGGATTGCCAATCAAGCAAACAAGCGCTGGAGAAAAATATAGCGGACTTTCAGAAAGAAATAGACAATATTTCCGAGCAATTAAGCAACCCAAACAGTCAGATCAACGTTATCCGGCAATTCAAAAACATACAGGAATTGGACTCTTTGACAGTGAGCACACTGATTGACTACATAGAGGTAGGCGGAAGCAAAAACCGCCGTATAATCAACATTCATTGGAATTTATAAAAACAATGAGCGTGTATTCTACGTAGTGCATTGATAGCTTTAGGGAGCAAAAGGCGCGCACGACCTATGACAATATTCTTCGTCTTGCCGACGACTATGATGTAAAGGACGCTATCCGTTTTCTCAGAGAACGCGAAATAGTCCATTATCAGCGATTCGGCGAAAACCTGCGGCTTCTCACCGACAAGCTGGATGAAAAGAACTTCTACGCCTTTAATCCCGAATTTGATAAAACCTGCTTTCGTAAAAAAATGCCCTCTTCACGGAAAAATGTGGGATAGATAAAAAATAAATATTGAAAAAGAGCAT
>CAZVSQ010000248.1:0-2341 GCA_964629925.1 uncultured Ruminococcus sp.
CGTCAAAGGGAACGCAGTCCAGCATTGATTCGTTTCTGGTGCCGAAGAAGATAGCGCCGATACCGTTGCTGGTAAGATTAGCTGCGGTAGTACCTATAGCTGAAAGCGGGATCTTCATCTCATAGAAAGAGTCGTATTTGGTGTCGTGCTTGCCCTTAGAGCCTGTAAATGTTTTGTAGTCTACCCAATCAGCGTTGTCGTCATAAACATCGGCGGGATCGTCAGAGTAGTTCAAGCCCCAAATATGGCTGCAGATGTTGGTGTCAGCCATGTTGTAAGTGATACCTGCCTGAGTAAATGAAGTGCAGTGAGTTGTGTAGTCGGTGGTGCCGTTTGAATCAGCACTGAACATTGCGGGTGTTCCGCCGTCGCCAACCTTAGCGCTCATAAAGAACAGGTGGTCAACATGAGTCTGGAATGTGGATTCTACACCCCAAATACCAGATTTACCGTTCTCGGGTGTAGCCAGCTTACCGGTCATGCCCTTGGAGTTGGGATCAACGCTGAGACCGAGAACGATCGGGACTGAGCCCATTTTGCCGTTGTCCATCAAAGATTGGTCGCCTGCGTTCTGCCATGTATCGGTGGTGTTTACAAACTGCATACCGATGTAAAGGTTTGTGTTGTCCCAAGCAGCAAACAGCGCATAGCAGTCTGCAAGGCTGTTTTCATGAGAGCCCTTCCAGTGGTTGGGGCAGTCCCAGGCAGCACCCTGAGCGATCATCATGTCCTCTGACCAGTCGCTGGCGTCACCGTCGATAGTGATGGTAGCCTGCTTGCCTACTTTGCCGTCGGGATTTGTTTTGTAGTAGCTTGCAAGTGTGCCTGTTGCAGCCGACGCCGGAACGCAAGCTACAACGATTGTGGTGATAAGCAGTGCTGCCGCAAGCAGAATGCTTATCATTTTCTTTTTTGTGTTCATCGTTAATTAACCTCCTAAACTATTGTGCTTATCAGCAATATAAATTACCGATTTTATTATATATTAAATCTTTCAAAAACTCAACAAAAAAATGAGATGTGCAAAGTTTTTGTCGCATTGCACATCTCACGCATATGAAATTTGTTTAAAATCCCCTAGTTCAAACCACTTGTTTATCCTTTTTTATCCCGAACAGTTTTCTGAGAATTCCGGAAAAGAATTTTGGATTATCAATAAGTACTACTTTCATAAACTTACCTCCTAAAGCATGAAATACTGACAACGACCAGCGACGCCGACGCGACAACCAAAGTCCACCTTACCGGCAGCAAAGTCGCGATAAACAGCCCGGCGCCGAACCACACCGCCGATTTGACTTTTTGTTTGCGGCACCTCATTGCATCACCCTATATCATTGTATAACCTAACAGAAAAAGTGTGCTTGTAATTTTTTCCGCTTTGTATTATGATGTTAGAAGGACGTGATTTGATGAGAACAATTACAATCAACAAAAACGACGCCGGTCAGCGGCTCGATAAATATCTTCAAAAGCGCTTTAAAACAATGCCTAAGCCGATGATGTATATGTACATCCGCAAAAAGTGCATCAAGCGCAACGGCAAAAAGTGCGATATAGCCGAACAGCTTAAAGAGGGCGACGTGCTTACCTTTTATATAAAGGACGAGTTTTTTGACGCTCCCTCAGAAAAGAGCTACGAATTTTTAAAGGCGCCGAAAAAGCTTGACATCGTTTACGAGGACGAGAATATCCTGCTGCTCGATAAAAAGCCCGGGGTGATAGTTCATCAGGACAAGCAGTACCACTTTGACTCGCTTGTTGCGCGCGTTCAACATTATTTATATGATAAGGGCGAATACGATCCGGAACAGGAGCGCGCCTTCTCACCTGCACTTGTCAACCGAATAGACCGCAATACAGGCGGGATCGTTATCGCCGCAAAAAACGCGGAGAGCCTTAGAATATTAAATCAAAAAATGAAAACGCGCGAGCTTGAAAAGTTTTATCTTTGCCTTTTGCACGGCAAACCTAAGCGCGATGAAGCGACTCTTAAAGATTATATGATAAAAAACGAGAGCAAAAACAAGGTCGCGGTATTTCATCACCCGGTTGAGGGAAGCAGGGAAATGATAACAAAGTACCGCGTGCTGGGCTTTGACGGAAAATTCAGCCTTGCGGAGGTTGAACTGCTTACCGGACGAACACACCAGATACGCGCCCATATGGCTTCTATCGGAAATCCGCTTGCGGGCGACACAAAGTACGGCGCAAAAAAAGCGCCCGAGGGTTTCCCCTATCAGGCGCTGTACAGCTACAAGCTGAGGTTTAATTTTTCATCGGACGCGGGAATACTTAATTACCTTAACGGCAAAGAGTTCAAAGTAGACAAAAAAAACAT
>CAZVSQ010000249.1:0-2327 GCA_964629925.1 uncultured Ruminococcus sp.
TATGTTTCACCATACTCAGCATGTAGAGGTAGTCACGTTGATAACTCAATCCATAAAGAATCAATAATTCTATTATTAAGAGATCAGCATGGTTTATGAATTGGATGATACATCAAAAGAACAGGAATTATTTAAAGGATGGCATGAAACACTGATTTATTCATGCCTGCAAAAAGTGACGGGGAAAGTTTATGTAACCGATCTTGTGAATCCACAAAATAAAGCAAAAAGTATAGACAACTGAATTGCGTTCTGTTAGAATAAAGTCATAATATCAACGGAGGCTTTAATTATGAGCGTTATAGGAGAGCAAATAAAAAAATACCGCGTTGAAAGAAACATCACTCAGGAGCAACTCGGCGAGCTTATCGGCGTAACGACTCAGGCGGTGTCGCGCTGGGAACGAGGCGGCACACCCGACGCTGAGATTCTGCCGAGTATTGCCGAGGTTCTCGGGGTGAATATCGACGCGCTGTTCGGGCGCGAGGAGAAAAGCCTGACTCTGATGCTGGCAAGAAAGCTGTGCCAGATACCGCGCGAAGAGGCTTACCGCTATGCTTTTCAAATATGCTGGGCGATCGAAAACGGCTTGGTGGGCGATATTTCGATGATGGATGACTTTATGAACAGATTCATTGACACAACTGTCACAAAGCTCGGCACGCAAACGGATTATTACGCAAAAGTAGTAACGGACTACGGCATTGCGAATATCAGAATGTCACCCGGGCTGAAGTCGTTTTTCTTTTTGAACGAAACCGGCGGAAGCATTATGGAACAGCTTGAGGATATTGATTCGCTCCGCAGGATTTTTGAGCTTTTCTCAAATGAAGAACTACTGAAAATCGTTGCCTATGTCTACTCATCCCCGTTTATGCCGATAGCGACTTCACTTATAAGCAAAAACACGGGTATAAGCGAAAAACAGGTCGAAAGCTGCATGAATAAGCTTTGCGAAAACAACCTAGTAACGCGCAGCGTGGTCGCGACGGCAAACGGCAACATAAACGCGTATCTCTTCCGCAAGGAGAGCTTTGCGGTTCCGCTGCTCTGCTTTGCCGATGAAATAGCCAAAAGAAATGTGCGCCCGTTTATGGGAGAATTTTCCAGAAAAAAGCCGCTGCTTTAAACACTCTGTTTATTCGGTATCTTTACAATTGAAAAAAATCTAAATGAATTGCTTGTTTATTGTCAACACAGGATTTATAATGAGAGCAACGAAAACAAATCATTATATTTTACGGAGACGATAACATGGAAAATTTCAGCCTGCTTTACCCCACCGGAAAACACCCCGACTATCAGACGCTCAGCGACGACACATGCAGAAACCTTTCGCTGGAGCATATCATTCAGCACGTTACCCCCAATAATGCCGAGAGGAACATGATAAAGCGCATGATGACTCAGATAGAATGCGATCCCGACGTTATCCGCTTTCGCTGCGACATCTTTGAGGACATAATCCGCTTTCCCGAGCTTCGCAATAAAATGAAAGACCTGCTTGAACAACTCGACTTTATGAAATCTATCGGCGGAAATTTTGTAGAGGAAAATGCCTCGTCGATCTGGCAGCTTGTAAACCGCCTGCGCGAGCTTGAGGTATATATCGACTGCATTACTAAAATTAAAGAAACACTTCAACAGTACCCGGTAAAATCCGAGGGTTTAAAACAATTGCGCGACTATGTTTCTTCCGTTTATAATGACAGCGGTTTTAAGTTCCTGAGCGAGGATATCAAGGAGCTGCTCACCGAAACAGACGAGATAAAGAGCATTACGCTCGGCGTAAACCTTGACAGCATGCTTCGCCCCGTTGAGGTCGGTATCATGTCCATAAACAAAGAGCGCATTGAGCACTCGGGCATTATGAAAAAATTCAATAAATTTATTGAGTTCCTTCCGCTTGTAGGCGATCTTCTTGACGGCAAAAACATCGATATGACAAGAATGCGCACCGTAGGCACCTCCGCAGAGGACGATCCGCTTATGAAAAACCTCTGTAACGCAGTTACCGACATGCTCGGCTCAACCGTAAAGCACCTTAAAAACAAGCTCTCAAAATATGTAAACATCAGCGGCTACGCTCTTACCAGATTTATTCCGGAATTTACATTTTATATCAGATGGGCTGATTTCTGCTCTAAAATCATGGAAATGGGTATGCCCATGACAAGACCTGAGATCCTTGCCCCGGAAAAGAACAGCCTCAGCTCAAAAGGCATTTATGATCTAAAGCTCGCTATCCAGAATCTGGAGGGCGCAAATATAGACATTGTGAGCAATGACTTTGAGTTTGCGACCGAAAACGGAATTTATATTATGAC
>CAZVSQ010000250.1:0-2311 GCA_964629925.1 uncultured Ruminococcus sp.
CGTTGATATAGTCGGGCGCGAGTTCCGAGATGATTTTGTCCTCCACCTCGCGGGTGAAGGGCTCACCGAAATCAAAGTTCCAGGTTTCGGGATTAAAGCAGTTTTTGCAGTGGTGGGTGCAGCCCGAAACGAACAGCGACACGCGCACGCCCTCGCCGTTCGCTATGTCAAAATTTTTTATCTCTCCGTAATTCATAACAAAACCACAATATTTTTGCAAAACACAGCGGCGGAGCCAAAGCACCGCCGCTGCGCCCCGCGGTCGACACGGGAAACACACAATCAAAAACACACAATCATATTTTCAATTGCAAAATACAAATTGAATACCTTTATTACAGATGAAGCACGCGCTCCTGTATCTCCTGGGTGCGTCCCTGGTTCCAGAACTGGGTGCCGATATAGCCGCAGGTCCTGCGCGCAACATTCATCTTGTCCTGGTCGCGGTTCTTGCAGTTGGGGCACTCCCAAAGCAGCTTGCCGTCCTCCTCAACGATCTGGATCTCGCCGTCGTAGCCGCAAACCTGGCAGTAGTCGCTCTTGGTGTTGAGCTCGGCATACATGATGTTCTCGTAGATGAACTTCATCACCTGAAGCACAGCCGGCAGGTTCTGCTGCATGTTGGGAACCTCTACATAGCTGATAGCGCCGCCCGGAGAAAGCGCCTGGAACTCGCTTTCGAGCTTAAGCTTGTCAAACGCGCTGATGCCCTCGGTTACATGAACGTGATAGCTGTTTGTGATATAGTTGCGGTCGGTAACGCCCTTGATGATGCCGAAGCGCTTTTGCAGGCACTTTGCGAACTTGTATGTGGTGCTCTCAAGCGGAGTGCCGTAGATGCTGTAGTCGATGTTCTCGGCAGCCTTCCACTTTGCGCAGTAGGCGTTGAGCTTTTTCATGATCTCAAGGCCGAGCTGCTTGCCCTCTTCCTCGGTGAGCTTTTTGCCGATAAGGCTGTAAACGCACTCCCAAAGTCCGGCGTAGCCCAGCGAAATGGTGGAGTAGCCGCCGTAGAGCAGCTTGTCGATGGTCTCGCCCTTTTTGAGGCGGGCAAGCGCGCCGTACTGCCAAAGAATGGGAGCGGCGTCGGACAAAGTGCCCTTAAGGCGCTCGTGTCTTGCCTGTAAAGCGCGGTGGCAAAGCTCCATGCGCTCGTCAAAAATCTTCCAGAACTTGGTCATGTCGCGGTTTGCCGAAAGGCCGATATCAACGAGGTTGACGGTAACGACGCCCTGGTTAAAGCGGCCGTAGTATTTATGCTTGCCCGGAACGTAGTTGAGCGCGTTTGCCACATTGCCCACGCCCGCATCGGTAAAGCGGTCGGGAGTCAAAAAGCTGCGGCAGCCCATGCAGGTGTAAACGTCGCCCTTGAGCTCGAGCATAACCTTTTCGGAGATGTAGTCGGGCACCATTCTTTTTGCGGTGCACTTTGCTGCAAGCTCGGTGAGGTACCAGTACTTGCTGTCCTCGTGAACGTTGTCCTCCTCAAGCACATAAATGAGCTTGGGGAACGCGGGAGTTATCCAAACGCCCTTTTCGTTCTTTACGCCGCGGTAGCGCTGCTTAAGGGTTTCCTCAATTATCATAGCGAGGTCTGCCTTCTGCTGCTCGTTTTCCGCCTCGTTAAGATACATATATACCGTTACGAACGGCGCCTGACCGTTGGTGGTCAGCAGGGTGACGACCTGATACTGAATGGTCTGAACGCCGCGGTTGACCTCCTTGCGAAGGCGCTCCTCAACGATTTGATTGAGCTTTTCGTCGCTTACCTCAACGCCCATCTCCTCGATTTCCTGAATAACCTCTTTGCGGATCTTCTCTCTGGAGATTTGAACAAAGGGAGCAAGATGAGTAAGGCTAATGCTCTGGCCGCCGTACTGGTTGCTGGCGACCTGGGCGATGATCTGGGTGGCGATATTGCAGGCGGTTGAAAAGCTGTGGGGCTTTTCGATCAGCGTGTCGCTGATAACGGTGCCGTTCTGCAGCATATCCTCAAGGTTAACGAGGTCGCAGTTGTGCATATGCTGAGCAAAATAATCCGAATCGTGGAAGTGGATAAGTCCCTGCTTGTCGGCCTCTACGATATCGGGCGAGAGCAGCATTCTTCTGGTGAGGTCGCGGCTGACTTCGCCGGCCATATAGTCGCGCTGAACGCTGTTGACAGTGGGGTTCTTATTTGAGTTTTCCTGCTTTACTTCCTCGTTGTTGCACTCGATCAGCGAGAGAATGCGGTTGTCGGTGGTGTTCGCCTTACGCACCAAAGAGCGGTTGTAGCGGTACCTTACATAGCGGCGGGCAAGCTCAAACGCGC
>CAZVSQ010000251.1:0-1122 GCA_964629925.1 uncultured Ruminococcus sp.
CGTCAGCTTATCAACATTGTCCTCTGTAGGGTCGGATACCCACTTAGTGATCTCAAAATAGCGTATGCGGTTATTCACTGCCATTTCATCATTATCTCTGTTAAGCGCCATTGGATGATAGAGTGATGAAATCAGCGGAAGATAGGCTTCATATGCCTCTATTGAGTAGGTGCCGAGCAGTCGTTTAATGCCTTCTTCGTCAAACTCGGGCTTTTCACTCAGATAGTTTTCGCGTAGTTTTTCAATTTTTTCTAATTGAGCCGAGGTCAGTCCCGACGCTTTGGCAATCAGATTACCGCCCTTGTCGGCAACCTTAACCAGCGTTTTCCCGACCTTGCCTTTTACCGCAGCCAAAACAGCCATTATTCATCCTCCGTCTTAACCTGTGTGTGCAAAAGACCGCCTATGTATTCTCTGGTGCTTTCAATCAATCTCAAATGAGATTTCTTATTCTTGATATCCTTGTTGATTTCCTCGATTTTCAGCTCGAAATCATGCAGCTCCGCATTGAATTTGCAAAGCTCCATTTTGATTTTGCCAATTAAATCAGCCGTCCATTTTTCAAAATGCCTTCCGTTTTCGGTGCGAACGTCGGCAATACGCTTTGTCACTACCTTAGAAAACTCTGTAATGAGATTTTCACAGCATTTTCTGTTGTTATAAATATCCTTTAAGCCCAAAACAGGTAAAATGCCCATGTTGATCGCGCTGTTTTCGCTGAGATCAAATTCCATGTGCTCCTGCGTCATATCGTCCATATCAAAAATTACGGAATCAAGGATCGCCTTTTGTTCGGAACTGAGGGAATCTTCACCCATCACGATTTGCTGACATATCTTTCTAAAAACGCCGGTTCTGTTTTTCCAGAAAGTATCAAGCGTTTCGTTTGCCAGCACGGAAAAATCGTTGATCAGCACGTCGTATCTGTTTTTGACATAGGTTTGCATTTTTGAGATCGCATATTTATTGTCATAATGCAGCGACTCGGCAAGCTGCTTGTATTTGCTCCACTGGGCTTCAAATTCTTTGTAAATATCCAACTCCCATGAGCTTTTGATATTATTAAACGGAATATAATCGTAGAATAAATCCTTATCCTGCTTGTATTGCTGCAGTAAATCG
>CAZVSQ010000251.1:1142-2297 GCA_964629925.1 uncultured Ruminococcus sp.
ATTCCATCAGGCTGAACTGCAAATTATCAAGGCGCTAATTATCGATTTTGTCAATCAGCTCGCGCTTCTTTTCGTCGAAACGATAGGAAATATCATCAAGCTGCTCATTCAGGCGCAGCTCGGCACTTTCAATTTCCTTGCCGCAAATCACAATCGCCTGTTCAAGATAATCGATTGCCTGCAGGCATTTGTTATACAGAGCATAACGCTGTGCATAATCGGAAATTTCATTCTCAATACTGCCAAGACCGCTGTTATAGAAAAGCTGCTCGTTCATGGTCAGCTCTTTTTCTCCAAACGTCAGCTCCTTGCTTTTGTCGATAATATTGTACTGATAGAGCTTCCGTTCGCCGGATTCGTACTTTCTGCATTTATCATCGAAGATTTCAAAGGTATCTTCATCAAGCCACGCCGCTTCATTATGCGGATTTGTCTTTTTGGAAGCCAGCGCGATAATGGACGATAAAAAGTAGATGCGTGTAGATTTCCACTTGGTGATCTTTAGATCCTCGCACTTCTCACGCTTGTTGTTGAGCGCATTTGCGCCCTTTTCATCGGATTTATTGACAACGATAATCGCATTGGTAACATCTAAAGCCGTTCCTGTTTTTTCAATCAACGAAAGGAGCTTGTCGTTATCGGTGCTGTCCATCGTGTCGGGCGTGGTGAGAAACACCGGCAAAGCGTTTGTTTGGCTGTCAAGCGAGGCTTCCAGAATCTCCAGATGCTTCTTGTTGGTGTCGGAGTTGGAGCCGGGCGTATCATAAATCACGAAATCGAATTTTTCAGTGGGAAGCGAAGAATTGCGGAAGGGGATATAAATGTCAATAATCTCTCCTACTGTATTCTCAGACGTATCAAACAATTTCTCCTTGTTGATAAGCGAAACAAGGTCATTTATTTCAAATGCAGGATTATCATATTCCTTTATTTTATCCAGCATACTGTCTGTCAAAATCGTATCCGGCACGCCTTTTATGCTGATTTCATCGCCAAAAGTAATGGTGCAGGGCGTTCCGTTAATTTCAAAGGACACACTGTAGCCATCTGAGCAGTAGATTCTGAAAACCTTTGCTGTTGTGGGGTCGGAACCGCTGGGCAATATTTCCTCGCCGATCAAGATGTTGATAAACGCAGATTTGCCCGCGCTGTACA
>CAZVSQ010000252.1:0-2296 GCA_964629925.1 uncultured Ruminococcus sp.
GACCTTCGGGTTATGAGCCCGACGAGCTACCGAACTGCTCTATCCCGCGATATATTTGCTTTCTTTAGCTTGATTATTATACCATTAATATCGTCATTTGTCAATAGCTATTTTTATCTTTACCCCAACAATGATATTTTTTGCGGACAAAACGGCAGCACATTTCTGCGCCGCCGTCTTGCCAGAGTGATCATATCACGCTACGGAGATATTCAAAATTCAGTCAATAGCGTGGGAAAAAGGTTTGTTGCCGCGCGGGCTCAGGCTTGTCAGTCAGAGATCCTTGTGACATAGCCGTGCGCGCTTTTTGAGTGCGCCGAGCCGCTGTGCGCGAGCGAGTGGACGATCAGCGCAGACGCTGCCGAGACAACAAATGCCGCGACAAGCACAATTGCCATTGCTTTAATGTGCATTGCGATGATCTTCCTGTCCTTTCTGTAAACAATCGGAGCATGATTCTGCATGACTATGTCCTTTGTCTGTGTCCTTCTGAGTGCGAGGGTGTTTCTGAGCTTTTTCATAATCATCTCTCCTCTGTTTTTGTTTACAACTGTATTATATATGAAGGAATGGGACAAAACCGTGACAAAAAACAGCATATTTTTAATTTTTTTAAAAATTTTTCCGAAAATTAATTATTGACCGCGTTTGGTTGAAACTTTGTTGCATTTATGATAAAATAGAATAAATAAGTAAAATTGAGGGGCGATATTTATGCCGATACCTTTCAACTCACAAAAAACTTTTTACAAAACTCCGTTCGGCGCGGTAGAGCAGGGCACTACCGTGCATATGCGCGTGCTTGCTCCGCGGACTGAGCACGCCAAAACCGTTGAGCTTTGTGTTAAATACGACTACGACTACAACTGGGAATACCATAAAATGATCTGGTGCGGAAACTTTGACGCCGACTCCGCTATATGGGAGTGCGGATTTACTCCCGACCGCATGGGACTTTACTGGTATGTTTTCAGGCTCGACACACCCAACGGCTTCCGCTACATAATCCCTTCCGACCCATACCAGATTTGCGAGGTCTCGGAGCACCCCGGCAGAAGCTGGCAGCTTACCTGCTACAAAAAGGGCTTTATTACGCCTCACTGGCCTGTAGGCGGCGTTATGTACCAGATTTTTCCCGACCGATTTTATTTCAGCGGTGAGGAAAAGGATATCGCGCGCACCGACTTCACGCGCAACGAGGACTGGTACGCTCTGCCGGTATGGCAGCCCAACGAGCACGGCGAGATAACAAACAGCGATTTCTTCATGGGCGACCTCAAGGGAATCACTCAGAAGCTCGATTACCTGCAGCAGCTCGGCGTCAGCTGCATTTACCTAAACCCGATAGGTGAGGCGTACTCCAACCACCGCTACGACACGGGCGACTACTCCCATGTAGACCCGATACTGGGTACCGAAGAGGACTTCAGCGAGCTTTGCGCCCTTGCCAAGGAAAGGGGAATACACGTCATCAACGACGGCGTATTCTCGCATACGGGCGCCGACAGCGTTTACTTCAACCGCTCGGGCAGATACGGCGACGGCGGCGCTTACCGCGACATGAACTCGCCCTATTACAGCTGGTACAAGTTCAACGAATGGCCTGATAACTACCACAGCTGGTGGGGCTTTTACACCCTGCCCGAGGTCAATGAGACCGATCCCGCCTTTAATGAGTATATCAACGGCGAAAACGGAATAATCCGCAAATATATGCGGCTGGGCAATTCCGGCTGGAGACTTGACGTTGCCGACGAGCTGCCCGATGAATTTATGGTCAACCTGCGCAACTCCGTAAAAGAGGAGAACCCAGAGGCGCTTATCGTCGGTGAGGTCTGGGAGGACGCCAGCAATAAAGAGAGCTACGGCGCGCGCCGCAAGTTCCTGCTCGGTGAGCAGCTTGACACGGTAATGAACTATGTATTCCGCGGCGCTATTCTCGATTTCTGCCGCGGCCAGGACGCGCGCTATACAATGGCGTCGATAATGAGCGTTATCGAGAACTATCCGCGTCCGGTTCTGCGCGTGCTGATGAATTCGCTTTCAACTCACGATACCGAGCGCGCTCTGACTATTGTTGCCGGCGAGCCGCTCAATGACCGCGACCGCGCCTGGCAGGCGGCTCAGAAGCTCAGCCCCGATAAACGCAAAATGGGTATTAAGCTTATGAAAATAGCCTCGGCTATGCAATATACCCTGCCGGGCTTCCCCTGCGTTTACTACGGCGACGAGGCGGGCATGGAGGGCTACCGCGACCCGTTCAACCGCTGCTGTTACCCCTGGGGCAAAGAGGACA
>CAZVSQ010000253.1:0-2284 GCA_964629925.1 uncultured Ruminococcus sp.
CACACCGCCACAGCTACTAGCGTCACCTTATCCGCGATAGGATCAAGGATTTTGCCCAGTGACGTAACCTGATTGAGCTTTCTTGCGAAGAAGCCGTCAAAGCAGTCGCTGAGCCCCGACAGACCGATCATAATACCTGCCAAAAGGAACTGTTCGTTTAAAAAGAAGTAAATAAACGGCGGAACGAGTATGAATCTGAAATACGTTATCAGATTAGGGACCGTTACCAAATCCCTCGGCTTAAAACTCCAGCTATCCATTTTATCACCATTACCTTATCAATAATCTCATCTTAAAATAACAATCGCGTTAAACAGACCGCCGAAAACGGAGCTGTTATTTAGAAAATCAGGGTTGGTATTGCTAACATACAAGTATGTAATATTCGCCAGGAAGCATACCAGCACAACACCCTCAACCGCACCGAAAAAGCCTCCGAAAATCATATTCACCTGATGGACAACAGGCAGATCAAAAGCCCTCAGCGCAACCCTTGCAAGCAGCTTAAACACAATAAGAAACGCAATAAACAAAACGATCAATAGGATAAGCGATATTACAAATACCGCAAGCTCGCCTATCGGCTTTTCAATGCTGCTGACAACTTTTTCGGTCTGTACCGTTGAGCTTGTAATCCTGCCCTGAGTATGACTTAAATCAAGACCGAACACGCTTACAAACAATCCCAAAAGTCCCCGGATAACGCCCGGAAGCGCGTCAAGGCTGTTTTGAGAGGCGTATTGCTCGCCGCCCTGAGTTATCATATCGTGAATGTCCTGAGTAACGGAGGGTTTTATTGCTCCGTCATAAATCGCCTGGGCAAGTACCGCTGACAAAAACTTTGCGGCGAGCACCGCAGCAGCAAGCGCCGCGAGGTTAAGCAGAGTAACCGCTATGCCGCGCCGAACACCGCGGATTATCAGCAGGACGACAAGCAGCAAAATTATTATACCCGAAATCATATTTACCTTACCTTGCCGAATCGGGAGACGCCTGGGTCGTCAAATCGATCTTTCTGACCTGATTCACACTTAGCACGAATGCCTCGGAGCCTGAGCTCAGAATTATCCGTTTTGCTCCGGTGCCCGCAAAGCAGGAGTATTTCAGTTCGCCGTCGTCAAACACATAAATCATATTGCCGTCAAGCGTAGCTATGGTATCCTTGTATGCCGACAGAGATTCCGAGCCGTAGTCACAGTCAACAGTGGATTCTTTGTTTCCGCCGTCGTTATAGGTTATGATGTCGCAGTGCTTTCCGTCACCGCTCTTTGAAAGCGAAAGCGAAAAAGTTCCGGTATTTGGGCAGAAGCAATAATTGCAAAGCGGTTTTCCGCCATAATCGATCGTTTTTATATTGTCGTCATCAGCCTTTACGATATATGACGCGTTGCCGCCGACAAGCGCCGCGCGGCTGTCCGAGATATATTTGCAGTCGATGATGTAATCGCCCTCAAGCTCGAATTTAGCCTCGGGCTCGCTCTCGGAAAAATCAAGGACATAAATACCTGTTTTTATTTCGCCGTTGTTGTTGCTGATTCCGCAGGCTACACAGCCTGTTCCGTTTTTATTGATTGCCACGGAGTTAACATAATATTCTGAAAAAGAATATTTAAACATTCGGTTATTGCCGGAATCAAAGGCGTAAAGCTCACTGTAAAAGCCATTGCCCTCTATTACTATACAGTATTTTCCGTTTGAGGCTATATCACCGGCAAAAATACCGCCATCGGCTGTTCCCGAGTATATATTGCTGTCAAAGCTGTGAACCTGATAGCCCGTCTCGCCCAAGCCGAAGGTCAGATACTTGTTTTCGGCGGACTTCATCACGGGCTTTGTATAACGAAGCTGAGAATTGTTTACTTCCCTGCCCGTTGAGTTAAGAGTAACAAACGATGTATCGGAGGCATAGGCAACTCTGTTCTGGTTTACGGCGATATTTCCCGATTCGACCTCCGAGCCGACAATATTTACGGGAAAGCCTTTTCCTGCAGTACCCATGACCTCATAGTTCCACCAAACCGAGATATTATCCCAAGTGAGCTTATCGCGGTTTGCGAAGGCGAGAACAACAAGCCCCATCAAAAGCGAGATAAGCACGCCCAGGACTATTTTTTTGACAGCCTTTACGGATATTTCGGTTTTTTCCGGCTCGTAATCATCGAGCGGAACATCCTCGTAGCTAATGACAGTCCGCTCTTTGTTTACCTTGCGCTCGGCGTACCGCCCTTTTATTTTATTAAACATATTTCCCTCTTTTCGAGTTTCAATGTCAGTAATTTATTTG
>CAZVSQ010000254.1:0-2271 GCA_964629925.1 uncultured Ruminococcus sp.
AAGACTGTTACGGCGGCTGCACCGAAGCCCGGCGCAAACGTATATCGTTCACCGAAAGGACCTCGCAAATCATGGATTCTAATTGCGGTCATAGCGGCGTTAGCGGTGTTGATTGGTGTTTTGATTTGGATTGTAAATGGCGGAGCAAAATAATATCGGCCGGGAGATTGAGCGTCTCCCGGCTTTTCTAATTTAATATGGGTCAACAACATTCTTTCCCTTAAAATCCATCTTAAAATAAGGGAATAGTCGATTCTTTAAGGGAACTTAATTCTTGTTTTGAATGATATAACACCCTAAAGGGTATAATAAAGTCAAATAAACACAATAAGTCCCTAAAGGGTATAAATATCCAATTTAACTATTGACAATAGCACCGATAGGGTGTAATATAAAAATGGTGATGATAATGAATCAGATTGCAAAATTTATAAAAGAGAATCGAAAGGCAGCAGGCTTAACGCAGGAGGAGTTTGCCTTGCGTTCGGGTTTGGGCTTGCGCTTTGTGCGTGAGCTTGAACAGGGCAAGCCGACTGTGCGAATGGACAAGGTGAACCAGGCGCTTGCGATGTTTGGTATGGAAGCCGTGCCCGGCAGGAAGGTGATTGAAGAATGAGTGAGTATCGAACAGCGCAGATTTTTGTGAGAGATAAACTTGCAGGCATATTGCGTGAAACAGACGAGGGTTATTTATTTGCTTATGATACGGATTATCTATCATCGGAAAAGCCTTCTCCTGTCAGCTTGACTCTTCCGTTGACCGAAAAGCCCTATGTTTCAAAGACCCTGTTTGCATTCTTTGACGGGCTGATTCCCGAAGGTTGGCTGTTGGACGTTGTCGTACACAACTGGAAGCTGAACGAAAAAGACCGTTTTGGAATTTTGCTCGCTGCCTGCAAGGATCCGATAGGGAATGTTTCTGTTATGGAGGTGAGCGAATGAATTGTCTATGCTGCGGAAAACCGATAATTGAAACTGCAACAGAACAGGAAAAGACTACACAATGGCATAACCGTTGCGTTAAAAGATTTTTCGGCACAAAAACGCTGCCTGATATAGAGGTTTCCGAAGAGGTGTTGGAGCAACTTGCCGTAGAGAGCACCAACAAGGGCTTGACCGTTCCGGGTGTGCAAAAGAAAATGTCGCTGCACTTGGATAACAGCGGAGCAACGCCGAGACTTACTCTGGTCAACTATCCCACAGGGTATATTTTGAAGCCTCAGACGAGAGAGTATCCTTGCTTGCCTGAAGCGGAGTATTTGGTAATGCAGATGGCAGAGAAGGCGAAAATCAAAACCGTTCCTCATGCGCTTATTCGTATAAAAGCGCAGGATAACGCGCTTGCATATATCACCAAGCGCATTGACCGTCGTGACGGAAAAATGCTCGCAATGGAGGATTTTTGCCAGCTTGACGGACGGTTGACCGAAGATAAATACAAAGGTTCTTATGAACGCTGCGCGAAGATCATTCGCAAATACTCATCACGCGCGGGATTGGATATTACAGAACTGTTTATTCGCGTTGTGTTCTCCTTTATCGTCGGCAATTCCGATATGCACCTAAAAAACTTTTCTTTGATCGAAACCGACGAAAACAGCGGAAGCTATATTCTCTCCAATGCGTATGATATGCTGCCTGTCAATACCGTGAATCCGGCAGACACAGAGCAGACTGCTTTGACGCTGAACGGCAAGAAGCGTAATTTGCACCGCAATGATTTTCTGAAATTTGCCGAAGCGTGTCAGATAGACAGAGCAGTCGCAGGGAAAATCATTGACAGACTAAAAAGATACAAAAGCGAATTTGTCCGTGAAACGGAGCAGTCGTATTTGAATGATGAATTGAAAGACAATCTTAATTCGCTGATAACGCAACGAATTAACGATTTATAATCAAAACTAACAGGCTCAGCGCAACAGAAAATGCGCCGAGCCTGTTTTATACCCTTCTCAAATACTCACGCTTATTCAAAAATCCTCCGTCAATATGTACTAACCCAGCCCCTGTCTTTCAGCAAACCTGCCTATATTTACGCAGAAATTCAGCCAGGGTATCAATGTTATCTGTGACGGGTCAGAATTATGGATATATATGGTATTTATGGAATTGGTGACAGCCATAGAATAAATCTATCGAATATAATCCATGAGTTTTCGAATAAGTTATTCGAATAAATTAAAAATAATTCGAATAATTGTTGACTTATTCAAAAAAATAGTTATAATAAGAGCAGGTGATAAAAATGCTTTCGAAAGATTTGATAGAATT
>CAZVSQ010000255.1:0-2262 GCA_964629925.1 uncultured Ruminococcus sp.
TGTCGGTCATGCCGTAAGAAGCGGGACCGGCAGCCATGTTGTCGGGGTGCAGGGTTCTGCCTGTGCCGCCGCCCGAAGCAACTGAGAAGTACTTTTTGCCCTGCTCGTTACACTCTTTCTTATAAGTGCCTGCAACGGGGTGCTGGAAACGGGTGGGATTGGTGGAGTTACCGGTGATGGAAACATCAACGCCCTCTTTATGCATGATGGCAACGCCCTCGCGAACGTCGTCAGCGCCGTAGCAGCGAACGTTAGCGCGCTCGCCGTCGGAGTAAGCTGTTTCCTTAACGATGGTAAGCTCGCCCGAATAGTAATCAAACTTGGTCTGAACATAGGTAAAGCCGTTGATCCTTGAAATGATCTGAGCGGCGTCTTTGCCCAAGCCGTTGAGGATAACGCGCAGGGGCTGCTGACGAACCTTGTTAGCGTTTCTTACGATACCGATAGCGCCCTCAGCGGCAGCGAATGACTCGTGGCCTGCGAGGAAAGCGAAGCACTTGGTGTCGTTTGAAAGGAGCATTGCGGCGAGGTTGCCGTGGCCGATACCGACCTTGCGGTTTTCGGCAACAGAGCCGTCGATGCAGAAGCTCTGGAGGCCGATACCGATATATCTTGCAGCCTCTTCGGCGTTCTTGGCGCCTGCCTTAAGCGCGATAGCCGCGCCTACGCAGTATGCCCAGCATACGTTTTCAAAGCAGATGGGCTGGATGCCCTTAGCGATTTCATAGGGGTCAAAACCTGCAGCCTTGCAGATCTCACGGCTCTCCTCTACAGACGCGATACCGTACTGAGCCAGAACGCCGTTGATTTTTTCGATTCTTCTGTCGTAGTTTTCAAATAAACTCATGCTGCACACCTCCTTATTCGTGACGCGGGTCAATGTACTTGGCAGCGTTGTCAAACTGACCGTAGTGACCCTTTGCCTTTTCGAGAGCCTCGTTTGCGTCCATGCCGCCCTTGATGAAGTCCATCATTTTGCCGAGGCTTACAAACTCATAACCGATGATCTCATCGTCCTTGTTGAGAGCGATGCGTGTGCAGTAGCCCTCTGTCATCTCCAGATAACGGGGACCCTTTTCCTTGGTGGCAAACATTGTGCCAACCTGTGAGCGCAGACCTTTGCCCAGATCCTCAAGAGAAGCGCCGACGAGCAGACCGCCCTCGGAGAACGCGGACTGTGTTCTGCCGTAAACGATTTGCAGGAACAGCTCTCTCATAGCTGTGTTGATAGCGTCGCAAACCAGGTCGGTGTTGAGCGCCTCAAGAAGAGTTTTTCCTATAAGGATCTCGGAAGCCATAGCGGCTGAGTGAGTCATTCCCGAGCAGCCGATGGTCTCAACCAACGCTTCCTCGATAATGCCGTTCTTCACGTTCAGCGTCAGCTTGCAGGCGCCCTGCTGAGGTGCGCACCAGCCGATGCCGTGTGTGAAACCCGAAATATCCTTGATTTCTTTCGCCTGGACCCAATTGCCCTCCTCGGGGATTGGAGCAGGACCGTGATACGCGCCCTTAGCTACGGGGCACATATTGGTGACTTCTGCTGTGTAATACATAAGCGATTCCTCCTTATTCTCAAACTGTAAAAGTACAGTCCTATTTAATCATATTATAGTCGAAATGACAGAAAACGTCAAGTCTTAAATCACGATTCTGTGAACATTTCGTCCAAAATATCGGCAGCGCATTTGCAAAGCAAGGCGCACGGGCGCTTGTGATAATACTGCTCCGTCCGCTTTTCGGGCACGCCGCTTTTTTCGGTTTCAACGCCGCTTAAAAGCTCGCGGCAGATTATTGAGCCGTTTTGCCCCTTAAAGCGCCTCGCAAACTCCTGCACACGCGCGTAGTGAGCTTTTTTAGCCTCAAAATCCTTCGGGTCGCAGTAGCCCTTTGTAAGCCCCAGCACCATTGAAGCGCCGCTTACCGCTCCGCAGACCTCTCTCATTCTGCCAAGCCCGCCGCCGAAGGAGGAAGCGAGCTTTGCCGCGGTCTCGCGCTCAATTCCCGTTACGTCCTCAAAAGCGCAGAGCACCGACTGAGCGCAGTTGTAACCGTCAAGAAACAGCTTTTCAGCCTTTTCTCCGTGATTCATATATTGTCACCGTCCTTTGAACCTATTATACGGCATCGCCGCAAAAAAGTCCATACGTCGTTATAAAAACATGCGCCGCGCCGTATACTTATCTGGACAAACAGGGCTTTGTTTGATATAATAAAATATTATATAAAAAAATGGGACTGATACGGAAATGAAACTGAGTGAAC
>CAZVSQ010000256.1:0-2246 GCA_964629925.1 uncultured Ruminococcus sp.
TTATGCGGAATTTAACGCAACAGATGTTAAAGGGTTTTATTGGATATTAGTATTATCTAAAAAAACAGGCAAAAACATTGAAAAAACCTGAATAATCTGGTATAATCAATAGATTGAAGCATACACGAATGCGTGAAAGGAGGATGTTTGTTTGGCTGATAATAAAACGCCTGAAAAAAAGACATCCAATCAACCGAAAAAACGCGCGCAAAAGGGCCCTAACCAGCGGCTCCGTCAGCGCTCGGCAATAATAATAATGATAATTTTGGTGTTGGGCTTCGGCGCAACTCTTTTAAGGCTTGCAATGCTTACCGTATTTCACGGCAGCGAGCTGCAGGAGCGCGCGGTCGACCAGCAGCTTGCCGATACAACTCTCACCGCCAAGCGCGGAACGATTTACGACGCCAACGGCAATGTGCTTGCCGAAAGCGCCTCGGTTTGGCAGGTAGTCATGGCTCCCATCAACTTCAAGACCGACGAGCAGCGCGCCGCGGCGGCAAAGGGGCTGTCGGAAATTTTGGGCATGGAGTACGACAACGTGCTTGAAAAGACCAAGGGCAAAAGCTACTACACCGTGGTCAAGCGCAAAATCGAGGTCGAACAGCGCGACAAGGTACTTGAGCTTATCAACACCCTGTCCGAAAATTACGACTGCGACGGCGTTATCACCCTGCTTGACGACTACAAAAGGTACTATCCTCACAACGATCTTGCCTCCTGCGTTATCGGCTTTGCCGGCGCGGACGAACAGGGCTTGGAGGGCGTTGAGTACGAGTACGACGAATACCTTGCAGGCACGCCCGGAAGGATAGTGACCGCGCAGAACGCGCGCGGTACCGATATGCCGTTCTCATACGAGCAGAACATCGCCTCCAAGGACGGCAACAACATCTATCTGACTATCGACCAGAATATCCAGGCTATCTGTGAAAAATATATGGCTCAGGGCGTTACCGAGCACAACGTTCTCAACAAGGGCGTGTGCATAGCCATGGACGTAAACACGGGCGCTTTAAAGGCGATGGTTGTTTCCCCGGGCTATGACCTCAACGACCCGTATAAGCTTTCGCCCGAGGCTCAGGCGGAGATCGACAAGCTGCCCGAAAAGGAGCAGTCAAAGGCTGAGGGCGAGGCGCTGTCGGCGATGTGGCGTAACAAAGCCGTTGCCGACACCTACATGCCCGGTTCGGTATTCAAGATGTGTACCGCCTCAATGGCTCTTGAGGAGGGCAAGGTCAACGACAACAGCACCTTTGTGTGCGGCGGCTCAATGGTAGTAGGGGATAAAACTATCCATTGCCACGCGTTGGGCGGCCACGGCGGCCAGACCTTTGTTCAGGCTATCTGCAACTCCTGCAACCCTGCCTTTATTCAGATAGGCCAGCTTGTGGGACTTAATAAATTCCGCGATTATTACCAGGGCTTCGGCTTCTCGGAAAAATCGGGCATCGACCTTCCCGGTGAATCGGACGACAGCTTCTGGGAAGAGGGCTCTATGTCCGAGGTCGACTTCGCGGTTGCCTCGTTCGGCCAGAACTTCGGTATCACTCCCATTCAGATGATCACAGCCTGCGCGGCTGTTTCAAACGGCGGCTATGTGCTTCAGCCGTACGTCGTTTCAAAAATCACCGATTCTGACGGAAACGTTGTTAAAAGCGTTGAAAAGAATGTAAAGCGTCAGGTCATTTCAAAGGCGACCTCCGACAAGATGAACGAGATCCTCGGCTACAACACCGAGCAGGCAGGCGCCACCTCGGGCTATGTAGCGGGCTACAAGGTCGCGGGAAAAACAGGTACCTCCGAGAAAATCGGCGTTGTCAAAAAGCAGAGCACCTTTGATGAGGACTACATCGCCTCATTCTGCGGCTACGCTCCGGCTGACGATCCGCAGATCGCTATGCTTGTATTCTTCGACACACCCTCGGGAGGCGCTTACTACGGCTCACAGGTCGCGTCGCCCGTATTCATCAACATAATGACCGAGGTTCTTCCGTATCTTGAAATCAAGACCAATTACTCGGAAGAGGATCTAAAGTATCTCGACACCTCGGCGGGCGATTACACCGGCATCTCAACCGAGGAAGCGGTGTCAAAGGCAGAGGCGGACGGCTTTACCGTAAGCGTACAGGGCAGCGGCTCCAAGGTTATCGCACAGATCCCGGGTGTATCCTCAAAAGTATCGGCGGGCGGAAATATCGTGCTTTATACCGACGAAGAAAGCAGGCAGGAGACCGTAACGGTACCGA
>CAZVSQ010000257.1:0-2231 GCA_964629925.1 uncultured Ruminococcus sp.
TAGGATCACGAACGATAGCACGACCCATAGCAACACGCTGTCTCTGACCACCGGAAAGAGCCTTAGGCTTTCTTTCAAGGAACTGCTCGATACCGAGGATCCTTGCAGCCTCTTCAACTCTTCTCTTGATCTCATCCTTAGGAGTCTTTCTGAGCTTAAGACCGAACGCCATGTTATCATAAACGGTCATGTGGGGATACAGCGCGTAGTTCTGGAAAACCATCGCGATATCTCTGTCCTTAGGAGCTACGTCGTTAACGAGCTGGTCGCCGATGTAGAGCTCGCCCTTTGAGATATCCTCAAGACCTGCGATCATTCTCAGGGTTGTTGACTTACCGCAACCTGAAGGACCTACAAAGATGATGAACTCTTTGTCAGCGATTTCAAGATTGAAATCCTTAACCGCGGTAACATTGCCGTCGTAGATTTTGTACACGTTTCTTAATGATAGACTTGCCATTTAATAATACCTCCGTTTGTTGTAATAACTTACATATATAATATATCACTTTTCGCAAGTTATTACTATACTGATTTTAACTAAATATTTGTCCCTGATTTTATTTAAATTAATTACAAGATAAAATTTGAATCCTTATTTTAGTGTATATTGCCGATAAAAACTTGCATGATTTCCAAATTTGTCAAAGATTTACAATCTCCTATGGGCAAATTGCTATCTAAATACAAATTTCCTATCGATATTCGTTGAAGGTGCACAATATTCAGTCCACATGCGGCAAACATCCTCTTTACCTGATGAAATTTGCCCTCACATATTGTAACCATTCCTACATTCTTGTCATTTTTTGCTGTTAATTCAAGCTTTGCGGGCATGCAGTTATATCCGTCCGAAAGCTCGATCCCCTGCTCAAATCTTTTAATAGTTTCGCTGTTTATTTCACCGTCTACGATTGCGATATAACGTTTTTCAACATGCTTTTTCGGCGACAGCATTCTGTGAGCAAAATCTCCGTCATTAGTTATGATCAGCAGTCCCTCGGTATCCTTGTCTAGCCTTCCGGCAGGGAAAAGCCCCCGGCGCTTCAGATCGTCGGGAAGAATATCAATAACGGTTTTGTCACGCTTGTCCTCGGTAGCTGACACAACACCCGCGGGCTTGTTCATCATTATGTAAATATATTTTTCGCCAACAAGCTGTCCGTTCACCAAAACAGATGTATCTTCGGCGTCGATTTTTCTGTCAATTGTTTTACATACAGAGCCGTCAACCGTAACGGCTCCGCTTTTTATCAGCTTTTGTACCTCTTTGCGTGTTCCGGATCCGCGCGAGGCAAGGTATTTATCAAGTCTTTCCATAATATCTAACTATTCCGTCAATGGCAGCATTTTGCTTTTGTATTCACCGTTTGTAAGATGTCCGCCGATAACTCTGTTGTTTGTTACAAGCAGCACCGCATAGTCGGCAGCTCCGTTTTTGATCCGGAATTTAAGCTGCTTTGCCTGTTTTCCTTTATACGCTGAAAGGTCGAGTCCCGCTTTCTTTTGAAGCTCATTATATTCGTTATATACCTCGTCAAATTCATCTGGTATCCTGACGCTTTGTTCGCTTTCGGGCGCGCTTTCCGAATCAATACCCAACTGACTGAAAAACGCGCTGAAATCGCCGTTTTTAACATCAAGAGAGTATTCTCCACGGCTATCGCTTTTGGCTGTATCACACGTCTTTTCGAGGATATTTACGGTAGCCGCAACGCAGATCGCCGCAAGCACAGCGCCGATCACCGCAAGCATAATAATCTTCTTTTTTGACTGCTTTACCGAAAACTGAATCGCGAACATCAAATCACCCGATATATTCTATGCGGATGAATATAAATTTATTTGCGGATCATTAAATCAGAGCGGCAACATTCCCGGGGGTTTTGGCAAATACCGAGGCACCCTCTTTGCGCATAGCCTCAACGTCGCCGTAACCGTACTCAACGCCGATAAAGTCAACGCCGCATTCCTTTGCTCCACGCGCGTCAAACCAAGTATCGCCGAGCATTACGGTTTGATTTTTGTCGCGCTCAAAATCGCCGCCGAGTGATTCAACTGCATAAGGGATCAAATCGCGCTTATCCTTTCGGCTGCCGTCTATAGTTGAGCCGCATATCGCGTCAAAATACTCTGTAAGATCAAGCAGCTCGATTATCTCCCGGGCAAACGGCTCGTATTTTGAGGTGCAGACCGCAAGCATGCAGCCCTTGCCTTTAAGGTCATTCAGC
>CAZVSQ010000258.1:0-2230 GCA_964629925.1 uncultured Ruminococcus sp.
ATCATCTGTGAGGGCGACCTCAATCAGGAAATCAAAACCGCCTGCGGCTCCGATATGATGAGCGACGTGCTGGCTTTTGTAAAGGATCAGTCGGTTCTGCTGACCGGACTTTTTAATCCGCAGGTAGTGCGCACATCCGAGATGATGGACATGGCGTGCATAGTGTTTGTGCGCGGAAAGGTGCCCGACGATTCAATAATCCGCCTTGCCGAGCAGCGCGGCATAACTCTGCTTAAAACGCGTTTCAGAATGTTTACCGCCTGCGGAAGGCTTTACGCCAACGGTCTTTCGGGAGGAACAAAGGTATGAGCAACGCTATCCATCTTCACTACGAGGTATCGGGCGAGGATTTTACACGCGCGGGCGAGGCGAGCGGCGCGGTAAAAAAGCGCCTTAAGTCCCTCGGCTATAATCCCGACGCCATAAGGCGCACGGCTATCGCTATGTATGAGGCGGAGATCAACATGGTCATCCACGCCGACGGCGGCTACTGCGACGTCGATATTTACCCCGACAGGATAGAGTTCCTGCTCGCCGACCACGGTCCGGGTATCCCCGACGTCGAAAAGGCTATGCAGGAGGGCTATTCAACGGCTCCCGATAACGTGCGCAGCCTTGGCTTCGGCGCGGGCATGGGACTTCCCAATATCAAAAAATACAGCGATGAAATGCGCATTGAAACGACCATAGGAGTAGGAACAAATCTGTATTTGACAATACGAGTTAATTGATCCGGAGTACATTATGAGCAAATATTTTCACTCGGTACAGCTTGACGCCGACCGCTGCTGCGGCTGTACCAACTGTCTGAAGCGCTGCCCGACCGAGGCTATACGCGTGCATGACGGCAAGGCGAAAATACTCTCCGAGCGCTGTATCGACTGCGGCGAGTGCATACGCATTTGTCCTCACCACGCAAAAAAGGCGAACAGCTCGACCTTGGACGAGATAAAGGGCTTTGACTACACCGTAGCTATACCCGCGCCCGCGCTTTTCGGACAGTTCAATAACCTCGACAGCATCGACATAGTGCTCACAGGTCTTAAAAAGCTGGGCTTTGACGATGTTTTTGAGGTGAGCCGCGCCGCCGAGCTTGTAAGCGAGGCTACGCGCAAAATGATAAAAGACAACAAACTTAATAAACCCATAATCAGCTCCGCCTGCCCCGCGGTAGTGAGACTGATAAAGATACGTTTTCCCGAGCTTTGCGACAACGTAATGCCGCTGCTGGCTCCCATCGAGGTAGCAGCGCGTATAGCCAAGCGCGAGGCGGTGGAAAAATCGGGGCTGCCAAAGGAAAAAATCGGCGTGTTTTTCATCACTCCGTGCCCGGCTAAGGTAACCGAAATACATTCCCCGAATTACACCGAGCACTCCGAGTGCGACGGCGCTATCGCCGTGTCCAAGATCTATCCCGAGCTGACTCAGGCAATGGATCACCTCACCGAGGTAGAGGCTATCGGGCAGTCGGGCTTGATGGGCATCGGCTGGGCTACCTCGGGCGGCGAGGCGGCGGCAATGCTCGGCGATAAGTACCTTGCCGCCGACGGTATCGAAAACGTAACGCGCGTGCTTGAGGAGCTTGAGGACGAGCATATAAGAGGCGTGGATTTCATCGAGCTAAACGCCTGCTCCGGCGGCTGCGTGGGCGGCGTGCTCAATGTAGAGAACCCCTATGTAGCTCAGGCGAGGATACAGAACCTGCGCAAGTTCCTGCCCGTGTCGCTCAATCACCTTGAGGACGGCGAGCTTGATGATATGCTGTGGGAAAACGAGCTTGCCTACGACGCCGATATATTCCGCCTTGACAAGGATATTTCCAAGGCAATGGAAATGATGTCGCGCATGGAGGATATCTACGACGGACTGCCTCACCTTGACTGCGGCTCCTGCGGAGCGCCTACCTGCCGCGCTCTCGCCGAGGACATCGTTCGCGGAAAGGCAAAGGAGACCGACTGTATCTTTAAGCTCCGCGCCAAAATCCAAAACGTTTACGACCAACTAAAGAATACTATTTAATGGTCAGTGGTTGGTAGTTAGTGGTAAGCGGACGGAGTAAACTATATTCAGCCTCTTAACTCTCAACTCTGAAAAGGGGATTATATTATGACCGTACAAAACTTGATTGAACAGCTTGAATTAAAAACACTCGTTGAGGGCGACCTTGACCGTGAGGTTACCGACTGCTACATAGGCGACCTGCTGAGTTGGGTAATGGGCAGAGCGCCTG
>CAZVSQ010000259.1:0-525 GCA_964629925.1 uncultured Ruminococcus sp.
ATATCGGCTACGAAATAGTTCAGAACTACGGTCCCACGGAAGGTCTTTGGTACTACAACAAGCCCGAGGACGAATCATGGGATATAGCGGGCTCCTGCATTATAATTTCCGATTTGGAGGCTCAGCGTACCGCGCTTGCGGAATTTGTTTACGAGGACTTAATAAAGAAATAAACGTTCAGCGGTCAGGCAAAACGCCTGACCGCTTTTCTTAGGAACGTAACGTACCATCCGGCGCGCCTTCTGAAAAATCAGTTTATCGGAACGTCGGTAAAACGGCGCGTCAAAACAAGGGTGTTTTTTGAAAGATTCTCTATAAACATCGTTTTGCTTACCTCGAATTGAAATCATCCTCTATCGAGCCGCACCACGACGGTTCAAGGGCTTTGCCTTTTCTTACGCTGCTGACGGCGGCGCAGACCGACTCGTAAACAACGCCTGTTCCCTTTTTGTCCGCCCTGTAGTTTACCGCCTTGTCCTTTGAAATGCCGAAGGTGCGAGCGGTGGCTATAGCGTCGATATTGGC
>CAZVSQ010000259.1:535-2223 GCA_964629925.1 uncultured Ruminococcus sp.
AACAGGAACTCCCAGCCGTACTTTGATTTTTCCTGCTCGATCATCTTCCTGATTCCCCTGCCGCTGTAAAGCCTGCTTGCGTTTTCCATCCCGTCCGTGATGATGACAAACATGGTGCGCTCGGGCACATCCTCTCTGCGGGCGTACTTGTGGATATTCGAGATGTGATGAATGGATTTGCCTATAGCGTCAAGCAGAGCCGTGCAGCCGCGAACCGTGTAATCATCATCCGTAAGCGGTTCGATTTTGTCAATGGGGAGTCTGTCGTGCAGAACGACGGTTTCGTGGTCGAAAAGCACGGTTGATACATACGCTCTGCCCTCCTCCTTTTTCTGATTTTCAAGCATGGAGTTGAAGCCGCCGATAGTGTCGCTTTCAAGTCCGCCCATTGAGCCGCTGCGGTCAAGGATGAAAACCAACTCGGTGATGTTGTTTTTTACCTTTTCGTTTGTTTTGTTGTTTGTCTTTTTCATAATTATTACCTCCGTTTTTTATTGCAGCTTTATTATATCACCGCATGGCAGGTATTTGGTCGCTTTAAAAGCGACATTTTTCAATTGACATAAAAAAGAATCTATGTTAAAATATCCGTACTGAACAGACCGAAGCTTATACTATTTTAATTTGATAATAGTATCATGCTTGGAGTCGGGTCTTTTTTAGACAGCGAAAACTCGCGGGACAGCAATATTACTGTCCGCGGGTTCTTTTTTATTATTTTCGGCATATACTGAACAAAACCGCGGAAAACGGAGAATCACCTATGAACGGAAACAACGCTAAACACATCGCTACAAAGGTATCGCTTGTGGGAATGATCGCCAATATTTTTTTGACAGCGTTTAAGCTGGCGGCGGGCTTTATTGCGCATTCGGGCGCGATGATAAGCGACGCGGTACATTCCGCTTCGGACACCTTCAGCGGACTGATAGTAATCATCGGCGTACGCCTGTCCTCAAAGGAATCCGACTCCGAGCATCCTTACGGGCACGAGCGCTTTGAGTGCGTGGCGGAGATCATTCTTTCGGTCGTGCTTTTCATTGCGGGCGGAACAATAGGCTTTGAGGCGGTAAAAAGCATAGTCAGCGGCGAATATCTCGATAATAAATTTGAAAATCCTCTCGCCCTTATCGCCGCCGTTACCTCGATAGTCGTCAAAGAGGCTATGTTCTGGTACACAAAGATCAACGCCAAAAGGATCAACTCGCCGTCGCTTTCCGCTGAGGCGTGGCACCACCGCAGCGACGCCCTATCCTCGGTGGGAGCGCTTATAGGCATAGGCGGCGCGGCTTTGGGCTTCCCTGTTCTTGAACCGATCGCCAGCATTATTATCTGCCTGTTTATTTTCAAGGTCGCCTATGACATTTTCAAGGACGCGATCGACCGCATGGTTGACAGCTCATGTGATGATGAAACCGAAGGAAAAATGCGCCGCTGCGTTGAAGAAATCGACGGCGTTATCTGCATAGACATGCTGCGCACCAGGATATTCGGCAACAAGATTTATGTCGACATCGAAATAGGCGTTGACGAAACGCTCAATCTTGCCGAAGCTCACGGCATAGCCGAAACCGTGCACGACGCCGTTGAGGAGAGCTTTCCTCAGGTCAAGCATGTTATGGTACACGTTAACCCCAAAAAGGATATTCCGGAAACAAACGAACAGCTTGACGAATACGAAGGAACGG
>CAZVSQ010000260.1:0-839 GCA_964629925.1 uncultured Ruminococcus sp.
ATCAATGTATTTTTTCGCTTTTGACCCTAAAAAATCCTTGTAAAATAACTGAGCTTATGGTACAATTGTACCAAGCAAACATAAAATTATTCAAAGAAAGAGGTTTTTGCATGAAAGTTACAAACGACATCGCTTATATCGGCGTAAACGACCACAAAATCGACCTTTTTGAGGGGCAATACGACGTGCCTAACGGCATGGCTTACAACTCATATGCTATCATTGACAAAAAAATCGCAATTATGGACACCGTTGACCGCAATTTTAAGTTTGAGTGGCTCAACAACCTTGAAGAAGCTCTTGGCGACAGAAAGCCCGACTATCTTGTTGTTCAGCATATGGAGCCCGACCATTCGGCTAACATCCTCAACTTTATGACAAGCTATCCCGAGGCTACCATAGTATCGAGCGCTAAGGCTTTCACCATGATGAAAAACTTTTTCGGCACCGAGTTTGAGGACAGAAGGATCGTCGTTAAAGAGGGCGACACCCTTGAGCTGGGCGAGCACACCCTCGCTTTTGTGGCGGCTCCCATGGTTCACTGGCCTGAGGTAATAATGACATACGACGCCAAGGACAAGGTGCTTTTCTCGGCTGACGGCTTCGGAAAGTTCGGCGCTCTTGACGTTGATGAGGACTGGGCTTGCGAGGCAAGGCGCTATTATATCGGCATTGTCGGCAAGTACGGCGCTCAGGTTCAGAACGTGCTTAAAAAGGCGGCTAAGCTTGACATTCAGACTATCTGTCCGCTCCACGGTCCCATTCTTAAGGAAAACCTCGGATACTACCTTGACCTTTACAACACATGGTCGAGCTACAAGCCCGAGAACGATGGCATA
>CAZVSQ010000260.1:849-2221 GCA_964629925.1 uncultured Ruminococcus sp.
TACGGCCACACAAAGGCGGCTGTTGAGCTGCTTGCCGAAAAGCTTAAGGCTAAGGGCTGCCCCAAGGTTGTTGTAATCGACCTCGCACGTGAGGATATGGCTGAATGTGTTGAGGACGCGTTCCGCTACGGCAGGATCGTGCTCGCCACCACAACTTACAATGCCGACATCTTCCCCTTTATGCGCGAATTTATTGAGCACCTGACCGAGAGAAACTTCCAAAACAAGCAGATAGCGTTTATCGAGAACGGCTCATGGGCTCCTCTTGCGGCTAAAACGATGAAGAAAATGCTTGAGGGCTGCAAGAACCTTGAATTTGTTGAGCCTACCGTTAAAATCATGTCCGCGCTCAACGACGAGAGCCGCGAACAGATCGACAAGCTCGCCTCTGCGCTCTGCCACGACTATATCGAGCAGGACGGCGAGACCGCCAACAAGAACGACCTCACCGCGCTTTTCAACATCGGCTACGGTCTGTATGTCATTACCTCTAACGACGGCAAAAAGGACAACGGACTCATCGTTAACACCGTCACCCAGGTCACAAACCAGCCAAACAGGATCGCGGTATGCATCAACAAGCAGAACTACTCGCACCACACGATAAAGAATACGGGCGTTATGAACGTAAACTGCCTGTCCACCGACGCGCCGTTCAGCGTGTTTGAGAACTTCGGCTTCCAAAGCGGCAAGAACGTTGACAAGTTTGCGGGCAGCGAGATACTCCGCTCGGACAACGGCCTTGCGTTCCTGCCAAAGTACATCAACTCGTTTATGTCGCTCAAGGTCGAGGATTATGTTGACCTTGACACCCACGGAATGTTCATCTGCACCGTAACCGAGGCTCGCGTTATCTCCGACAGAGAGACAATGACATACACCTACTACCAGAACAACGTTAAGCCCAAGCCCGAAACCGACGGCAAAAAGGGCTGGGTATGCAAGATTTGCGGATATGTTTACGAGGGCGACGAGCTGCCCGAGGACTTTATCTGCCCGCTCTGCAAACACGGCGTATCTGACTTCGAACCCATCGAATAGGGAACGTGACGTTCCATCCAATACGCGAATCAAACGTTTGCAATAAACAAAACTTCCGTTCCCGCGAGGCAGCGTGACGCTGCACCCAATCCGCGAATCTAATGTTTGTGCGACAGAAAACTTCCGTTCCCGCGAGATATGACGCGCCGTTGCAGAAACCTTTTTGTTATTACAATTTCTCCAAAGGCGCGCCGGGTGCAGCGTCACGCTGCCGAATTCCGCATTATTTTTTACATTCAGGCGAATAGAGTTGATTTTTTATGGTAATAACCGAAAGGCGGATACCATCAAGCGACGGTATCCACAAGCTATATTGCAGGGTTTACACGCC
>CAZVSQ010000261.1:0-2188 GCA_964629925.1 uncultured Ruminococcus sp.
GCGTCACGCGACAATTGATTTGCCTTGCAAATCATTATTTAAGGGGGTAAAAATGAGCAAACCCGTTATCGCTATTGTCGGCAGACCTAACGTCGGCAAAAGCACCTTATTCAACAAGTTAATAGGTCAGCGCCTTTCTATCGTCGACGACACTCCCGGCGTTACCCGCGACCGTATCTACGGCGAGACCGAGTGGTGCGGCAGGACTGTAATGGTGGTCGATACGGGCGGAATCGAGCCTAAAAGCGACGATATAATCCTTTCGCAAATGCGCCGTCAGGCTCAGCTTGCAATCGATACCGCCTCGGCTATTATCCTTGTGACCGATTTGAAGAGCGGCATGGTTGCGACCGACGTTGAAGTGGCTCAAATGCTTCAAAAGTCGGGCAAGCCGGTCGTGCTCTGTGTAAATAAATGCGATTCCGTGGGCGAGCCGCCTATGGAGTTCTATGAGTTCTATAACCTCGGCTTGGGCGACCCCGTTCAGGTCTCGGCTGTTCACGGCCACGGCACGGGCGATCTGCTCGACCGCGTGTTTGAGTTCCTCAGCTTTTCCGATGAGGACGGCGAGGACGACTCGGTTATCAATGTTGCCGTTATCGGAAAGCCAAACGCGGGCAAATCCTCGCTTGTCAATAAAATCACCGACGAGGAGCGCTGCATCGTGTCAGACATAGCGGGCACAACGCGCGATACGATCGACACTCTGGTAGAAAACCGCTTCGGAAAATTCAACTTTACCGATACGGCAGGTCTGCGCCGTCAGAGCAAAATATATGACGACATCGAAAAGTACAGCATACTCCGCGCAAAAATGGCTATCGAGCGCAGCGACGTATGCGTGATCATGATCGACGCCACCGAGGGCATTACCGAGCAGGATACCAAAGTCGCGGGACTTGCCCATGACGCGGGGCGCGCGTGCATTCTCGCCGTCAACAAGTGGGACGCGGTCGAGAAGAACGACAAAACGATACAGGAGTTCAGAAAGAAGCTCGATACCGATTTTGCGTTCATGTCCTACGCTCCGCAGGTGTTTATCTCGGCTAAAACAGGTCAGCGCATCGACAAGCTTTTCGAGAGCATCGTTATGTGCTTTGAGAACACCAACAGGCGCATAACGACGGGCATGCTCAACGAGCTTTTGGCTCAGGCTACGACCCGTGTCCAGCCGCCGTCTGATAAGGGCAAGCGCCTTAAAATTTTCTATATGACTCAGGCAGGCGTAAAGCCGCCGACCTTCGTGTTCTTCTGCAACGATAAGGAGCTGTTCCACTTTTCGTATCAGCGCTATCTTGAAAACCGCATAAGAGAGGCGTTTGGGCTTGAGGGAACACCCGTAAAAATCATCATCCGCGAGAGGGGCGATAAATAATGTTTAAAATAGTGGCAGAGAATTTTGTAAACAACTGGTATCTTTTCCTGATCTGCGCGGTGATCTCATACCTTATCGGCAGCGTCAACCCTGCGGTCATCGTCACCAAAATAGCTACAAAGGGCAAGGCTGATATCCGCGATATGGGCAGCGGCAACGCGGGCTTTACAAACGTTCTGCGCTCGGTGGGCAAGGTTCCCGCTATTATTACAATAGTATGCGACGCTTTGAAGTGCATTGCGGCGGTGTTTATCGCTTACTTCATTTTTGTATGGTTCGGAAATATTACGGGCGGCGACGAATGGTTCAAAACCTGCTTTTTGAAATGCGTAAAGTATTTCGCGGGCGTATTCTGCATTCTCGGACATTGCTTTCCGCTTTACTTCCACTTCAAGGGCGGCAAGGGAATAGTCACGGCGGCGGCGCTTATGCTGGCTTCCGACTGGCGAGTGTTCCTGCTTATTCTGGCGACCTTCCTTATTGTATTTATCATCAGCAAGATAATATCGCTCGGAAGCATTACGGGCGCTTTGATGTACGCTCCGTACACCTTTGCTGTGACGTTCATATTCGACCACCTGCTGACTCAAAGCTGCCTGTGGTATGTGCTGGTGTCAACGTTCTGCGCGCTGGTAGTAGGCATTTTCGCAACGGTAATGCATAAGGAAAACATAAAACGCCTGAGAAGAGGCGAGGAAAAAAGAATACACGCAAAGAAATAGTTTAAAAGCGTCCTTTGATCGGGACGCTTTTTAATTCGGAATTCGGGAACGTGACGTTCCATCCAAAGCCGCCTTTGGAAAGCTCGGCTTT
>CAZVSQ010000262.1:0-2149 GCA_964629925.1 uncultured Ruminococcus sp.
TCAGCGTAGCTCATGCGCTCAAACGGAGTGGGCAGGTCGATGTTCATAACCTCGCTGAAAAGGCGCTTGAACAGTCCTTCGTTAATCTCTAAAATATCCTCAACGTCGACGAACGAAAGCTCCATATCTATCTGAGTGAACTCCGGCTGACGGTCTGCGCGGAGATCCTCGTCGCGGAAGCAGCGCGCAAGCTGGATGTAGCGGTCAAAGCCCGAAAGCATAAGAAGCTGCTTGTAGATCTGGGGCGACTGCGGCAGCGCGTAGAACTTGCCGTGGTGGATACGCGACGGCACAAGATAGTCGCGCGCGCCCTCGGGAGTGGACTTTATCATCATCGGTGTTTCGATCTCGATAAAGCCGTTCTCCGCAAAGTAGTCGCGGGTGATTTTTGCAACCTTGCTGCGGAGCATAAGGTTATTTTGAAGCGGACGGCGGCGAAGGTCAAGATAGCGGTATTTAAGGCGCACGTCCTCGCCTGTTTTTGAATCGTCAACTATTTCAAACGGCGGCGTCTGAGCCTTTGAAAGCACGCGCAGGTCGTTTACGGTGATTTCGATATCGCCCGTGGGAATTTCGGGGTTCTTTGAGCTGCGCTCGCACACAACGCCCTTTGCCGCAAGCACAAACTCGCTGCGGCACGAAAAAGCCTTATCAAAAATCCCGCGGTCGGTCGTATCGTTAAAGGCGAGCTGCACGATGCCCGAACGGTCGCGCAGGTCGATAAAAATAAGCTGTCCCAGGTCGCGCGCGCGCTGTACCCAGCCGCATACGGTGACCTCTTTGCCGACGTCGGAAATGCGCAAGTCGCCGCAGTAATGCGTGCGCTTCAAGCCTGTCATAAATTCTGCCATTGTTATTACTCCCTCTTTTTAAAAATTCGGAATGCGGAATTAAATATTGATCTTAAATTTTAAACCCTTTGCTGTCGGTCAATGTCAGCACCGAAAACTTCTCGGCAAAGGTTTCGTCGAGCGCAAGCTCGGTCTGCTCGCCGCTGTCCATGTTTTTGAGCTTAGCCTTGTTTTCGGCGATCTCATTGTCGCCCAGCACAAGCGAATACTTCGCGCCGATCTTGTCGGCGTACTTCATCTGGGCACGCAGCCCCCTGCCCACAACGTCGGTCTCGGCGGCAAGGCCGCACTCCCTTACCTGTTTGAGCAGTGAAAACGCCTTCTGCTTTGCGCCGTCTCCCATTGTGGCGATATAAAGCGCGCACGGCTCGGGCTGAGGTATTTCGATACCCTGAGCGTCCATAACAAGAAGAATACGCTCCAAGCCCATAGCAAAGCCCAGCGACGGCATGTGCTTGCCGCCCAGCTCCTCAATAAGTCCGTCGTATCTTCCGCCGCCGCAAACGGTGCCCTGGGCGCCGATGCAGTCGGTTACAAACTCAAACACGGTTTTTGTGTAGTAGTCAAGTCCGCGAACTATGGTAGGGTTGATTGTGTATTCAACGCCTGCGGCGTCAAGGTACTTTTTTACCTCCGCAAAGTGCTCCTCGCACTCCCCGCAAATATAGTCGGTGATTTTGGGCGCGCCCTCGGCAATTTTGTGATCCTCGGGGCTTTTGCAGTCCAGCAAACGCATCGGGTTTTTCTCCAGACGCGTAAGACAGGTGGGGCAAAGCTGCTCTTTATACTGCGAAAAATATTCCCTTAACGCCTGATTGTACTTAGCGCGGCATTCGGGGCAGCCGATTGAATTAAGCTCCAAATGCACGTTGCTCAGCCCCAGCCTGTCAAGTACCGACTGAGCAAGGCAAATGATTTCGGCGTCGGCTACGGGCGACTGAGTGCCGAATTCCTCGATCCCGAACTGGTGGAATTCTCTGAGCCTGCCCGCCTGAGGCTTTTCATAGCGGTAACAGGACACAAAGTAGCTCGCTTTAATCGGCAGTCCCTCGTTTTCAAGAGCGTGCTCCAAAACGGCGCGCGCCGCTCCCGCCGTACCCTCGGGGCGCAGCGTAACGCTCTCGCCGCCCTTTGTATCGAAGGTGTACATCTCCTTTTGGACAACGTCGGTGGTCTGACCCACTCCGCGCGCGAACAGCTCGGTGTGCTCAAAAACGGGCGTGCGCATCTCACGGAAGCCGTAGGCGCGGCTTTCCTCGCGCATAATATGTTCAACGAACTGCCAGCGGTAGCTCTGA
>CAZVSQ010000263.1:0-2129 GCA_964629925.1 uncultured Ruminococcus sp.
TTTTTCGTGTGGGTAACCCTGCTTCTCCAAATCTGCACAGTATTCATTTATTTCTGCTAGCTTAGAATTTAGAAAGCCAATAATTAAGTTTGCAGCAACCCCATCTGTAGCATTACTGCAAAGCAATTTGATAGCCTCTTTGTCAGAAAGGTTTGTGGCGCGATATCCGGGTTTAATACGATTGAAAAATCGTGATTCTTTTTTGAAAAATTGCCGTATTATTTGTGGCGTAATCAATTCACAAATATAACTGATATCTGATCTATCCAGTTTTGTTAAATCAATTTCTATGTATTTTTTCTCATCCATTATGAATAGCCTCTTTTCCTTGACAGGTATTATTCCAAAAACAAGTAGTTCATCATTTCTTTAAAAAGCTGATACGGCATTTTACCTTGATTAAAGAATGATGAAACTTCCTGGACCGTTTTGATATCACCGTTTTTCTTCCATTCCGACAGAAGATATCCTACCCAACGCGGTATTGGTACGTAATCAGATGGTTTGATCGTGTTGATTACCGGAGTTTGGGGCGTTAACAAATGTTCAGTTGGTCGGCTGTTTTGAAGAGCAATTTTTTTGAGTATTCCTTGTTTAACAGTGAAAATAATCTCTTGCAGATGATCGCAATCGGGGAAACGGATTTGAGTTTCTCTAACTGACAGATGTTTGATAACAAAATATCTTGTTTTAAGATATAGCTCAAATTTCGCATTTGTCTGAACAATTGCATTTTTTCTGTGCGTTTTTGAGATAAGATCATTTTCTGAGATTAAATTGCCATTGTTGCTTAGCAAGGAAATATCGTAACCACAGCCGTTATAATCAATAGGTCTCTTGAAAAAAACAGCTTCACGTCCGACATATTTTCTGTCAACAGAAACAATAGTAGCCTGTTGATGATAAAGCGGCAATTCAACCATGTTGTTTTCGCTTTCATCCCTTTTTATCGGAACGGTGATCGCCCTGTTTCTTTCGTAGTGAAATACCCTTGGTGTACTATTGCCACTTGATACAGCACATATAACAGAACCGCAATCGGCAACGGGTACAGAGACGTCCTGATCGGTAACCGGCGGCCACAGCGGAATTAATTCCGGAACGGTTTCAAATAACCAAACGCCAAAGCATTGTTTGAGGTGGTTGCTTATGCTTGTGTATAGATACTTATCATACACCGATACATTAACTTCCATTTCATACACATTAAAAATGCTGTTGTTTAATGTGATTTTTCCGATAGAAGTGATTTTTATCTCCTTGTAAACAGGTCGGTATTCTTTTGTTATTAAATAATACTGTTTTCCTGTTGTAATGCTATCTCCGCGGCGAACCTTTCTGGCTCCGTCGTCCTCATTGGTGAAAATAGCTCCTGCATATGAAAACCCGTCTGAATAGTCCGACCATTTTTGCTTTAACTGTAATATTCCGATTGTTCCGCTGACACTAACAGAATAATTGCCGCCTATCGGAACAAAATCAAGTGGCAGCAAGGTTTGTTTATCTGCTTGAAAATAAGTAAAATTAATAGGAAATGATTTTGACAATTTGTTTGCAGATATCGTTACTTTTGCTTTTTGATTGATAGCAGTTTCTATTAACGTGTTACTGATTTCAGGAAAGTTCATGTAAAGGAAAAAAGTGTCGCCTCTACGGGCAATTTTCATAGGCAAGCCGACACGTTGATAAACATATAAGCTCGAATTCCCATCTACTCGCTTGTCGCATTCAGGTGCTTGAGGAGAGTTTCGATAGTGTGAAAACTCATTTCTGGTTTTTCTTCCGCCTTTTGATTTCCAGAAAACAGATTCGCCGCATTCCGGACAAAAAAACCTGTTTGATAGCCGAACCGAATACTCTCCCTCAAAATCATCTGCACATACTTCCATTTCAAATCCAGCATTTAAACGGTCTATTGCATATCGCATATTCTCACCTCCACAATCAATAAACCATATCGAATAATTCTATTTTATCATATCATATAATGACTCTTTTTTCAACAATATACCTCTCCGTTTGACAAAAACTATCTCTTATTTTGTAAAACATCACAACAAACAGAAATAATAAAACACCCATCGGCTATTTTACAAAAAACAAGGAGATCAAGGCAAATAGTCCCTGAT
>CAZVSQ010000264.1:0-2088 GCA_964629925.1 uncultured Ruminococcus sp.
AGCGACCTTATAGCCCTCCTGATTTGCCAGAATGTGGTTGAGTACGGTCGTTTTGCCCGCGCCTAAATATCCTGTCAGCAGGGAAACGGGGACAAGCTTGTTTTGCTTTTTCTTAAACATGATCATTCCTCCTATTTGAATTCTATTCATTATAATAACGCTTATTCTTTGGTGTTGCAAGCTTTTTATAATAAAACAGAGTCAGCTGTTTATTGCGGCTTAACTCTGTTTTGTGTTATTTTCTTAAATTTTTAAAAAAGTCAGTTAATATAGCGGAGCATTCCTCCTGCATTATTCCGCCCTCAAGCTCGGGTTTAAAGGTGTAGGGCAGTTCAAAAAGGTTGGCAACGGTTCCGCACGAGCCGTTTTTGCGATCATACGCGCCGAAATAGACCTTTGGGATATGCGCGTTCATAATAGCCCCCGCGCACATGGGGCACGGCTCAAGAGTAACGTAGATCTCGCAGTTCCACAGCCGCCAGCCGCCGAGCTTGCTGCACGCGCTGTTTATAGCGTCGATCTCGGCGTGAAGCAGGGCGTTTTTGCGTTTTTCGCGCCTGTTTCTGCCTGCCGCAATGATTTCGCCGTTCCTGACTATTACCGCGCCGACCGGAACCTCGCCGTCGCCGTACGCCTCTTTTGCCATCTCCAGCGCAGCCTTCATAAAATCAAACTTATCAGCCACCGACAGACCTCACCATTTCCTGCTGTACGTCCTGCGGAATAAGGTTCAAAATCATTTCCGCGGTAAAAACGGCAAGCGAAATAATAACTCCGACCGAGGTAAAGCAGGCTATGTTCTTCTCTTTTAAAGACAGCAGACTGCCTGAATCAAGCCCGTTTGAATCATCATTAGCGGTTTTGAAAAAGTCCTTGTCGCGCTTTGAAAGGTAGATATAAGACAGCAGACCTGTAAAGCAGAACATAATGATAATGCCGACGCGTACCGCCGCTACAGTTCCGCTGTCAAAGCCCGAATTTGAGCCGAGGATATCCGTTACAACGGCATAAAAGTTGTTGAAGAAATGAATAATAACTGAGGGAATGATAGAGTTTGCCTTGCAGTCGACATACGCGAAAATCAGTCCGAGCGTAAACGCGAAGATGATCTGAGTCGTATTTCCGTGCATAGCGCCGAAAACTACGGCAGAGGCGATTATTGCGAACGCGTCGCCAAACCTGCGCAGGGAATTCATAAATAGTCCCCTGAAGGCAAGCTCCTCGGCAAACGCCGGAACGATCGCGGTGCTCAGCACATAAAGCAGTATTTCGGGCACGGTATGGGCGCTCTCGCTCATGCTGGCTGAGTTTTCAAGGCGGAACAGGGAGATATTGTTGTCAAACATTGCGGCAAGCTGGTTCGCCATCATTGCGGCGCCCATTCCCAAAAGCACCATCGGAATAAGCATATCGGCATTTAATCGGCTTTTTACAAAGTTGTCGCTTAGGCGCCTTCTTGAAATCAGCCTGTAAAACAGCGCGGCCGCAAGAACCGAGCCAAGACTTGCGATAAGCTGGATCAACATTGAAAATACCATTTGGTTTTCTTTGGTAACGATGCACAGTTCTTTAATAACGTTTGTAGATATCGAAGAAATCTGGATCATCACTACAAAGTAAATCAGGATAAAAAAGCCGAGCTTGTTTGATTCTTTGCGCAGTGTGCGCCTTTGCGCCTGCTTTGGGTTAAGCTGAGGCTTTATCGGAAAATAAGGCATTTGATACTGCGGCTGCTGCCCGTTAAAGGGCGGCGTGTTATTTTGATAGTAATAGTTTTGCATAATATCACCTTGACATGATTGTAACATAATTTATGCGACTTTTCAAGACAGAATAAGCATTACAAGACTGTAAATTGACAAAGAGCGGATTTGGTGGTACAGTAAATAATAGATAATTGCGTGTATTGTATCTTCTACTGCTTATGACCCGTTCTTTTGCTTTATTAACGGGATATTTGACAAGGAAGTGCCCTGATATGGACTATGACGTAAAAAGCTGCGTTAAAAGCGGCGTATATGATGATTTGTATGAAATAGCGTCGTCTGACGTTGACTTTAAAAGTTTTAAAGACAGCAGCGTCCTTAT
>CAZVSQ010000265.1:0-2087 GCA_964629925.1 uncultured Ruminococcus sp.
CCAGAAGGAGAAAACACTTCCGTTAAAAAAGATTTATATATTGTGAAATTTCATGTCGAAGGACAATACACAGCATATGTAAAAGCTGCTTCTTTTTCAGAGGTGAGCGAGCTGGCAACAGAGCAATGGATTAAGGCTGATTTCGGCGATATCCATCACGTCCACGGTGATATTGATAATAAAACACTTTTCAGAATTATGATCGACGCCGGGCTCCCAATAACCGAGATAGTTGAATCGAAGATTCTTTTGTATATCGAAGAGCCCGAGGCACGATACGCTGCCATTGCGAAAAACGGAATGTTTGTCGCGGTGTTAAAAAACTGGTTCAATAGCGGTCTGACAGAATCGCCCGAAATGATAGGCGAGATGTTCAATAAATTTATGCTCGCAATCGGATAAAAAAATTAATGATATGATATTAGATGAATAATTTGAGAGGATGACAAATAATGAACACTTCTGATAAACGCATACAAAATGAGCCGGCGGAGCAGATCAGCATTTTGTTTGAGGAGAGCTGTAGCCGCAGCGCCGCCTACATCGACGGAAAGCAAATCGGTGAGTGTGAGTTCAGCGTTTCGGATAATGTTTGGTCGATAACCCATACCGGTGTTCGCCCCGAGTACGGCGGAAGAGGCATTGCCAAAAAGCTTGTCCTGAAGGTGATAGAAGCCGCCCGAGCCCAAAACGCAAAAATCGTGCCGCTTTGTTCCTACGCCGATAAATTGATGTCTGGCAAGGAAGAATATCGGGACGTACTCAATTAAACAAGCCACTCCACCTCACTGTCGCGTTACGTTGCCACACAGCGCGTTTTCAGAGTTGATTTGAGAATTTATCCGAGAAAAAATATAACGCGACACGTGGCAAATGTGGGCGCATAATATTGAGAGGCTATACATAGAAATTATAAATGTTTTTTGATATATAAGGAGTGTTGTTTATGCTTGGAGCAATAGTAGGTGACATTGTCGGCTCAAGATATGAGTGGAATAATATTAAAACAAAAACGTTTCCTCTGTTTGGCAAGGATTGCCGTTTTACGGATGATACCGTTATGACGATTGCCGTTGCAGAAGCAGTCATGAACGGCGGTCAGAAAGATGATTTTATCGACGCCATGAAAAAATACGGTCGTATGTTCCCTCGAGCGGGGTACGGTGGTAGATTCTATTCATGGCTATTTAGCGACAACCGCGAACCGTATAACAGTTTTGGCAACGGTTCCGCCATGCGTGTTTCACCATGCGGGTGGATAATGGATTGCGGCTTTACCGCGAGAACCGGCTTTTGGCCTACCAACGCGAGAAATATTGCAAAGCTGTCAGCTGAGGTGACCCATAACCATCCGGAGGGGATAAAAGGCGCGCTGGCAACGGCGGATGCTATTTTCTTGGCTCGTTATTATTTTGGCGGGTATTGTGGAGATTATGAAACGCCAATTAACAATGATCCTGCCGAATGTAAAACGCGTATCAAGGAATATATCGAAAAAGAGCATGGTTATGATCTTTCACGCACGCTGGATGAGATTCGCCCCGATTATCGTTTTGATGTATCCTGTCAGGGAAGCGTGCCACAGGCAATCATCGCTTTTCTGGAAAGCACGGACTTTGAGGACGCGATACGAAACGCCATATCTCTCGGTGGAGACAGCGATACAATCGGAGCTATAACCGGAAGCATTGCTGAAGCCGCATACGGTATCCCCGAATGGATTGAAAAGACAGCTGTTTCATATTTAGATAAACCGTTGGTTGATGTGCTTGATCGGTGGAAAAAATTTACTACAAAAGAATAAGCCGGATGGTAAAGGAAGCCTCTGAACCTTGTTGGAATCAGAGGCTTTTTGTTATTGCTTTTTCAGTATCCTTGTAATAGACAGCTCTGTAAAATCTTCGGGGCTGTTTTTAAAGCAACGCCGTAAATAACTATGACCGCCATCAACGGAAACGCTACCACAGGAGCATGTCTTATAATCGTGGAGATGTGTACTTTCAATTATGTCACCGCAATGCTTACATTGTATGACATTTTTTATGATTATTTGGTTCATTTCTGCTTTCCATCCTCAGTTCCTTTTT
>CAZVSQ010000266.1:0-2074 GCA_964629925.1 uncultured Ruminococcus sp.
TTTCAAAGCGGCTCTACACCGACGAAGAGCTCGACCGCATGAACGCCGAGGAAAACACGCCAAAGGAATACAATGGCAAGCAGTATACCACATACGAAGCCCTGCAGAGACAGCGCCGCATTGAGAGCACCCTGCGCCGCAAGCGCGAGGAAATAGCGCTGCTTGAAAAAGGCGGCGCAAGCGAAGACGATATTCTTGCGGCAAAGGCGAAATATCACGCCCTGAGCAGCGAATACGCCCGGTTTTCAAAGGCTATGAACCTTCCTCAGCAGCGCGAGAGAATCAGTGTTGACGGTTTTAAGGGCGTTGACAGCTCTATCGGAAAGCTGAAATAATCCATTTCAATAATCAAAGCGCTATGTCGAAAGGCACGGCGCTTTTTTTATACAATCATTACCCCGCCGAAGGTCATTCGGCTAACTTTCGACCGCGGGCAGAGCGGGATATAAGCTATGCAGAAAGGACAGAACATGAAGAATATTCACGAAATCTTAAAGAGCTATGACATTGAGATCCCCTCGGATAAAAAGGCGGAATTCGACAAGGCGGTGCTTGAAAATTACAAGACAGTCGCCGAAGCCGAAAAGCTCAGAACCGCGCGGGATAATTACAAATCACAGCTCGACGACGCAACACAGAAGCTCGAGGGCTTCAAGGGTGTAAACGTGGAGGAACTGCAGGGCAAGATCAGCGCCCTGACAGACGACCTCGCAAGCCAAAAGGCAGCCTTTGACAAGCAGCTTGCCGACCGCGACTTTGACGACATGCTCAACGCCGCTATCACCGGCAGCAAAGCAAAGAACGTCAAGGCGGTTCGCGCTCTGCTCGACCTTGAAGCTATCAAGGCGAGCAAGAATCAGTCCGCCGACATCGAAGCCGCGCTGAAAAAGGTCAAGGAGGAAAACGACTATCTGTTTACCTCCGACGAACCGATCGACAACGGTCAGTTTGTAGGCAGATCCGGAAGCGGCTCCGGCGGCAGCTCGGATGACGCGTTGCGCGCAATTATGGGATTATCACCCGAAACAAAATAAAAAAGAAATGAGGTAAAAACATGGCAAACACATTTGCACTTCCCAAGAACTACGTCGGCTTGCTCGACGAGGTTTACAAGAAAGCGTCGGTAACAGCCGACCTGATCGGCGACCAGTCAATGGTAAAAGCAGGCGCTAACGTTAATGAAGTCTGTTACCCTAAGCTCAGTGTAACAGGTCTTGGCGACTACGACAGAAACAGCGGCTATACCAACGGCTCGGTAAGTCTTGAATGGGAGACCGTTCAGTATAACTACGATCGCGGTACCAAAATCACAGTTGACGTTATGGACGACCAGGAAAGCTTTAACCTTGCGTTCGGCAAGGCAGGCGCTGAGCTTATCCGCACAAAGGTTGCTCCCGAGGCGGACGCGTTCACCTTTGCTACGCTTGCAGGTCTTACAGGTATTTCAAAGGCAACCGCGGCAACATATTCAAGCGCTGCCGACTTTCTGGCTGCGCTCTTGGAAGCTAAGAACACGATGGACGAGGACGAAGTCCCCGAGGAGGAGCGTTATCTTTATGCAACTCCGACACTGCTTAATGGCGTAATGGCGCTTGACACGACAAAGTCAAGAGAAATCCTTGCGACCTTTGCCGTAAAGAGAGCCGTTCCCCAGTCGCGTTTCTATACCGCTATCAATCTGCTTGACGGTAAAAGTACGGGTGAGGAAGCAGGTCATTACACCAAGGCTCAGGCGGGAAAAGATATCAACTTTATGATTATCCACAAGCCCGCTATCATCAAGTATGACAAGCATATCGCCAATGATGTCATCGCTCCTGCAAATAACCCCAACAGCGACGGCTACATCCTCAAATACCGCAAGTATGGTCTTGTGGACGCGTACGAAAACAAGGTCGCGGGTATCTATCTGAGCCACAAGGCTTAAGGGGGATATCTATGAAAATTATAGGCTTGGTTCCCGAAAAGGAACCCAAAAAGCAGCCTAAGCGGCAGGAGCAAAAAAAGGAAGAACTCAAAAAGAGGTGATCCCATGGCCGCATATGCAGATGATATCTTCTATCATCACAACTAT
>CAZVSQ010000267.1:0-2061 GCA_964629925.1 uncultured Ruminococcus sp.
GCGTCACGCGACCAACGGCGGGTCAAAGCTTGTGCTTACCGCAATTATTTATAATTCATTATAAAAACTTTAGGCAGGCTCAGAACCATTCCGGTTTTGAACCTGCCCATTTTATTGTGGAAACTTTGCTAAAAAGCAATTCCGCATTCCGAATTCCGAATTAAATTTACGCCATTGCAAAAACTGCTGTGACGGTTATATAATCCCCGTCGATTTCAGCGTATATCTCACCGTTCATTTTATGCATGAGCGTGCGGCAGATGTACAGCCCCAGTCCGCTGCCGCTGTTGCCGCCCACGTTGCTGCCGCGCCAGAAGCTTTCAAAGATATGAGGCAGGTCGCTTTCATTTAGCGTACATCCGCTGTTTTTGACATGAACAAGCAGACAGCCGTCTTCTTTCTCAAACGAAAGCGAGATAGTTTTTCCGTCTCCGTACTTTATCGCGTTTTCTATTATGTTCTGAAGAACCTCTATCGCCCGCTCCCGATCTCCTCCCAGCAGGCAATCGGAATAGCTTTGGATATAAAAATCGGTTTTAAGCAATTCAAGCTTGTCGGTATAAAACCGCTTTACATCCGCTATCAGCTTTGAAAGATAGAACTCGCCGTTATTGACCTGCAAGTCCATAAAATCCTCTCTTGCGGTTTTTGAGATGTCGTCCACATACTTTCGAATATCCTCGCACTTTGAGTTGATGGCGACGGCTGTTTCGTGCTTTTTGTCCTCGTCCTTATACAAGCCCTTTTCAAGCGCCTTGGCGTACAGCTCAATCACGCCCAAAGGCGTTTTTATATCGTGAGAGAGCGAGAGCACCATTGTTTTGTTCTGCTTTTGAAGAGCCAGCTCATCGGCCTTTTGCTTTTCGAGCTTTTCTCTGAGCAGGTCAAGCCCCCACAGAAATTTGCTGAAATATCTGCCTTTGCTCTGCCGCAGAGGAATTGTAAGATTGCCCTTGGCAAGCTCGGCGGGATAGCCGCTTATTTTATTAAACGGCCTTATAATTACAAAATAAATCCAAAACAGAACGCCGAAAACAACAGCCGCCGCCACGCCGAAGCAAATATTGAACAGCATAGCCGTAGTACCGCTTTTATGATTATACTCGTAATCAAAGCGATACAGCTCACCGTTTATTTCTTTAACGAGATAGTCGCTGTTTCCGCTCATAAAACCGTCCGTCTGCTTTTCAACAGCGGTTATGGTGCTGTAATCCGAGAGGCTGTAGTCCTCGCCTTTTTCGATTTTTAAAGCTATTCTATCCGCCTCAACGCGATAAGGGCGACCTGAGCCGCCCTCGTTTGAATTATTTATAATCAAGTTTGCACCGATAAACGCCGCCGACAAAACCGCGGCGACCGCGATCAGCAGCCTGATAAAGCTCTTCATTGCTTACCTCTCATAGCGGTATCCTACGCCCCACACCGTTACGATGTGCGTGGGCTTTTTTGGGTTTTCCTCTATTTTTTGCCGCAGCCATTTTATGTGAACCGTCAGCGTCTGAGGCTCCGAAAAGCTGTCAAAGCCCCATATCTTATTGAACAAAAAATCCTTGCCGAGCGTTTTTCCCGGATTCTCCGCAAGCAGGTTCAACAGGTCGAATTCCTTTTGTGTAAGGTCGAGCCGACTTCCGTCCGCGAACGCCTCGCGCTTGTTTTTATCGAGCTTTAAAAAACCGTCGGAAATAACGTTTGTATTATAGCGCCGCGCGAAAATGCCCTTGATTTTAGCGAGCAGAATGTCGATGTCATAAGGCTTTTCGATGTAGTCGTCAGCGCCGAGGATAAGCCCGTTGAGCTTGTCGTCCTTTTCGGTCTTTGCGCTCACGATGATAATAGGCGTGTTGTTGGTCTCGCGGATCTTTTTGCATACCGCGAACCCGTCGAGCCCGGGAAGCATTATATCGAGCACCATAAGCTTTGCGCCCTCGTTTTCAAAAGCCTTGAGCGCGCTTTCGCCGTCGGCGCAGTGAAGTACGCCGTAGCCCTCTGCCTTTAAAAAATCGCAGAGCAGCCCCGCCATTTCAAGATTATCTTCAACTACAAGTATGTCGGTCATTTTTT
>CAZVSQ010000268.1:0-2046 GCA_964629925.1 uncultured Ruminococcus sp.
AAAGCTATCTGGCAGAAATATGATATGTGGTTTGCTCACTGGGCGCGTTCCTGCGGCTACAAAGAAGGCAACCTGTCTATCTGGCAGTACGGCGGCGAAACTAACCTTATCGACGGTAACAGCATTCCCGGTGTTGGCATAATCGACAAGAACCTATGCTATAAAGATTACCCGACCATAATCAAAAATGGCGGTTACAACGGTTGGAAGTCGGCTGAAAAGACCACAACAGGCTTGACGGCTGCTCAGGCTATGAGCGGTGCGCGTGCGCTTGTCGGCAAGGACGAATGCCCCGGTGAATGCGACATAGCAAAATGGTACGGCGGTTTTGATACCGGCATAAACGAGGTGGCATGTTGCTGTATGGGTATGCTTTATCTTTTCTACAAACTAAACGCTCTTGACCTTATACCCGGCGGCAAAGTCGCGGACTGCGGCTCCCTCGCTTACAACTTCTACAAGGCAGGGCAGCTCCATAAGCCCGACGAAGTAAAGCCCGGTGATTTAGTCATTTTTTCATGGTCCGGAAAGCCCACAACCGTTAAGCCGCTTGACAGCCTCGGCTACAAGTGCTTTGAGCACGTGGAGCTTTGCCTAAAGGTATTTGATGATACCATTATGAGCGTCGGCGCGAACAACGGCGGTCTTGAGTGCGACGATTTTCAGATAAAGACGCGCAGACGGTCGGATATCTCCGCTTGCTGCCGCCCGAAATATGCCGACAGCGGAGCAGAGGCAACCCCGACCGTCACCGAAGCAGTCTACGGCGACAAGAATGTGTATAGTATTCAGAGGTGGCTTAATGAAAAATACAGCCTCGACATCTACATAGATGGCATATACGGCAGCCAGACCAAGGCGGCGCTTGTCAAGGCGCTCCAAAAGGAGCTGAACAGGCAATACGGCGCAGGTTTGGCCGTTGACGGTATCTACGGCTCGATGACAAACTCAGCCGTCCGCAACCTGTCAAAAGGCGACACGGGGGCTCTGGTGTCAATTCTGCAAGGTTTGCTTATTTGCAACGGCTATCCTACCGGCGGTCACGACGGTGTTTTTGGACACATGACCGAAGCCTCGGTGCTGACTTATCAGGAAAAAGAGGGCCTGGAAGTAGACGGCATTGCAGGGAAGCAGACGTTTGAGGCGCTGTGTAATGGTTAATTTACAACGAGGCGATTGCCTTGAATTGATGAAAAATATCCCCGATAAGTCGGTTGATATGATACTTTGCGATTTGCCGTATGGAACAACGCAAAACAAATGGGACAAGGTTATAGATATCAGCAAGATATTCGAATTGTATGAGCAAGTTATTAAAAGTGGGGGGGCAATTGCCCTGTTCGCTCAGCCGCCGTTTAATGCTAAGTTAATAGCAGCAAACGAAAAGCAATTCCGTTATGAATGGATATGGGAAAAATCAATCTCAACAGGTTTTTTAAATTCACATAAAATGCCGTTAAAATCTCACGAAAACATTCTAATATTCTATGACAAACTTCCTGTTTATAATCCGCAATTTGCCAAAGGGAAACCTTACACTAAGAAAAACGGAATTGATACATCATCCAACTATGGCAAACAATCTGCATATGTTACGGCAAACGACGGTGTGCGATATCCTACGGATATCCTTAAGTTCAATTGCGAAAAGGGATTGCACCCAACGCAAAAGCCTGTCGCCTTGCTTGAATACCTGATAAAAACCTATACTAATGAAGGCGATACGATTCTCGATAATTGTATGGGCTCGGGCTCAACGGGCGTCGCCTGCGTAAACACTAACCGAAATTTTATCGGTATGGAACTCGACGAAAAATATTTTGAAATCGCTTCAAAGCGGATAACCGAAGCTGAAAATGGTAGACGATAACTAAAATTATTCGAATGATTTTTTAATTAACTATTAGATTATTTCAAATTATTTAACTTGATTTTAGCTAATCAATTAGCTAATCAATATATTATAATAAATATGGTGCTACACGACTAAGTGCAGATTGTTGCGCTAAGTCAGCTCAAAGCCCCGGGGTCGATTCCTCGGGGCTG
>CAZVSQ010000269.1:0-2037 GCA_964629925.1 uncultured Ruminococcus sp.
AGCGTCACGCTTGCGCGTACTGTCCGTCGCGTCACGCGACAAAAATTCGCGGACAGCGCCGTTTTTTCGGGCTGTCCGCTGATTGCGTTGTATTAAGAATTGTGGGCTTTCTTTGCGGCAAAGCGGAAAATCAGAATATTGAGCACTAAGAACAGCGCGATCGACGCAAGCGAGTAAATGATCATGAAGTTTGTGCCGTGGCTGCCGTTGAACACATGCAGCTTCATTGAGAACAGGTCGTTAAGCGACTCGGCAAAGGCGTGATTGTCGGCTCCGCCGAGGACTTTGTCCGCGTTTTCAATAGCAGGCTGCATAAGAACGTTGCGGAGCAGCGCGGTAATCTGCGAGCCGGGCACCAGGTTTACAACGGTCTGGACGCTCTCGCTGAACTGACCGACGGGCATGTAAGCGCCCACAGCAAAGCCGATAGCTACCGAAATAAGAATGCCGAACGCCGAAAGGCTTGAATCCTTTTTGAAGAAGGAGATAAACAGCATGAGCACCAGTGTAGATGAGATCGAGCCGAGCACCACAATGCCGTAGAGCATAATGATATCAAGGGCGCTGAGCAAAAACGAGCCGCTTACCGCGAGATAACCCAGGCCTGCGGTGAGCAGGATAGAGCTTGTCACTACGGCGCTGAGCATTGCGCCCGTAAAGTAGGACAGCACAACGGTCCTGCTTTTTACCGCCGCCGCGGTGTAGTCGTAGTCGATACGATCCATTTTGTCGTGCACCATGACCGACAGCGCGTTGAGAGCGGCGGTCACTACCGAGGTTCCCACTACGCCGGCTACGAGCCATGAATTAACTATAGCCTCGATATCGTCCTTTGAGAGCATGTTCTTAAGGTTGCCCAGCTCCTCGTTAATAACGTCCACATAGCTGTCTTTCAAAAACAGCACAAACAGTCCCAACACTATAAGTTGCGTCAGCATTGACAGCAGCAGCGAGATTATGTCCTTGCCGTAAACCTTCATGTTGCGTATAGTCATTCCCTTAAAGGCGCGAAGTTCCATTTTTGCAGTCATATCAGTCACCTAACCTCTTTCCCGTTACAGTCAAAAATACGTCGTCCATGTTGCCCTTTACAATCTCAAAGTCGCTTTTTTCATCATGCTTTTTGATAAGCTCCGCCGCCTGCTTGCTGTTTTCAAGGGCTATTTTGTAGCAGTCGAGATGATGATCAAACTCAAGCCCGCTGTCGCCGAGGAGCTTTTCGGCAGCCTTACTCTGAGGGGTGTACCACATCAGGCGGTTGCCGGCGTACTGCTCCTTAAGGCTGTGAGGCGTTCCTACCGCGGCTATCTTGCCGGAGTCGATTATTACCACCTTGTCGCACTGAGCGGTTTCCTCCATGTAGTGAGTGGTAAGGAAAACCGTAAGTCCCGTTTCAGCGCGGAGCTTGTCGATGGTCTCCCACACCTTGACGCGCGTCATCGGGTCAAGGCCTGTTGTGGGTTCGTCCAAAAACAGTATCTTCGGGCGGTTAAGCAGCGCTCTTGCTATGTCAACGCGGCGCTTCTGCCCGCCGCTGAGCCTGTCGTATTTGCGGTTCAATATTTCGTCCAGCTCAAAATCCTTTGAAAGCTCTGAGATACGCGCCCTTGTCTCCGCCTTTGACATCCCGTAGTAAGCGGCTCGCGACAAAAGGTTGTCCTTTACGGTGAGCGGCTTGTCGAGCACGCTCCCTTGGAATACAATTCCTATCAAGTCCTTTATTTTGAACGGCTCCTTTTCAAGATCATAGCCGCCGATGATAACCTCGCCCGCTGTCTTTTCAAGCACGGTACAGAGGATATTTATTGTTGTGCTTTTACCGGCTCCGTTTACTCCCAGAAACGCGAAGAACGAGCCTTCCTCTACGGTGAAGCTGATGTCGCGCACCGCTTCGACTTCTTTGTAATTCTTTACCAGATGGTTAACTTCGATTATGTTTTTCATGTCTGTCCCTCCTGACAGCCTTATAATAGCACAGGCAATTTTAAAATAAAACCCCAAACACGGTAACATGCAAAAAACAGCCCCTAAGTTGCA
>CAZVSQ010000270.1:0-2034 GCA_964629925.1 uncultured Ruminococcus sp.
GAGTTTGCTTTAGGCTTACTTCAGATTCCGCCTCACGACGGACACCCTTGCCCTCAGCTAACACTTCCTACTGCCAAGCGTGTAGTGGACTTTCACCACCAAGTTGCTGCCCATTCTGGGCAAACATATAAAGGAAGCTGCCGACTGTTATCGACAACTTCCGTGGAGTATTGAACTTCTGTTACGAAATTTTCTCTTTCGTTGCCACTTGCCGCTTTTCGCTTCAGCATTTTCCGTTAATAAATAATCCCTTTTGATGAATAGGCAAAAAACCTTGCAAAATCTGCAAGGCTGAGGTAGAAGAAAGATGCTTAATTTTATCTACTGCGCCTTGCATAGTGGTTACCGCTCTGACTGGTTCCAGCTAGGCATGGCGGTTTTTTATTTATTGCCAAACCATTTAAACGCTCGGCGAAATCCAGCTTCTTCAGCTTCTTGAACAGTCAATGCAAAAAATTCTCCTTTTTTATTGATTTTGGTTGAATCGTATTGTTGATCAAAGGGTAAATGATAAATCTTAGTTTCCGTCCCATTGTAATCATGACCGATATTACATTTGATACATGGATACTTACCAGATGGAATATTCTCTTGAAATTGAATATTTAAAAAATGAGCAATTTTTTTTGCAGTTTCCGAAAGACTTATGTTCGTTACAAGAATTCCTGTAACATCTTTTTTACTAAAACCATTTTCAACACAATAGCTTACCATTGTTCCATAAAGCTGAGTGACATGTTTTTCATGTATTTGTTTTTTGGTACTCCAATACTTACATTGAATAATAAGGGTTTTGTTATCCTTTTTTGCAATGATATCACGACCTAAATCTTCCATTCCCATATATTCTCCGAAGTAATCGATTTCATAGCCTTTTTGTTTATATAGGAAACCTATGTATAGTTCGTAATCTCTACCAATTTGCCAATTTGTTTTTTTCTTGGATTCTTGATATCTATCTAACGCTAATTGATTACGTTCTGTAATAGACAGATTGTTGTATTCTTCCTTTGTTAAATAATCTCGTACACCGTCATGAGTTTGATTTGATAATTCTTCTACTTTTATGATGGGAAGCTGATTATAATCAGTTTCAATTACATCTTGAAGGGTTGGAAATAACTCGAACAGATAGTCTAATTGGTATTGTGAATATTTGTATTTTTCTACCATCAACTGAGCGGTATATCGTATTTCTCTAATAGAAGCAACTTTTGTTTTTCTCTGCGCATTATAACCCCAGTCTAATTCTTTAGCCAGATGTTCAATATCATAGGTCTCATAGTCTGCCATGATTTTTGCCATGTATGGAATTGCCTTTAGATTAGAAGTAGTTGATTCTAAAAAGTCATTTCTGTTTTTTAAAAGAATATTCTCTCGTGCAATTTTTTGATTATCATCACTGTAAATCACTTTTACTGCTTTAACAACATCTGTATCAGAAAGTGTATTCATGGTATTAGTTATACTACTTTCTATCATTTTTTTATCAATTGTTTCTCTTTTATCATACGGAATAGAAAAAACAGTTTGTAATATCGGGAAAAGAAAAAATAAGTATTTGAGCTTGTATTCTTCGGTCAATGCTTTTCTAAAACGGTTAGCTGCAAAATCTGATTCATCTTTTTTTCTAAATAGAAAATTATGTTCATCAATCGCAAATTCGTTGTAATAGAGTGTATTCATTTCTTTGTACTCATACGCAGATATTGTGTCTGAAATAATTTTAATTAATAATGAACTGTTTTTATCTTTTTCTAAGCGAGAATAAATTGCAGTTAATTCTTCTTTGTGTATTTTCTTTAAGTTATTTATATCGTCATAACAATTCTTGATTATTCTGTTTTTTTCATTTTCATGTGACTTTTTTTCAATTATTAAAAAAATATAGGACAGTACTAACAAAGAAAACAGTATTCCTATTATAATCCAATCCATTTTTCACCTCAATTAAAACTAAATAAATAATTTTTCAGACGTGTCTGTAGTTAGGCGCACTTTTCTTTTGTTTCAGCATTCTTCTACACCGAGAGC
>CAZVSQ010000271.1:0-2033 GCA_964629925.1 uncultured Ruminococcus sp.
CAACCATAATTACCGCGCATAATAAAACCGATACTACTCTTGTCCTATACCGTCCCTTCTTTACTGTTTCTGACATTCGCGGCAAACGCCGTAGAGTACGGTGCTTGCCTTGTCGATCGCAAACTCGTCGCTTTGGGCAAGATTTTCGATAAGAATTTTGGCGCACTCGCTGTTCATGTGATATGTTTTGCCGCATTTTTCACACGAAAGGTGCAGACACTCTTTGCAGTGCAAGCCCTCGGTGTACTGATAAAACACCTCGCGCGAGCCGCCGTTGTTTACGCGCCTTACCTTGCCTTCTTTTTCTAGCTCGGAAAGATTGCGGTTTTCGGCGCTTATGCTGATACCCTCGCCTCAGAGCGCCTCTTCATGCTGCTTTGCCGAGAGCTTTTCGTCGTCGTGGCTTGAAAGATAGCTTAAAAGAGCCTTTCTCTGCTTTGTCATGTACTTTGGCAAAATAGCACCTCCCGATTTGCGAATCATTCGCAAATTATTATATCAAAAGTGAACTCACTTGTCAAGGAAAACAATGAATTAGTATATTAAATCAATTGCAAAGTGTATTATATTATGATATACTGTTAGGGCACGCATATTTTTGCGGCTGTAAAGAACGAACGGAGGAAATAAAATGTCAACAGATAACAAAGAACAGACAACAGGCGTTTCCGAAGCGGAAACCGAACAGGAGAAAGCTCCTGAAAAGAAAAAGCTGTTTACAGCCAACCGAATAGAGATAATCGTAGCAATTTTCTTAGGTATTACGGCGCTGCTGACCGCATGGGCTACCTGGATAGGCTCGCTTCACGGCGGAAACCAGGCTACAAATTTTACAAAGAGCAATAACCTTGCTTCTGAGGGCAACTCGGAATATAACGCAGAGATGCAGCTTTATCTGTCGGATATGATGGCGTGGAACACAGCTATTGACTATCAGATCGACGCTGAAGTAGCCAGAATGAAGGGCGAAGAAGACGTAGCTAAGGTTTATGAAAACAAAATGGAAGCGTATATCAACCAGAACTGCAGCAGTATATTGGCGGAAGCGATCACTAAGATGGATAAGGATATGACTTCACCATTTGAAGTAGAAGGAACCGTGGATAAATATTTTGAGAATTCCACAAAAATCAACGCCGAATCCCAGGCGCTGCTTGAGGAAGGCAAACAGGACAACGCTCACGGCGACGCTTATAATCTTGTAAACGTTATTTTTTCCGTTGTACTTTTCCTGCTTGGTATTGTAGGTATATTCAAAAACCTGCCGAACCGCGCGGTCGTACTTTGCATAGCGATCGTCGGTCTGGTTATCGCAACTATTTACATGTTCACCATTCCCCTTCCCACAGGCTTCAACTTCCTCGGATATTTCGGAATGGGCTAAACGATTAATTAACAGTTATAAAAACGCCGAAAAGGCTATGCCGTTACCGACATGCCTTTTCGGCTTGTTTTTTGTTATTGAGGGAAAAATGATACTACATAATCTTCAAAAGGGACGTCAATGCGGGCGATTTTGCCGTCATTTCGCGTCAGAATAAACTCTTTATCATCGCCGCCGTCAAAGCTGACTTTCAGCTTATCGCCGTCAAGCTCGTAAGTCCCTTTATGTGTGCCGTCCGAAATATCACCCGGGCGCAGCCACAGCTCGAATCCGTTATCGCCGTCAAAGGTAAGGTTGCCCTGATAGTTGCTGTACTTTACATTGTAGACCTCGCGGATATCGACCTCGTCTCCGCTGGCGGTTTTTGCTGTCTGCGAAACCCAAACGGTACTGCGCAGCACATGCTTTGCGTTATCCTCGTTAGTCCTAAGCACAATGAGCAGCACAAGCGCCGCTATAAGTGCGGCAGCGATCACCGCCGCTATGACAGGTTTTACCGGGAATTTTTTTGCTTTCTTAAACTGACTTTTTGAAGCCGGCTTCTTTTTATTATTTGCCATTTACTGTTTCTCCGTAAAATAGACCTTGTATTCAGCTACACCGCCGAGGTTATAGATGATATAAAAGCTGAACGGCTTTGAAGAATCGT
>CAZVSQ010000272.1:0-2031 GCA_964629925.1 uncultured Ruminococcus sp.
AACCACAGATAGTACAGATAATAATACCTACACGGAATTGTTTAGGTGCTATCGAGTGGGAGTGATATTGACATAACATCTAATATAATTAATGGCAGATAGTATTGCGTGCTATCTGCCAATATTTATATTATTTACATTTTTTGTGGAATACGAAAAAACAGTATCGTAAATATCTCAAGGTCTATATTTAAATGCTATATGTTGTTTTTTACATCACGCTTTCCATACATCACTCTTAAGATAGAAACTGTTTTTTGTTTTCGTCCACCGAGTAGAATACAAGGTAGTTGTCAACCGGCATATATCGAATACTGTTTTTGTATATCGGAAACCGCTTGGGCATATTGTCAAGGCTTTCAATTCTGTTTTGAAACCGTGATATTTGAGCGTCGGCGTTTTCGGGTGACATAAGTGTAAAAGCGATATATTCGTAAATCGCTCGGATATCATTATCTGCCTGCGATGAAATAGTTACTGTATAATTCACAGATGATAGTCCTTTCTTATATCGGCAAACGCTTGCTTAACAGGTTTTGTGTTTCCGTTGTTGACATCGTCAATTCCTTTTTGCAATTCAGAATCAATTTCCTGTTCGGTAAGCTGATTGAAATTCAATACGGATTCCGCAGGCAGCTTCAAATCAAACGGCAATCCTCTTTGCAGAATGATTTGTTTATAAAACATATTGATAGCATTGGAAGCGGGAATACCGAGAGCGGATAATATTTTTTCAGCCTGTTCTTTTAATTCAGGCTCAATTCTTACATAAAGATTTGCTGTTTTTGACATAACTATGCCCCTTTCAAATTATCTGTAACTATTATACACGATTGTAAGTACAAACGCAATACAAATAACGGACTTTTTGAAAATGTATTATATCTGAAAAGCACAGCCGCCAAGTGGGATTTTCTCCTTCTTGGCGGCGTTATAAATTTTTCATAAAGTAGAAGTCCTTGACAATATGTAATATATACTTGACACTATGAAAATAATATGATACAATTGCTTTATAAAAATCAAGGAGTGTTTTATATGAATCTCAGTGTTTGGATTCCGGTTATCATAACTGCAGTTGTGGTTTTGGCTTTCGCAATTTTACTATTTATCAGAAATATGAAAGCAAATTATGATGAACGTCAGCTTATGGCGAGAAATACCGCTTATAAATTTTCGTTTTTCTTTTTGATGGTTTATTGTTTTATCTGCGGAATATTGCATGTTTTTGGTATTAAATGGGCAGATACTGCCGTACAACTGTTTGTTGGAATCATCCTATCATTTGTGTTATTCTTAGCTATATCTATTCTTAAAGACGCGTTTTTTACAAGCTTACGAAAACGAAATACGCAATCTGTCATTTCTTTTTTCTCATATGGAATCGTAAGTGTTTCGTTTTTCCTGACGGGACTTGGCAAAGGAGAGGTGTTACTGAATAACGGTGAGCTGTCTGTCCTTGTTTTGTATTTGGTCGCCTCGGCATGTTCGTTTGCTTTGGGAATACTCGCAGTTATTAAAATCATTTTGGAAAAACGCGGAGCGGAGAAGTAAATGAAAAATCTGAAATTGAAAAGTGCTCGTGCCGCGCTTGATCTTTCTCAACAGCAGCTTGCCGAAAAGGTGGGCGTCAGCCGGCAAACGATCAACGCGATCGAAAAAGGGGATTATAACCCAACGATCAAGCTGTGCATTGCAATTTGCCGCGCACTTGGAAAAACACTGGATGATCTGTTTTGGAACGAAGAATAAATCGTAGATTTCACAGTCTTTTTCTGTTATAATGATTGCAGTACCGTTGATACTGTTTTGATACTGTTATCATTTGAAGCCCAAAATAATAGGCAGAATAGCGGTAATAATGGTATCAAAAGAAACTGATACTAAACTAATATGTTTAGTATTAAAGTGAATCAAGCGAGTGGGAGTGATATGTAAATCGCCGAAAGCCCAGTATTTATGCGGGTTTACAAGCCTTTACATTGCTTTTGATAACAATTTGATAACAGTCGCTACAACCACAATTATTCC
>CAZVSQ010000273.1:0-2025 GCA_964629925.1 uncultured Ruminococcus sp.
GATTAGTATTAGTACCCAAAACAAAAAATTCGTGTCCGGCTTCGGCAGACCAAGCGGACACAGTGGAGGTAATTATGGATAAAATCAGTGAATTGCGAGAAGAATTTGAACAAAAGCTGGAACAGACCGCCGACCTTGTCAGCCTTGACAAGATACGCGTGGACTTTCTGGGCAAAAAGGGCAGGATAACAGCGCTTTTAAAGGGCATGAAGTCGCTTACAAACGAAGAGAAAAAGACCTTTGGCGCCGAGGTAAACAAGCTTAAGGCGGCTGCCGCAAAGAGGATCGAGGATAAGATCGAGGAGCTCAGACAGGCTGAGATCGAGCTGGAGATAGCCTCTATGCCTCAGTTTGACATCACAGCTCCGGCTAACCTTGAGCGCGGCTCCTACCACCCCATCACGCTTGTTCAGCGCCAGTGCGAAAACATTTTTAAATCGATGGGCTTTACCGTTGAGGACTACCCCGAGGTGGTCACCGACTACGAGTGCTTTGAGGCGGTCAACATCCCCAAGCACCATCCCGCGCGCGACATGCAGGACACCTACTACCTTACAAACGGTCAGCTCCTTAAATCACAGACGTCGGCTGCTCAGAACGCGATTCTGAGAAAATACGGAAAGAACCTGAAGGAAAACGGCGTTCCGATCAAGGCGATTTTCCCCGGACGCTGCTTCAGAAACGAGGCTACCGACGCGAGCCACGAAAACACCTTCTTCCAGATGGAAGGCATGATGGTCGACAGGGATATTTCGATTTCCAACCTGATTTTCTTTATGAAAACGATGCTTTCCGAGGTTTTCCGGCGCGACGTAAAGGTTCGTCTGCGCCCCGGCTTCTTCCCCTTCGTTGAACCCGGCTTTGAGCTTGACATCAACTGCCTTATCTGCGGCGGCGAGGGCTGCGCCTCATGCAAGCACAGCGGCTGGCTTGAGCTTTGCCCCTGCGGCATGATCCACCCCAACGTTCTGCGCGAGGGCGGGATCGACCCCGACGAGTACACGGGCTTTGCTTTCGGTCTTGGACTTACCCGCCTTGCCATGATGAAGTACAAGGTCAAAGATATCCGCGACTTGAACAGCGGCAGCCTTAAGGCTCTGTCGCAGTTTACCGACGACGAATAAGAGAGGAGCGCTATAAATGTTTTTATCAATGAACTGGATTTCCGACTTTGTCGACCTTTCGGGTCTTGACAAGCTGGAGTTGATCCATCAGTTTTCACTTTCCACTGCCGAGGTCGAAAACGATATATTCTTCAAGGGCAGCGATATAAGCGGCATCGTAGTCGCCGAAATCAAGTCGGTCGAAGAGCACCCCGAGTCAAAAAAGCTTCACCTGCTAAAGGTTGACGCGGGTGACAGCGAGCTTACCGACGTTGTTTGCGGCGCTCCGAATGTGCGCGTAGGCATGAAAACCGCCTTTGCAAAGGTCGGCGCAAAAATCGGTGAGATCACGATCGCTCCCAGAGCGCTTGCGGGCTACACCTCCTACGGCATGTGCTGCTCCGAATCCGAGATCGGTATCAGCGACGACCACTCGGGCATTATGGAGATCACCGACGACGTAGCCAACGGCACCGACCTTAAGGACATCTACGAAATCGACGACATCGTTTTTGAGGTAGACAACAAGTCGCTCACCAACCGCCCCGATCTTTGGGGACACTACGGAATAGCGCGTGAGTTCGCGGCTCTTGCCGGCAGACCGCTAAAGCCCCTTGACGTTGAGGATTTGACCGGATTTGATGATCTCGGCAAGGTCGATTTAAAAATCGAGGATCCACTGTACTACCGTTACTCCTGTTTGCAGGTAGAGAACATCAAGCGCTCGGTAAGCCCCGTAAACATGAGGATACGCCTGTTCTACTGCGGAATGCGCGCCATCAACTTCCTCGCCGACCTCACCAACTACCTCATGCTCGAAATGGGACAGCCCATGCACGCCTTTGACTCGCGCAAGGTAGGCAAGATCCGCATAAAGCGCTTTGACAAGCCCTTTGTGTTCAAGACCTTGGACGGCGTTGAG
>CAZVSQ010000274.1:0-2019 GCA_964629925.1 uncultured Ruminococcus sp.
TGCAATTTGGTTTTGGACTTGTTTTATCTGTTCCTCAATATTATTCTCTTGCCCTAATTCGGAAAATATATCTTCCGCGACTTCTAACTCAAATTCATCGGAACGAACTGCACTAACAATCTCTTGGATTTTTTGCAACACCGCCGCATATATATCATTATATAATGTATAGTGCGGTGTGCATATATGTTTGCCTTTCTTTTTATAGGTTTCACATATATAATATGGTTTTTCTTTCTTATTTGAAGATAGTCCCAAAACTTTGCCGCATTTATCACATCTTATTAATCCAGCAAAAATGTTATCAAAAGAAGAATTAGTGTCCCTTTTCCGTTCTCCTATTTTTGCGTGGGTATCATTCCATAACTCTTGTGTGATTATCGGAGGAAACATATCTTCAACTACTATCCAATCTTCTCTATCCTTTTTAATAACCCTTTTGTTTTTAAATGACATAACAGAACGTTTACCACTAACTAATTTTCCAAGATATGTTTCATTGTTTATAATCGCCCTGACAGAACCTAAATTCCAATCATAAGGATTTTTCTTATACTCACGATTAGAATTTCGCGCTTGGTATGCAGAAGGTGTCATTATCTTTTCTGAACTAAGCAGTTTTGCGATTTTGGTAAAACCATACCCATGATAAGCTATTAAAGTAAACATTCTTTTTACAATTGGCGCGGTTTCTTTGTCAATAATCAGAACATGTTTATCTTTATCGTTCTTTTTATATCCGAATGGTGCTTGTGCTCCAATAAATTCACCTCTTGAAGCATTTGCTTTAAATGCTTGCCTAACCTTTTTTGAGGTATCTGCTGGATAGAACTGATTAAATAGATTACGCATAGGAACAATGAAATCTAAATCTTGCATTTTGGATTCACTGTCGTAATCGTCGCCAATAGCTACAAATCGGATATTTCGTTCGGGAAAATACTTTTCTATATAGTTGTCTGTTTCAATATGTTCTCTGCCAAGTCTTGATAGGTCTTTGACTATAACCATATTAAATTGCTTGTTTTCACAGTCTTTTAATAACTGTTTAAACGCCGGGCGGTTAAAGTTGGTGCCGGTATATCCATCATCTACATATACATTATATATAATAATGCCATTACTCTTACAGTAATCTTCGAGAATTTTCTTTTGGGTTTCAATGGATATACTTGTACCCTCTTGTAAATCTTCCGAGCTTAAACGAGCATAAAGAGCTGCAACATATATTTTTTGCTCTAAATAATCCATACTTTCCTTTCCGAGCAAAATGGTTGACACTACCATTATTATACTATAATAATATTGCAGAGTCAACCACCGTTCTTTCATTTATTCTGTTCTTTGATTTTTGCTTTAATATATTCGGCATATATCTTCTTGAAATCTTTGTTGCCGAAAACCACAGTGCAATTTACATTTGCTTTCTTTTCCATTAATTCCTCATATTTCGCAATTCTCGCCGCCAAATCATTATATCCTTATTCTTCTCTGCTTCTTCCTCAGTTTCAAAAACTCTCATTCTAATGCTTTGCGGATTAGAGAGAGTTAAATCATTTGAAGGATATTTTAATCGAGAATCGGCGGTAAAACTATAATATATTTTGTGCTTTTGCGAGATTTTATACAATCGCATTTTGACGATCTTATTATTTGCTTCATCTTCGGGCATAACAACATAATAAGTTTTGCCGACTTTTAATTCGTCTTTAATATGGCTTATAATGATACCAAGAGCATCAGATAATCCTGCGACATAATGCTCTTGGCAATCATTGAGATTCCCCGCCATTTCAAGACTTATCTTTTCTTGAAGTTCTTTAATCGCGGGATGTAGATTAGTTTGCACCCGTGCTACCAAATCCGCCACGATCAACTGAATCCAAAGTATCAACTTCTTCAAATTCAATCGTTGGCTGCCTTTTCACGATACGGAACTGACAAATGCGGTCGTTCTTGTTAATGACGGTATCAAGCATAGCAAGCGCCGGAAAACGCCAAATATCATTTGTGCCACTA
>CAZVSQ010000275.1:0-2001 GCA_964629925.1 uncultured Ruminococcus sp.
CGCTTTGACACGCGATAAGGTTTGAATAGTCGCGGGCAGTAAGAAACTTTCCGTACTTAGCCCGCGCTTTAGCCGAAACGGCATATGATGCGGCGGACATAAAATCACCCCCTTTGTCAGCTGACAACGCGGCTGACGATCTCATCCACCCATTTGTCGCGGTTTTGCTCGTAGTCGGCTCTCAGCTTGATAAGCGCCGACTCCTGCTTTGCGGAGATTTCTTTGATTTTGCGTTCGGAGCGCTTTTCAAGATAAGCGTCGTTTATTTCTACCTCTTCCATCGCCTTATCCATATATTTTTTATAGATAGCGGCGGCTTCCTCCTCGATTTTGCGCTTTTTTTCCTCGGCTGCCTTTTTGTTAGCCTCGTCAAGCGCCTTCGCCCGGCTGTCTGCCTCCACGATCCTTTTTATCATGTCCTGCATAACTTCACCTCCGATTTGGAATTCGGAATTTCGGTAGCGCAGAAAGCTTGCTGTAAAAATACCTATAGTGCCCGACCGTATTTTTTGTAATTTTCGCGCTTTTTGGCGGCTTGCTCATACGCCTCTTTGACTCTGAGAAAAACCGTGTGCTCATCGGCAGGAGCTTTTATTTCCAAAGAAGAATTATCCTCGGAAGCTTCACCGGCAGTGCTCTCGGTTATCTGCTTTTCGGGCTTAGTTTTGGGCTTTTTGCTCGGTTTCTTCCCCATTGGCTGTCCCCCCAAAACGTTTTTTATTATAGCACTTTGTTTTGACGGTATCAAGACTGTTGAAAAAATAAAAAGAAAAAAGCGCCGATCCAAAAAACGAATCAGCGCAAATGACAATTTTTAAACGGGAACACGCATATAATCCTCAGCGGGTTCGATTCCCTTTTTATAATTCACGTCGGTGTCGTTGTTGTCGTAGTCAACCGCAAAGTGGTTGTACTTGGGGTAGTGCATGTCCCACTCGGGATCATATACCAAGCCCTCTATCTCAGCCCAGCCGTGGCCGCCGCTGTTGCAGGCGTAGCAATTCTCGCAGCCGATAGCCTTGCCCATGTAGGCAAAGGCCGCGCCGTAGCTGAAACAGTCGCCCTTGCCGTAAACAAAAATATCCTCGGCGTAAACAAGCGGCCAGTCAAGCTCCTTGTAAGGCGGATCGTGGCGCACGCCCTCAAGGTAGGCGGTCTTTATGTAGTCAAAGGCAGCCCTAAGCTTTTCCTCCTTGGTCATGGAGCTTTTAGTGCATTTGGCAACAGCCTTAAGCGCCTTGTTGAGCATTAAATCGGAGTCGCTCTCGGCAAGAGAAGCTTTGCCGTTGATAACGTTCCAGTCAGAGCCTTCATAAACAACGCCGTCGCAGTAACCGCTGTCGATAACGCCGTCGGCTCCGGCATAAAAGAAGCCCTCTTCCTCACTGCCGACAACGGCGTTCTTCTGAACCTCGCCGTCGATAAAATAGTAGGTCTTGCCGCCATCGGTGACAAAGCCGTTGATGGATTTTGCGGTGAGGGTTATAACCATGCCGTCGGTTATCTGCGTATCCGTATCGGGCTGAGCGGTGAAACTGTCGGGATTGTAGCCCGCCCTTTGAACAGCGTCCAAAACGGTACCGCCCGTCATTGCGACGGATTTTTCATCATCTTCAAACCTTACGGTCACCTTGAACAAAAGCTTAGATGAAGCTGAGTCCGGAGATGAGTCGCCGGAGCAGGACTATTCGGTGAAAAAAAACGAGCCTGACGACGCAAAAACTGCACATGAAATCGCCAAAACCGGACATAGAGCGCGAAACAATGCTTTCATGGCAAATACCTTTCCGAAATAATTGATTGAGAATGCACTTATCAGACGCTATTATAACACATTCGGCATAAAATAACAATTAAAATCCTAAAAAAATTATATTTCGGAAAAGTAATTAAAAATCAGGACTTGCAAAAATCAAATTTATGGAGTATAATAGCAAAGTAACCTTGCTAATGTGGCGCAGCCGGTAGCGCAACTGATTCGTAATCAGTAGGTCAGGGGTT
>CAZVSQ010000276.1:0-1989 GCA_964629925.1 uncultured Ruminococcus sp.
GGATGGAACATGTATGATCTGTTTGTTAAAAACAACGGCAACTACGGCGACTATCCCATGTGGGCGATTATCTGGGCAGGCTGGGTAGTATCTGCTCTGGTATTCATCAGCGGCTTTATCGCAAAAATCGTTGTTGCCCGCAAGAAAAAGAAGGGCTTTGTCGAAGATGAGGTTGTTTGGGAGGATTAATATCCCGAGATAAAAACCTCTTGTATAAATCGGAAAAATGATGTATAATAACCATAGGTATACTTATTTGTGTATCTATGGTTATTTATTTTACGGTGATTATTTATGAAGCTGCATTTAAAACGTGATTTATCGGCGGGTGACGCCGGCTTTACGGTTTTTGATGAGAGCGGAATGGAAAAGTACCGCGCCGTTTCCGTAAAGACTAAGGTTACTAAAAAAACGAATCTTTTATTGCTGAACAGCAAAGGCGATATTGCGGCTAAAATTCGCAGACTCCCGATCGTCGGCACATATACCTTTGTGCTTAAGGTCGCAAAGTCGCACATCACCTTTGTGATTGTCCCGACAAAAAACGGTATTTTATCGTATTTTTACGGTAATAACTGGCACATCAACGGAAGCATTTCCGCAAAGGATTTTACTATCATTGACGTTGACAAATCAGTGATACTCAGTCACCGCAAGCATGCCGATCACTGTACGCTCGAAATATTTGATGAAGAACATGAGCTGTACTGCGTATCGGCGGCAATATGTGCCAACTTGATAAACACTATTGAAAAACCCGTCGTACAGGCGGCGAATATATAAATCGGAGGGTTATGCTATGAATAAACTGTTAAAGCTTTTAAGTGAAAACGCGCACTTTTCAACGGCTGAGCTGGCGGCAATGCTCGGTGAGAGCGAGGATGCCGTAAAGGCACAGATCAAGGAATATGAGGATAAAGGGATCATTAAAGGATATCAGGCGATCATCAACTGCGACGACGGCTATGTAGAGGCGCTTATCGAGCTTAAGGTAACCCCAAAAAAGGAAACCGGCTTTGACGAGATCGCCGGTATGTGCATGGCATTCGACGAGGTTGAGTCCGTTTATCTTATGGCGGGCGTTTATGACCTTGCGCTTATTGTCCGTGGTCAGACAATGCAGGACATTGCCATGTTTGTCGCAAAAAAGCTGTCCACCATTGAGGGAGTCCTGTCAACGGGCACGCACTTTATTATGCAGCGCTACAAGGACAGAGGTTTGAACCTAATGAATTTCGGCGGCGAAAAAGATGAGAGGAGTTTAATCCTGTGATAGATTATTCAAAATACCTGAACAGCAGCATTCAGTCGCTGAGTCCTTCGGGTATAAGAAAATTCTTTGATATAGCCAACGAGATGGAGCACGTTATTTCGCTGAGCATCGGCGAGCCGGACTTCCAAACTCCTTGGCATATCCGCGATGAAGGCATACGCAGTCTTGAAAAGGGCAGAACATGGTATTCGCCCAACAGGGGCTTTGCCGATTTGCTTGAACAGATTTCCAAATACTATGAAAGACGCTTTTCGCTTACATATGCTCCGTCAGAGCAGGTGCTTGTAACCGTAGGCGGAAGCGAAGCTATCGATTTGGCTTTCCGAACGCTCGTTGAAAAGGGCGACGAGGTTATTATCCCTCAGCCCGCGTTTGTCTGCTACAATCCTTTGTGCGTTATGGCGGGCGGCGTCCCCGTAAATATCAACACCAAAAACGAGGATAATTTCCGCCTTAAGGCTGCCGATCTGGAGGCTGCCATAACTCCTAAAACAAAGCTTGTTGTACTGCCGTTCCCGAACAATCCGACAGGCGCTATCATGGAGCGCAAGGACTTGGAGGAAATCGCGGAGGTAATAAAGCGCCACGACTTGTTTGTGCTCTCAGATGAAATCTACTGCGAGCTGACCTACGGCGAACTCAACCACGTTTCGATCGCTTCAATCGACGGAATGTACGAGCGTACGGTCGTAATAAACGGCTTTTCAAAGTCCTAC
>CAZVSQ010000277.1:0-1988 GCA_964629925.1 uncultured Ruminococcus sp.
TCAGGATCAACTTCTCGACCCCCACCGACGAGCAGCTTGAAAAGGGAATTAAGATTCTGGGAAAATTAGCTAACTCATAATTACGGAGGACAGGAATATGGAAACTCAAAAGCAGATTATATTAACAGGCGACCGCCCTACGGGACGGCTGCACCTCGGCCACTATGTAGGCTCGCTGAAAAGGCGCGTTGAGCTGCAAAACTCCGGCAAATTTGACGAGATAAACATACTGATAGCCGACGACCAGGCGCTTACCGACAACGCCGACAACCCGGCAAAGATCCGCGACAACATCATAAACGTCGTGCTCGACTACCTCTCGGCAGGGCTCGATCCCGAAAAGACAACTATCTGCGTTCAGTCGGCGCTGCCCGCCCTGCACGCGCTCACCTTCTACTACATGAACCTCGTCACAACGGCGCGTCTTGCCCGCAACCCAACCGTTAAAAGCGAGATCCAGATGCGCGGCTTTGCCGACGAAGGTCTGCCCGTGGGCTTCTTCGCCTATCCCGTATCTCAGGCGGCGGACATCACGGCGTTCAACGCTACGGTCGTTCCCGTAGGTGAGGATCAGCTCCCGATGATAGAGCAGACCCGCGAGATCGTTGAGAAATTCAACCGCCTTTACGGCGACACCCTTGTGCTGCCCAAGGCGATGATCCCCGAAAACGAGACCCAGCGCCGCCTGCCCGGTGTTGACGGCAAGGCTAAGATGAGCAAGTCGCTGGGCAACTGCATTTACCTTTCCGACACGCCCAAAACCGTTAAGCAGCAGGTCAACGGCAAGATGTTCACCGACCCCACCCACCTGAGGATCGAGGATCCCGGTCACACCGAGGGCAACGTTGTGTTCACATACCTTGACGCGCTTTGCACCGACGACCACTTTGCCGAGTATCTGCCCGAGTACCAAAACCTCGACGAGATGAAGGAGCAGTACCGCCGCGGCGGACTTGGCGACGGAAAGTGCAAAAAGTTCCTTATTCTGGTGCTTGAGGAAACCTTGAGCCCCATCCGCGCCGAGAGAGCTAAATGGGAAAAGGACATCGCAACCGTGTACGACATCCTTTTGGCAGGTACGGAGAAGGCGAGAGAAACCACAAACGCCACCCTTGCAAGGGTTCAGAAAGCGATGAGGATTGACTACTTCGCCGACCGCACCATTATTAAAGAATGGGAAAAGCTTTTGAAAAACAAGTAGTTTTTCAAATTCGGAATTCGGAATTAAGGCCGTGCAGACAGATTGTTCTGAAAAAAGCCTTTGGTGCCCGACCGTATTTATTTTTACCAGCTAATCAATTTGCGCCCTCTCAGTCAGATGAGCTGACCGAGAGAGCGCATTATCATTTATATACCATTAGTGCAAACAAAAACTATGAACGTTGCTGTCATTATAATTCCGCATTCCGCATTCCGAATTCCGCATTAACATAGTTTCTCCCCTATAACCGAAATCGCCTTGCGGGGGCATATAACCCGGGCGTGCTCCCTTATTTGAGCGCATTTCAGAGCGCCGCCCGAGAGCTTACCGAACTCGGAAAGCAAGCCGCGAAGGGCTTTCGGCAGGGCGGGATAACCGAATAATAAGTAATATACGCCGCCGCGCACATAGGCGGCGTTTTTTGCGCACATAAAGCCGCTGCGGTACGCCGCCTCAACAGCGCCGAGGAACTCGGAGCAGCCCTCAAAGCTGAAGCAGACTCCGCCGCCGCGTTTAAGGCGGTAGCGCCGCGCGATCCTCTTTACGGTGACAAGCAGGTAACAGCCTTTTTCGACCGCGAGCGCCTCAACGCTCAGGCGTTTTCCGCGGGTATCGATTCCCGTTTTACGGCAGGCAAGCTTTGTCAGCCGCATTATAATAAGGCGCGAGTGCGCGTTGTCCATGCCCATTTCGGCAAAGTTTAGCGCAAAGTCGCTCATGTCACTGTCCGCAAGCACCACCAGCACCCGCCGCTCGTCAAGCCTGTTTATCGTCACCCTAACACCCC
>CAZVSQ010000278.1:0-1979 GCA_964629925.1 uncultured Ruminococcus sp.
TTCCCGCGATAAGGCAGAGCGAAGCGGTCAGCAGCGAGCGCCTGTTAAGTATAAGTAATCTCATAAAAATCACTCCGTATACCAATGTATATGGAGGGAAGCTTACTATTATGAATCCGCCTTGGCGATTTCGATTTTGATGTTGCCCGTGGTGGTTTCAAGCTTGCATTTGCCGCCGTTTCCGTCTTTCGGCAGGTCGATGTCGCCTGTGGTGGTGTCGGCGGAGAATACCTTGTCCGAGAGCAGCGTGCCCTTGATGTTGCCCGTGGTGGTCTCGGCGTAAATATCTGCCGCGTCACTGCGGTCAAAATGAATGTTGCCCGTGGTGCAGTCGATATGCAGGCCGCCCGATATAACCGTGTCCTTAAGTTTGATATTGCCCGTAGTTGTATCGAAGTCGGCGTTCCCGTCAACGCTTACGGAGTCTGTCCTGATGTTGCCTGTTGTTGTTTCAAAGTCAATGCTCTTGGCTTTCAGGCTGCTTATGTCAATGTTGCCCGTTGTTGTTTCAAGTTCGATCTTATCATATTCCGCCTTTGGGAGATAAATCGTTATCCTCGGAGAATTCAGATCAAAGTTTATGTATTCGTACCATTCGCGCGAATCATCATAACTTACGCTGAGGGTTTTGTTTTCGATTTCAGCTTTAAAACGCAGCTTTTCAGGCTCATAGAACGTCACCGTGCATTCCTTCTCGTCGGTGTGTTCAAGCTTTATGTCGGCAGTATTAACGTCTATGTCAATACTGTCAAAGTCGCTTTTTATCTTTTCGGTCACGGTGGTGTATTCAACCGTGTTCAACTTCTTGATGTCGAAGCCGACTGCCGCGAGCGCTCCCGCGATGACAAGAACGCCCGTTACCGTCAAAGCCGTGGCGGCAATGATCCAGCCTTTTTTTGCTTTGCTCATGACTGCGCCTCCTTTTTAACAAACAGTGATTTTATGCCGAGTATGATCCGCTTTGTAAGCTTTACAACGCCCTTTGAAGCCGCCAGGCTGCCGAATACAAGAAATACCGTAAGACCGGCGAGCAGCAAGCCGGCGCCGAGCGAGGCAAGCCCTGTCCAGCCGTAGCCGCGGGCTATAAATATCGGACAGGAAGCGACGCAGGCGACTGCCGATACGCCGAACGCGACCGTGACCGCCCACAGCGAAATAATCAGCGACCAAAGCGTTAGGTAGAGTGAAAATACAATGGCTATTGCGGCGATAAGCAGAGGAACCCAAATCGGGGAGCCGACTGCTATAAGCACGATTTCCCAAGCCTTAAGCTTCCTTTTTGATTTTACCTTTTGCTTGACAAGCTTTGAAAGCGGCGTTTCGGCTATTATCTGAGAGGCGATCTCATCGGGGCTGCCGATTTCCGCAACCGCTTCTTCCTCGCTCAGTCCGTCCTCAACGCGGTCGTCTATCATCTCGCCGTAAAACGTCAGGCGCTCGTCTATATCCTCCTGAGGCAAGCCCGACAAACCGCGCCCGAGCTGCTCAAAAAACTCATGTTTGTTCATTTCCCGTGTCCTCCCTTGTAATAAAGCTGTGGATCGCCATGATCTCGTTCCAGTCAGCTTTAAATTCCTCAATGCGAATAAGCCCTTCATTTGTGATGTGGTAGTACTTCCTCAGCCTGCCGTTGTGCTCGGCGGTTTTGACATTCAGCATTCCCGCCGTTTCAAGCCGCTTTAAAATGGTGTAAAGCGTTGATTCGGAAAGCTCGATATACGGCTTCATGTCCTTGATGATCTTGTAGCCGTAGGAGTCCTCGCTTTTTATAGCGGCAAGTACGCAGACGTCCAAAAGCCCTCGCTTAAGTTGATTATCCATAGCATACCTCCTTTTATGGAATACATCATAACACGAAGTATTACGTTTGTCAAGGGGAAAATAAAAATCCCTCTCAACAAAATGCTGAGAGGGAAAACGATGTATCAAATTTATTCCGCGTTGTGCCAGATTATGCCGTCCTTGGTGTCAACAACCAC
>CAZVSQ010000279.1:0-1976 GCA_964629925.1 uncultured Ruminococcus sp.
ATAAATACTACAGATAAAGGACTATGATTATGTCAGACACAACAAACAACGAAATCATGCAGGGTAATTTTATCCACAGCTTTATTGACGAGGACATTGCCGAGGGCGGGACCTACGAGGGCAAAACCGTTCACACGCGCTTTCCTCCCGAGCCGAACGGCTACCTGCACATCGGCCACGCAAAGGCTGTATGCATCAACTTTGCCACCGCCGAAAAATACGGCGGCATGTGCAACCTGCGCATGGACGACACCAACCCCACCAAAGAGGACGTTGAGTATGTCGACGCCATAAAAGAGGACATAAAATGGCTCGGCTTTGACTGGGGCGACCGCTTCTTTTACGCCTCGCAGTATTTTGAGCAGATGTACGCCTATGCCGAGGAGCTTATCAAAAAGGGGCTTGCCTATGTATGCGAGCTCAACGCCGAGCAGATGCGCGAGTACCGCGGCGACACCCAGACTCCCGCAAAAAGCCCGTACCGCGACCGCCCCATTGAGGAAAGCCTCGATTTGTTCAGGCGCATGCGCAACGGCGAGTTTGCCGACGGAAGCATGACTCTCCGCGCGAAAATAGACCTCGCCTCGGGCAACTTCAACATGCGCGACCCGGTAATATACAGGATCAACCGCCTCACTCACCACCGCACCGGCGACGAGTGGTGCATCTACCCCATGTACGACTTCGCCCACCCCATTGAGGACGCGCTGGAGGGCATTACCCACAGCCTTTGCTCGCTCGAGTTCGAGTCGCACCGTCCGCTTTACGACTGGGTAATCGACAACATCTCAGCGCCCGCAAAGCCGCGCCAGATCGAGTTCGCGCGCCTCGGAATAAACAACACCGTTATGTCAAAGCGCAGGCTCCGTCTGCTTGTTGAGGACGGCTATGTAAACGGCTGGGACGACCCCCGTATGCCCACCCTCTGCGGACTTCGCCGCCGCGGCTACACTCCGCGCTCTATCCGCACCTTTATCGACCAGATAGGCGTGTCAAAGGTCAACTCTATCGTCGACTACAGCTTTCTTGAGCACTGTCTGCGCGACGATTTGAACGAAACAGCCGAGCGCGCCATGTGCGTTATTCACCCCGTAAAGCTCGTCATCACCAACTATCCCGAGGGCAAGACCGAGGAGTTTGAGGTCGAAAACAATCCAAACCGCCCCGAGGACGGCACAAGAACCGTCACCTTCTCGCGCGAGTGCTGGATCGAGGCTGAGGACTTTATGGAAGAACCCATCAAAAAGTACCAGCGCCTTTACCCCGGCAACGAGGTGCGCCTTAAGGGAACATACATTGTAAAATGCACGGGCTGCAAAAAAGACGACGGCGGAAACGTTGTTGAGGTTTACGCCGAATACGATCCCGAAACACGCGGCGGAAACACTCCCGACGGCAGAAAGGTGCGCGGCACTATCCACTGGGTAGACGTAAACAACTGCGCCGACGCCGAGGTGCGCCTGTATGACAACCTTTTCACCGTGCCCGACCCCGATGTAGGCGACAGGAACTTTCTGGACTACATCAACCCCCATTCGCTTGATATCCTGCAAAACTGCAAGGTTGAAAAGAGCCTCGAAACGGCTGAGGCGCCCAAGAGCTTCCAGTTTATGAGGATAGGCTACTTCTGCGTCGATAACAAGGACAGCTCGCCCGAGCACCTTGTATTCAACCGCAGTGTGTCGCTCAAGGACGGCTTTAAGAAAAAGTAAATTTCACAAACTACGATCGGCGCAGACCTGTATAATCGTCTGCGCCGCTGCTTTATGAATATTTATTCATTATTATGAAACAACAATTAATATATACTTATAGTATCTTCTATTATTCTTATAATCCGTAGACCGCATAAACGCTGTACCTTTGGTCTACATTTCGTTACTATAGTTGATTGAAGTAAAAGCGCATTTCCATTAATATATAATTAACAAATATGATAGGCAGGAATGAATATGGATAGAGCATCATTATCAAGA
>CAZVSQ010000280.1:0-1621 GCA_964629925.1 uncultured Ruminococcus sp.
TAAAAAGCAGGTGACAAAAAATTATTAATGTGATATAATTAATAAAAATAATTATTATAAAAAATATTATTTATAAAACATCATTAAAGGGTTAACGGAAAGGAGCATCTCTATGAAAAAGACTAATCACATCAAAAAAATAACGGCTTTGTTTGCCGCGTCGGCGGTCACTTTAGCTGCGCTTGCGGGCTGTTCTTCGGGCGGAAGCACAAATTCGTCCGGTTCATCGTCCTCAAAGGCGCTCGACGCTCAGCTTGCTTACGCCAAAGCCAAGGTATCGGACTATTCATCGTCAGAGGTCCTTTTGTCCGCAAAGTTTGCCGATAAATCGTTTAACAAGGCATATATGGCTTCTTATATAGTTAACGAAAAGACGCGCGCTGAGGATTATGAAACGATAGCCAAGAATCTTGAGGTCGACAGCTTTTACGTCACCGACGGAGAAGGCGCTATCGTCGCAAGTTATCCCGATGATATCCAGGGCAAGGCTATAAAAGACGTAAAGGAGATTTCCTATTTCAACCGTATTGTCAAGGGCGTTCTGCTTAAGGCAATGACAGAGCCGGAGGCTGTTGAAGGCAGCAGTGAATATAAATTGTATTCTGGAGTAGCGCTTCAGGGCGGCGGAGTTGTTGTAGTCGGCTATAAAACCGACGATTATAATACTGTTATAGGCGCCGATCTTGCTGACAATTCCGGTGTTAATACAATAGTTGCCAAGGATAAGGCAATAATCAGCTCCTCGCTTAAAAAGGCTGAAAAGGGCGCTGCTGTTGATTCACTCGGAGTCAAAGACGACGACCTTGAAAAGGGCGAGTTTGACATGACCGTTGACGGTACAAAATATAATTGCAAGTCCGAAACCGTTGACGATTATACCGTGATCTGTGCAGTTCCCAAATAATGAAACCTGAAAACAAAACGTGCGCCTTGTGCGCACGTTTTGTTTTTCGGGCATATTATGAAGTGAGCCATTGTGCTCGAAAAGGAAAGGAGAATGAATGTGGATTTAACAGAGATGGCTGAGCGGCAGTACGGTATTTCCATGCTGCCTGAAAGCCCTGTTTACGCGATGGCGTATATTCCGTTTCAGGCGGAGGACTCAAAGCTGTTTTCTCCGAACCAAGGTTTCGCAATGGGAACTATGTACCCGGGACTGAATAAGCCCTTCTGCGGAGGAAAGTGCGGTGACTGCGATGAATAAACGCGAGGCTCTGCTTAAGCAGATTTCGACCTATCAGTTCGCGGCGCTGGATTTGCAGCTTTACCTTGATACTCACCCCAATGACGAAAAAACGCTTGAGCAGCTAAGGCAATTCAGGAAAAAGGCGGCTCCGCTTATCAAAGAATATGAGGAAACCTACGGAGCGCTTACAAAGCGCGGCGACAGCGGCAATAACTGGGGATGGATAAAAGCTCCGTGGCCGTGGGAATGTGAGGAGGATCGCTGATGTTTGTATATGAAAAAAAGCTTCAATACCCCGTAAAAATAAAATCGCCCAACGCAAAGCTCGCAAAGGCGATAATGAGCCAGCTGGGCGGGGCATACACCAAAAGGTTATAATACTACATATAATAAAATATCCGAATGGTTTCGGAGGTGCGGTTGAATATTATTTTG
>CAZVSQ010000280.1:1631-1975 GCA_964629925.1 uncultured Ruminococcus sp.
AGGAATGGCATAAGCGCGCAAACGCGCAGAAAAAAACTGATTTGCCGGCTATTGCAAGTCTATTTCGTTTGTGATATACTTCTAATATACATTAAACAAGCCCTCTCGGTGTAGCACTGAGAGGGCTATCGGTTTTTGGAGTATGGGGGCCCCGACGGCGAGTTAGGCGCTGCGCTGCGTTATCTTAATCAGCGCTATACAATGCCCATACCCGAGCTTAAGGCGACTCTTACCGACATCGGCACCGAAGCCCCTCCGTTTGGTAAAATTTTTTGATTTTGTTCAAATCGCTCAATTTCAGCCTTTCCTTTTAGTATTTTTGCCTGCCATTTTTCGGGAATGAG
>CAZVSQ010000281.1:0-1372 GCA_964629925.1 uncultured Ruminococcus sp.
AAAAGCGATAGCGCCGAGAGCGAGCTTAACCAAAACCTTGAATCAAAGGGCGGAGTAAACCTGCCGATGGCTATAAGCTTTTTTGCGGCTTACTTTGTTATCTATCAGCTCAGCGGACTGTATCTTATGTTTCAAAGCTAATTAACGGAGGAAAAAATGAAAATCACAAAAGCGGTGATACCCGCGGCGGGCTTCGGCACACGCGTTCTGCCTGCCACCAAAAGCTTTCCGAAAGAGATGTTCCCAATCGTGGACAAGCCCACTATCCAATATATAGTTGAGGAAGCCGTAAACGCGGGAATAACGGATATTTTGATCATCACAAACAGAGGCAAGGGACTTATAGAGGATCATTTCGACCGCTCGCCCGAGCTTGAACATATTTTGGAAAAAAGCGGCAAGACCGATTTTTACAAAATCGTTCACGAAATAGGCGACCTTGCAAATATTCACTTCATCCGCCAAAAGGAGATGAAGGGCTTGGGACACGCTATCCTGAAAGCAAAGTCGTTCGTAGGCAACGAGCCGTTTGCGGTGCTTTTCGGCGACGGTGTGATCATCAGCCACGAAAAGCCCGCTATCGCCCAGCTTATCGAGCATTACGGCGAATTCGGCGAAGGCGTTGTAGGCGTTAAAAAGGTAGACGCAAGCCAGATACACAAGTACGGCTCGTTAAAAGTCGAGAACCTTCACGACAACGTTTTCAAATGCACCGACATGCGCGAGAAGCCAAAGACCCCAGAGGAAGTGCTGTCGCTGTACTCAATCATAGACAGGTGCGTGCTGCCGCCCGATATCTTCGAGATTTTAGAGCGCACCCAGCCCGGCGTCGGCGGCGAGATACAGCTTACCGACGCAATGCGCGAGATCGCCGTTACCAAGGGCATGACAGCCGTTGAGTTTGAGGGCAAGCGCTACGATATGGGCAATAAATTCGGCATCCTTCAGGCTCAGATCGAGGTTGGTCTGGAGCACCCCGAAACAAAGGATCTGCTGAAGGATTACATAAAGGAACTTGCAAAAACGATTTAACGCAATACCGAAAATAAGAATTAAGAAAATCCTGCCGCGCTGTTGACAGGATTTTTTATTTTACATAAAAAAGAGTATAAATTTAACAACTCTGCTTTCATCGGAAATCAGTATAAAGCGTTGGTTCAAAACTATATGGTGAAGAGTTATCACAATGAGTTTTTTCTTATGCGTTATGTGGTATAATATAACCGAAACAAAAAACAGGAGGTTATTTTATGCCGAAAAGGAAATGCAGCGATGTCGATTTGTATTTGGGCAGCAATCTTTCATACTATCGCAGGCTTGCAGGGTATACTCAGCAGCAAGTTGCCGAGATGCTTAACCTTAACCGCACAAC
>CAZVSQ010000281.1:1382-1951 GCA_964629925.1 uncultured Ruminococcus sp.
CTTATACCAAATATGAAACCGGAGCCTCGGAGCCGAGTATTGAAATATTAAAAAGAATAGCAGAAACATTTGATGTTGAGGTCGGCGACCTTTTGAATGAATCGCCGGAAGAATTTAGTTTCAGCGTTTATGACAGCGCCTTTGAGAAAGAAGATATTAAAAAAGAACTCAAAGTATTGTGCAAGGATTATTCTCAGCTTAGCCGAGAGGACAGGGAAGAAGTAAAGCGCCTTATCGAGCGTTTGAAGAACAAAAAATAATTTATCCAAACACTTTACAAATCGCCGCTCATATGCTATAATCTAACAGCTGACCTAAGCCACGGATTCAGGATCAAGCCGCAAAGCGGAGTTTCACAGCCTTTTTCTGAGACTTGGGCAAATAATAAAAAGGTGGAATAAAAATGTTAAAAGAAGAAAAGCAGGCTATAATGGCCGAATACGCTATCCACGAGGGCGACACGGGTTCTCCCGAGGTTCAGATCGCGCTCCTTACCAAGAGGATCAACGACCTTACCGAGCACCTCAAGATCCACAAGAAGGATCATCACTCCCGCCGCGGCCTCTTCA
>CAZVSQ010000282.1:0-1950 GCA_964629925.1 uncultured Ruminococcus sp.
ATCGGCGCCGCCTCGCGCATGGGCGTGCTGATCAAGGGCGGCAAATACCTTGAAGCGCTTGCAAAAGCCGACGCCTTTGTTTTTGTTTAAAGGGGTACGCTCACAACGCGCAAGATAACTGTATCAAGCGTTTACCCCTATAACGGCTTTACCGAAAAAGATGTGCTGTCACTTGCCGCGGCGTGTGAAAAATATTCCTCTCACCCGATAGCCATTGCAATAAAGGAAAAGAATGTTGCCGATGAAATAACGCTCACCGATTACAGGGAAGTCGCGGGCTGCGGCACCTCGGCTGTTTACAGCGGAAAACAAATAGCCTGCGGCAACTCAAAGCTTCTGAATCAAAGTGTTCCCGAGGAGCTAAAGGGCAAAAACGCTGTTTATCTTATTTATGACGGGCAGCTTATCGGCGCGCTTGAAATCAGCGACGCTCTGCGACCCGAGGCAAAGGACGTACTCAGTCAGCTCGGCAGGCTCGGGATAAAGCAAAAGCTTATGCTGACGGGCGACGCACAGCAGAACGCCGAACAGACAAAGATTCAGCTCGGTAACATAGAATACCGCGCTCAGCTGATGCCGCAGGATAAGCTTGATGAAATCACTAAGATCCGGGAGAGCGGCTCAACGGTCTGCTTTGTGGGCGACGGAATAAACGACGCGCCCGTATTGCGCAACAGCGTCTGCGGAATAGCAATGGGCTTAGGCAGAGAGGCGGAGATAGAAGCCGCGGACGCGGTGCTGTCATCGGGCGGCCTGACCGCGCTTCCGAAGGCGATAAGGCTCGCTCGCAAAACAATAAATACTATCCGCGCAAATATAATATTCGCGCTTGCGGTAAAGGCGGCGGTAATTGTTTTGGCATTCTTCGGAATGGCGCAGATGTGGATGTCGGTTTTAGCCGACACAGGCGTATGCGTAGCCTGCGTGCTATACACCGCAAGGCTGCTCAGAATCAAAGATTAAATGATTTAGAAAAACCCGCTGCAGATCCGCAGCGGGTTTTAAATGCTGTTATTCATTTTTAAACGCCTCTTTAAAAGGCACGACCTTGCCGTCCTTCTCCTCAACGCTTACGTTGTCGAGCGTCTGAGAAAACTGCTGACGTATTTCGCCGAGGTATATTTTATAGAGCTTTTTTTGCTCCTCCTGCTCGGCGGAGGTCAGCCCGACGGTCTTTTTCTTTTTTGCCAGCTCGTTAATGCGGGCAATCATTTGTTTATCCATAATTCACCTGATATCAAGGGGCTGGCTCAAAACTCCGGATTGAGATTATGAGCCAAGCCCCTGATTTTTCACCTTGTATTGTGGGGTCAGGTCTTGACCTGACCGCAGTTTATGCACTAAACGTTTGGCGCATCGCCCACGGCATGGTCAAGACCGTGCCCTACAGATTACGATACTATATCCAAGAATGGACACGCCGTTGCAGAAACGTTTTTGTTAAATAATTTTCTCCAAAGGCGTATTTGGATGGAACGTCACGTTCCCGCGTGGCGGCTTAGTTGTTGATGAGCTTATCCTCGTCAGACCAGCTGTAGAGTTTTCTAACTTCCTCACCGATCTTCTCAGCGGGAGCTTCGGCAGCGAGCTTGCGCATTGCGCGGAAGTGAGCCTGGCCGCCTGCGGACATGTCAAGCAGGAACTCCTTGGCAAAGGAACCGTCCTGAATGTCGGAAAGAACCTTCTTCATAGCCTTCTTGGTGTCATCGGTGATGATCTTGGGGCCTGTGATGTAGTCGCCGTACTCAGCGGTGTTGGAGATAGAATATCTCATGCCCGCAAAGCCCGACTGATAAATGAGGTCTACGATGAGCTTCATCTCGTGAATGCACTCGAAATAAGCGTTTCTGGGGTCGTAGCCTGCCTCGCAGAGTGTTTCAAAGCCGGCCTGCATAAGAGCGCAAACGCCGCCGCAAAGAACAGCCTGCTCGCCGAAGAGGTCGGTCTCGG
>CAZVSQ010000283.1:0-1943 GCA_964629925.1 uncultured Ruminococcus sp.
CTGCTTCGCTCTGACTGCTTTTGCTTGCCTGACTCGATTTTTCGGACTGACATGCCGCAAACAATAAAAGCGCGAGCGCCGCTGTCAGTAATGCGCATATAGCTCTTTTAGCTTTCATTTTCCCTCCCCTATCCGCTGTTTTATTCAGCGCCTTATGCATGTATCTTTTTTGATATTGTATAATAGTTTTTTACAATAGTCAACAGCCAAAAAAGGCGGACAGCCTTAACTGCCCGCCGTATTTCAGGTTTTTGATTTTATCAGCTTTGCCAGGTACTTAATGAAGTTGTCGCCCGCTATGCCGTTTTGCTCATAGCCGCCCTTTTTAAGCACCTGATTCACGGCAATCAGCGTGCCGTCGCCGAAGATCCCGTTTTCATCCATGCCCTGTGTCGTGATACCAAGCCGCTTTGCAAGGATAAGCATTTCCTTTAAGGCCAAAACGCCTGTTCCTTTGTCCTTGTAGCGGTAACCCGTACTGTCGAGCACCTTGTCAGATTTTTTCCAGCCGTTGTAACCGCCGTTTTTGATAATTGTCGGGTAATCCTTGTAGCACCTATCCTGGTCGATAACGCCAACCCCCGGAATGCTTGGGCTGTCGATGAAGTTCTGCTCGCCGCCGTACTGCCACATTCCCATGTTATTTCCGTAGTACTGAGGGACCTTCCACCACTGTGCAAACCAAAGGTCGCAGCTGTTGAGCACCTCGGAGGAAATATAATTGTTTATTTCCTCAAGCCCGGTGTAGATCATCGGGTAATAGCCCGCGGCGCGCACGCCCTCGACAAAGGTCTTGCACACATTATTGATATTGGAAAATGTCATGCCGCCGTGGCGCTCCTTGTAGCCGTCGCCGTCCTCCATGTCGATAGCCACGGGCAGTGTCGGGCGCTTGCCCTTTAAGAGCCTTAAAACGTGCTTGACCTCGCTTTGGGCGTCAGCCGTGCTGAGCGCGTAGGAATAAAGGTATGCTCCCCACGGTACGCCCGCCGCCTCGCATTTGAGCACGTTGTTTTCAAACTGGGTGTCGTCCTGCATTTTTAAGTCGCTGCCGTAGCCGCAGCGGATCATAACAAAATCATAACCCGCCTTTTTAATTGCCTCTATGCTCACATTTCCGTTGAGCGACGAAATATCAACGCCCTTTTTTCCGACTAAACTCATATTTTCTCTCCTTCCTCTGCTTCGGACACAACGTCCGCAGCTTTTACGCCTGAATAAAAAACTTTCTTCATTTTTAACGTCCTTTCACTATCATTCTATGAAGAGGCGCCGTTTTGGTGAAACACCCCTTCACTAATAGCGAAAAAACGCGAAAAAATGCATGCAACTATGCAATTTTTCAAAAAGTTTTTCAAAATTTTTTTATTTGGCGGCGGAAACGCCCGCTCTATTGCATTTTCGTGCAATAATGATATAATAAGAAAAGGAGATGATTTGATGAATACCGAATTATATAATCAGGCAAAACAGGCGGCTGAGGAAATTATCGAAGCCGCAAAGCTTAAATCAGGCGATATTTTGGTGGTAGGCTGCTCGTCAAGCGAGGTTACGGGCGGTGTTATCGGCCACAATTCAAGCCTTGAGACCGCCGAGCAGGTTTTCGGCGGAATTTACGAGGCAACTCAGGCAAAGGGCATATACCTTGCCGCACAGTGCTGCGAACACCTTAACCGCGCTGTCTGCGTTGAGCGCGCCGCGGTTCCGAACGCCGAGACCGTTTGGGTAGTACCCCAGCCAAAGGCGGGCGGCTCGTTTGCCACAACCGCCTACCGCACCTTTAAAGAGCCCGTTATGCTGGAGGAGATAAAGGCTGACGCGGGGCTTGACATCGGCGGCACCTTAATAGGAATGCACTTAAAGCGCGTAGCCGTGCCCGTAAGGCTCAGCCTTGACCACATTGGCAGCGCGATTCTGCTTGCCGCAAGGACCCGCCCGAAATA
>CAZVSQ010000284.1:0-1939 GCA_964629925.1 uncultured Ruminococcus sp.
GGGCGCTCCCAAGACCAAGAAAGGCAACCGCGTGATTCCGCTCACCGACTCAATGCTGCAAAAGCTCCTCGTTCACAGAGCAAGGCAGCTCTTTGAAAAGCAGCGGTTGGGGAAAGCATACAACGACAACGGTTATGTTTTCGCCAACGAGTTCGGCGGTTTGATCGAACCGAACTACCTCCGCAAGGTGTACATGAGAATCCTCGAGGATGCGAAAGTTCCGTTTCACCATTTTCACACCATCCGTCACACTTTTGCGACAAGGGCGATTGAGAACGATATGGTGCCGACGGAAAGCAGATTCGCCGTACAAAAACAATTGAGGTGGATTCTAAGCTTACTCCAAAGCAAACCGAGAAATACGTTCAACAGGAAGCGGCGCTATTTGAAGCTGAATGCAGGCAGGGTTTGGTACTCAACGGCAACATTAAGCTGAAGGATTTTATCGAGAACGAATGGCTCCCGCATAAAAAAAGAGAGCTTAAAATCCGTACATATAAGCGTTATACGGAAATGCTCCCGAGGATATATTCGGTATTAGGACACCTGCGTCTGGATCGCATCAGGCCTCAGCATCTGATGTCTTTTTACGAACAGCTTTCCGAGCAAGGCGTCAGGCTGGACGTAAAATATCGCTGCAAAATAAATTTAGCGGAATATCGCAAAAAACACGCAATGAGCCGTGCTGAGCTTGCTCGTCAGACTAATATTTCAGCCTCAACACTTGCGGCGATAGAACAGGGGAAGAATTGCAGCGAAGAAAACGCTAAGAAACTATGTGTGTTTTTGGGAGAGCAATTAAACAAACTTTTTGATTCTCAAAAAACCGACGCTACGCTTTCTCCTAAAACGATATTGCATCACCATCGTTTGCTTTCGTCCGCATTAACCGATGCGGTTATGTGGGGGCATATACTGAATAATCCGTGTAACCGTGTCCGCCCTCCACGCGTGAAAAAAACAGAACCGCGCTTTCTCGATGAAGTTGAAGCAAAAAGATTGTTTGAATTGTTGGAGGAAGAGCGTATCGACTTTAAGACCGCAATTCGCGTATTGGTATTAACTGGCTGCCGCCGCGGTGAGTTGCTTGGATTGCACTGGAGTGATGTGGATTTTGAACAGTCTTTGATTACTTTTAAAGAAAACCTGCTTTATACTCCGGAGACCGGTGTCTATTTAGATACCACGAAGACAGATTCATCAACACGCGTTATCAAGGTTAGTCAGATGGTAATAAATGACCTGCGCCAATACAAAGTATGGCAAATGGAGCGTCAGTTGGTTATGGGCGATCGCTGGACTGACACAGGCTTTGTTTTCACCAATTTTGAAACCGGCAAACCGCTGAATCCGGATTCCTTCAGCAAAAAGTTTATTGATTTTATCAAGGCGCACCAAGACGATCTGCCTTATGTCTCTGTCCACTCCATGCGACACACCAACGCCACGCTGATGATTTCGAGCCATGTCGCCATTACAACGGTTGCCGCACGCCTCGGGCACGCCAACACGGCAACTACAGCTAAAATATACGCGCATGCGATCAAGTCTGCCGATGAAGCCGCAGCCGAAACTTTGGAAGACTTGCTGAATCCAAATGATTCAACGAATACGGCGTAAAATTAGATAATAACTTCATAAACGCACAAACAGGCAGTCCGAAAACTGCCTGTTTGTATTGCGGGGAAAGCTATCATGCATACCCCATTATACCCTTTTGCGCTGATTAGCCAAGGGTATAATGGGGTATAGTTCTTACTGCATGCGGTATAATTATCACGTTTTTTATACAATAAACATCAAATAAACAACAAAACCAGTTTTTGAACTTTTGCGGCAAAAAACAAAAGCGGCTCAAACATCACTGTTTAAGCCACTTTCGAGTGGTTGCGGGAGAAGGATTTGAACCAACGACCTTCGGGTTATGAGCCCGACGAGC
>CAZVSQ010000285.1:0-1505 GCA_964629925.1 uncultured Ruminococcus sp.
GCGCTCGGAAAATTTGCGCCGACTGCCGTAATCCAAAATAAAACTGCGCACAATAACAGCATTACAGGTATTCCGGTAGATTTTGAAGTCAGCAGTCTGTCAAGCTTTTCAGTCCGCTTTTGAACATTGTTAACGCCTGAACATGACACACATTCTTCAAAAACTTGTTTAATTATCTCAGAATCGTCCTCAAAGGGGCTGTATTTTTTTACAAGCTCTGTCTTAGTACAGTTGTACTCCGCGCAGCAAACACGTTCACAAGCGGTTTTTAGCTCAGTTAAGCCGCGTTTTTTTGTTGCTGTGCTCACAACGACCGGAACACCGAGTGATTCGGATATCTTTTTATGATCGATTAATAGTCCGCTTCTTTTAGCTTCATCAAAAAGGTTCAAGCAAATAACCGCTCTGTCATAGAGAGAGAGCACCTGTAAAGCAAGCTTTAAATTCCGCTTAAGCGCGCACGAGTCGAGCACAATAACAACGCAATCAAAATCTCCATTAACAAGACTGTCGCGCGTGACGGTCTCCTCGCGTGAAAAGGACGATAGGGAATAAGTGCCGGGTAAATCCGTAATATTATAGCGGTTGTCATTATAGTTATAATAACCCGTGCAGTGCTCTACGGTTTTGCCTGTCCAGTTGCCTGTATGCTGTTTAAGCCCTGTCAACGCATTGAATATCGTGCTTTTTCCCACATTCGGATTACCTGCTAAAGCTATATTAAACTCCTTCATCTGCTCCTCCGCTTTTCTCACATAAAGATACAAGTACGTCTGAACAGTCGCTTTTTCTCAGCGCGATTGTAATGCCGTTAACGCGATACGCTGTCGGATCTGAGAACGGACTTTTGAACAGACATATTATTTCTTCGCCTGTTTCAATACCCATATCTTTCATTCTTTTAATTGCCGGACTGTCGGATTCAACAGCTTTAATTATAGCTTTGTCATTAGGTTTCATATCACAAAGGCGCAGATTTTTCATCTAATCATCTCCAAATTCTCAATACCATTCTATTCAAGCAAAGTAAATCCGTTAATAAACTTGCTTTTTAAATCCGGTTATGATAAAATTATCAGGATCGGTTAGGTGATAAGCATGGAAAAATCAAATAATCTTCGCAGCAGTGTTTATTTGTCAATAACAGCTATTATATGGGGCGTTGCGTTTGTTTTTCAGTCGATGGGAAATGACAGCATGGAGCCTTTTTCTTTTACCGCATCGCGCTATTTTCTCGGCTTTTTGTTTTTGGTTCCGATTCTGCTGGTAAAATACTATCATCCGCGCTTTCTTGCCGACAGCGATGAAATACCGCTTAAAAAGGTTCCGAAACGCCTTACAGTTATCGGAGGTGTACTTTGCGGACTTGCTTTGGGGACCGCGACTGTCTTTCAGCAATACGGCTTAAAATACACCTCGGTATGCAAGGCGGGCTTTATAACAACTATATATATTATTTTAACTCCGATTCTGGGGCTGTTTTTGCGCCGCAGATGCCGTTTTAC
>CAZVSQ010000285.1:1515-1935 GCA_964629925.1 uncultured Ruminococcus sp.
AAAGACGGATTCTATATTGAATTCGGAGATTTGCTTGATTTTATTTGCGCTGTTCTTTTTTCTGTTCATATAATGGTCATCGATTTCTTTGCTCCTAAAACAAACGGCGTGCTGCTTTCATGCATTCAGTTTTTGGTTAGCTCCGTCATCTGCGGAGTTATCGCTTTTATTGTCGAGCAGCCGACTTTCGATCAGCTACAAAGCGCGTTGGTTCCTATTCTTTATACGGGAATCATGTCCAGCGGAGTTGCCTACACCATGCAAATCCTCGGTCAGCGCAATTTCAACCCGACCGTTGCCGCAATGATAATGAGCTTTGAGTCGGTAATATCGGCAGTTGCGGGCTTTTTGGCATGGGTATGGGGGTTCCTGACGCAAGACCAAAGCCTGAGTGCTTTACAGATTTTAGGTTGCGTTATT
>CAZVSQ010000286.1:0-1927 GCA_964629925.1 uncultured Ruminococcus sp.
GTATACGGTCAATATCCAATGTTTAGTTCAACACAGCGCATTTTCCTTGCTGAGCACAATACAATGAAAGTCGGTTGTCATTGTATTCAATGCTCCCCTCAACAGGGTGTCGCATTAAATAATGAAGAATACCCACATTAACCTTTTCAAGTTTCCTATGGATAGCCGCCCGACCTTCCTGCGTATATTTATTCACAATACGCTTTTTATCAATAGGATTTTTATGCTGTACATAGGCTATTGGTATAATCGGCGTAGTTCCCAAATATCGCATTTCCTTACTTTTACTGTATTTAATATACACAGCGCTTTTCAGGGGTGTTGAAATACTCTTTTTGAGCTGATGTTCGAGGTGACCTTTAATGGTCTTTTTGACTGAGAAAGCAATCTCGGAAAAATCTTTGCTGACGTGTGTTGCAAATCTGAAATAGTTATGCCAGCCCATAACCAAGGAATTGTATCTGACAATCGTATCTCTGCATTTATCAGAGCCAACGTGCTTTATTTCGTTGATTGCCGTCTTTGCCTTTTCCTTTATGGATTGCTTGCGTTTGTCGGATATATGAGATTTAACAGCGTATTTTGTTTGTCCGTTTGGCTTTTTTCCTTTTGGAACAACTTTCATTTTGAAACCAAGAAATTCCGAATACTGCCGCTTTAGATTGACTATCTTTGATTTTTCAGGGCTAATGTCAAGCCCTAATCTTTCTTTAAGCCAAGATTTAGTTGCGGCAAACATTTTTTCGGCGTCGCTTCGTTTCCTGCAAAAGATTTTGAAATCATCTGCATAACGAACAATGTAACACTCTTTAAGATTGGTTTTTCTTAATTCAGCTACAATGTTGCTTTTATCCAGCGTCCCGTTTTTCATCACTCTGCATTTGTATGGGTAGCGTGTTGGGATATTCTCCCATTGTGAAGCTACCCACCAATCTAACTCGTTAAGAACGATGTTAGATAGTAATGTTGAAATGATACCGCCTTGCGGTGTGCCTTTTTCGGGAAAGCCTATTTCCGCGACCTCGGCTTTGAGCATTTGAGAGATTATTTTCAACAGTTTCTTATCTCTGATGCCGAGCGTCCACATTTGTTTCAGTAGTTTTCCGTGATTGACATTATCGAAAAATCCCTTAATATCAATATCCACAACAAAGTGTAAATGCTGTCCCTGCATAAATTTATATGCTTGTGAGATAGCGTGCTCTGCTCCTCTGTTGGGACGAAATCCATTGTTGCGTTTGAAAAACTTTGCTTCACAAATTGGCTCCAAAATCTGTAATATGCATTGCTGTATTAGCCTGTCCATAATGGTAGGTATTCCCAACGGTCTGGTTTTGCCGTTGCTCTTAGGAATCTCTACCCGTCGTACTGGTTGAGCTACATAATACTCAAATCTCTTTTGAATATATCCGATTAGCTTGTCTGGCTCCCATTTTTCTAAATGAGCGATTGTTTTCTTATCTACTCCTGCGGTTTTACTGCCCTTATTCTTCTTCAAGTTACGGTATGCAAGCATAATGTTTTGCGGACTTATGATATAATCCATTAGCCTTGTGAAAGCTTTGGGTTTTTCGCTGTCTGCATACAGCTTGTCGAGTGTTTCTTGAAAATCATAGTATTCAATATTTCGCAGTGAAGATATTTTTGGAAGCTTTGCTTTTGTCAAAGTCAGCACCTCCTAACAAATAGGATTTGCTTTTCTTAGTCTTACTCGAACCTTTGATGATTGTATATTTAATTGTTTTGATAGTTGACGACTTGAGCCTATCCCTCCACGGATTTTTTTATTTCCGCTTCACAGGTACTGTGGCTCTACTCTCAGTTGAATAAATGCGGCTTATACGATTAAACCGATTTTACCGCAAACGCTTCTTTGTGGGTAATCACTCCACGTTTCAACCTTTCCACGTTCCGATATTCCTATCAT
>CAZVSQ010000287.1:0-1922 GCA_964629925.1 uncultured Ruminococcus sp.
ACTCCACGCCCCCCAGACGTGTGCGCTACCAAACTGCGCTACATCCCGATGCAACGTTACTATTATAACAGCATGACGCTTGTTTGTCAAGTACTAATTTAATTAATCATTCTGAAATAATATAATTCCTGAATTGTTGTAAAATTGCTCAAAAATAATTAAAATAATATTGAAAACTTAGTATTATTATTGTATAATAATGATTATTAAAGATAATAAAATACATATATTGTTTTAAAATATTCAGAATAATATATATTTCCTTACCTCAGGAGAGCTTTTATGGATACAACACAATTGGTGCTCCGGGTTCAAAACGGAGACGAACAGGCTTTAAACGAGCTCTACTACAACTGCTATAAGAAGCCGTATTCCTTAGCGCTTATGTTGACTAAAAATGAGGCTGATTCCTACGAAATAATGCAGGACTCTTTTCGGGAAGCCTTTTTAACATTAGATTCGCTCGATGATAAGTCCGATTTTATTAATTGGCTCAACGGTATTTTTGTAAACAAATGCCGAGAGTATCTGAGTAATAGCAATAAATCCGGCTTTCTGCGAGATACTGCACCGGCGATCGGAGATTATGACCGGAGCGACAGTAGCCAAGAGGTCTTTTCTCCAAAAATGAACGTCGACTATTCCGAGGCGAAGAAAGCGGTTTGTGAAATTCTCGACAGCCTGCCTGCGGATCAACGCCTTTTGATTTTGGCGCATAACGCGTTAAATATGACGGCGGCTGAATCAGCCCGGTCTCTTAAGATAGATGAATCGGTAATCATAAGCTCTCTTGCAAAAGGGGAGAAGGAGCTGTCTAGCAAGGCTGTTCTGCTAAACGAGAACGGCGTTTTGAAATCGCTCGCCGCAAATCAGATCTTTTCTTTTACTGCATGGATGATAAATGACGCCGCTAACAGCGCGTCGGTTCATCAGATGGCTCCTTCGGTAATAGAAGCCGCTCTGTCAGATACGCCGCGCACTATAGCAGCGGATCATGATGATGTTCCGTCCACTGAGGAGATCGAGCCCGAAAATGGCGAACAAATTTTACAAAACCGTGCAGAGCCTGTTGAGCTCAAAGCCGAAAAAGCCCACTTGATCTCCGAAGGTACTCAGCTTTCGGATGAAGAATCTCCTATGGATATCGATGACGGCTTTACGACAACCGAGGATGAATACATAGCTGAAGAAGAGAATAAAAAACAGCCGTCAAAGCATACCGCCCGAATAATAATCATCGCCGTTGCGGCGGTTATAGCTATGATCCTCGGCGCGCTTGCCTTTATTGCTTTTGCGCTGCCGAACATCACAGGAGAGTCGAATCCTGTTTCTGAGATGTTTACAGGAAAAAAAGAGCCCGAATTCACTCCGGAAAAGCTTGTCGCTAAGTATGAGGAGGCGTTTAACGCGGGTGACCGCGACGCTATCGCAAAGCTGTATTTGCCCGACCAAAGCCTTAAGCGGAATATTGAGGGCGGAGCCTATGAAATGGTTCAAAAGCTCTCGGATTATGTGCTGGGAGAAAAAGTCACCATAAAGTGTGAGCTTAAAGACGACCTGAAATATGAGGAAGATACCGCGGCCGGAACAGTGAAGATATCTATCGACTTACCCGATATAAACGGGCAGGATGTTGGCTTCATTGTGAATCTGTTAGGCATAGAAACAGAAAAAGAAAAACCCGTTACCTTTGAAAGATATACCGACGGCAACTGGTATTTTAAAGAGTTTTAACCGCATATTCGCCGAATTGCTTTCGGCAGAAAATATAATTCATGGTACAAAGGAGGATAAATTGTGAAAAAAGCATTGGCAGTAATATTGTCGTCTGTGCTGATTCTATCTGTTGCCGGCTGCGGAGGATCGGATAGCGGCAGTTCGGACGGCGGAAAAGAGAAAGAGTCAAAGGTTTATGAAACCGT
>CAZVSQ010000288.1:0-1922 GCA_964629925.1 uncultured Ruminococcus sp.
GGCGAAGTCTCAGGCCTGCCGGACCATCTGCCATAATCAGTGATGGATATCCGTATTTCTGTTCCAGCCATTCCGTTGTCTCACCTGCTGACCCCGGAACTCGCTTTCCAGAAGAGCCAAGATTGCTTGCCCCCTCTGTGATATTGCCAAGAAGTGTTCGAAGTAAGTCATCTGCCGCAATATCAGTCACTTGTCCTGCCTGTTTTTGCGCCCTGTCCTCTGTATCTGTCTGAGTTTTGCATGCTTGTTCCAGTTTCAATGCCTCTGACCTCTCATGCGGTGTAAAGCAGGCTGTCACTTCCTCTTCTTCTGTCTCGTACTCCTCGGCGATTTCCGAACCATTCCCCAATACATTCAGTTCACCTCGCAGCGGACAGATTTTGTGCACAGATTCAATTGCTGTTGTCTCATTGACACGAAAACGATAACATGCCTTTAACTCCTCACAATTTGTTCCGATACACAGAGTATAACTTCCTTCTTCTATGATAAATGCCTGCCTAGTCTCATCAAAGCTCGCAAGCTGTCTCGCATCTATCTCAAATGTGATGTGCTGCTGCTCACCTTGCTCCAACAAGTTTGTCTTTTCAAATCCGACCAGTCGAAGTTTTTCCTTATTCAATGTTCCAGACGGAAGTGTGACATATGCCTGTACTACCTCTTTTCCGGCACAATTGCCCGTATTCGTCACACGGACTGTCATTGTAACTTTCTGTGAAACATCTAACATCACCTCTTCCACATCAAAGGTCGTATAAGACAGACCATAGCCAAATGGAAACAGTGGTTTCACTTGAAATGTCGTAAAATAGCGGTAGCCCACATAGATGTCTTCCCTGTACTCGTCATAGTCCAGATTTCCATTCAGATAGCTAAACTCATTTGCAAATGGAATGTCCTCATATTTTCGCGGCCATGTGACTGTCAGTTTTCCGGAAGGATTGATGTCTCCATATAAAATATCACAGACTGCTCTTCCTCCCTCCTGACCAAGTTCCGATATTTGAAGTACCGCTCTGATATTTGGCTGACGCTCCAATAAGTCCGTCAGTTCAATCACGCCACCTGCATTGAGTATGAGTACAACCGGCAGATGACTGCACAGAAAATTCAAATCCTGCTCCTCTTTCTCACTGAGGTAATAGTCGCCCTTTTCCAGTCTTCGGTCTTTGCCTTCTCCACAAATCCTGCTCACGACATAGACTGCTGCCTCTGCTCCCACAATATCACTCTCCGTAACTTCCCTTCCATCTGGGTATACGAATGGATTAGAGGCATATGCATCAAATGGATTTTCCACTTTTTTTGCATCTTCCAGAATGTTGTCTCTCCATCTCTGTCTGGCACATTCATAGCGCTTGTCATAATCAAGAATCCAGTCCCTTGATGTAATCTCTGCCATGCGCTCTGTAAATCCCTCAAAAATTGTAATACTTTTTCGATTATTGACATCTCCGGAACCCGTGCCACCTTTTACGGTCTTACCGGCACCATTTCCAAGAAGTGCCAGCTTTGTCTCTTTGTTCAGTGGTAACATGTGAGCGTTTTTTAATAAGACAATACTCTCTCCTGCAATCTTTCTCGCAAGAGCTCCATGCTTTTGTTCTCTTTCCGATTTGTAATTCATGCCTCACACTCCTTCTATCACATATAATTTCATCTTTCTTCTATTATATTTTCATTTCTAAACAAATAAATCTGTGACTGATTTTTCGCTCCACAACTCATATTCTCCTTTGACACCGCCAAGTGTCACTCTCTATAAAATTGCGTTCATTTTTCCAAATCTTACATAATTATCCCTTGACACCGCCAAGTATCACTCCCTGTATGATTGCGTTCATTTATCTTACATATTATCCCTTGACACCGCCAAGTGTCACTCCGGCAATAATATATTTTGAGAGCAGCAGGTAAATCAC
>CAZVSQ010000289.1:0-1917 GCA_964629925.1 uncultured Ruminococcus sp.
ACTAAGATTTCTCCGTCAACGGTTCCGCTCAGACCTGCGGCGTTGCTTTCGTCGGTGTCGATGTGCATGGCGGGAGCGTACTTGTCGCTTACTCTTACCACTACGTCGCCGAAAATAACCTCTCTGCCCGTGCCTTCGCCGACCTTTACGGAAACGATCTGCTTATCGGTGAAGCCGTTTTCCTCGGCGGTCTTGGTGTCAAAGTGGATGTGGCGCTGAGCCGCGATAATGCCCTGAGCGATCTCAACCTCGCCCTTGGGGCCTACCAGCTTGCAGCCGGGTGTGCCGGCAACGTTGCCCGACTCTCTTACGGGAGCGGTAACGCCGAGCTTTCTTGCGTCGGTGAGCGATACCTCAACCTGATCCTCAGGTCTTTCGGGACCGAGGATAGACATTGTCATTTCGCCTCTGGGTCCTACTACGGTCACCTTTTCAAAGCAGGCGAACTGGCCGGGCTGCGACAGATCCTTTTTGTTGGTGAGCTGATAGCCCTCGCCGTAAAGAACGTCGAGAGTAGCTCTGCATACATGCACGTGATGCGCGGAAGTTTCTACCATAATTTTCATAATTTTACCACCATTCATTATTTTTTTGAATTGAATTCAGTATTTTAATTTTACTACTAAAAAGTAAATTTTTCAACCATATTTTTAAAAAGAGGTATAAAATGTTTCAGAATTGGGAAGATTTAAAAAAATCATGCGAAAACTGCCAAAAATGTGAGCTTTGCAAAACCCGCCGCAATGTTGTTGTGGGCGTTGGCTCACCCGACGCCGAGGTTATGTTCATAGGCGAGGGTCCCGGCGAGAACGAGGATCTTCAGGGCGAGCCGTTTGTAGGCAGAGCAGGCAAGCTGCTCGACAAAATGCTGACCGCCGTCGACTTGGACAGGAACAAGAATATCTACATAGCCAATATCGTAAAGTGCCGCCCTCCTCAGAACCGCGACCCAAAGCCCGAGGAACAGGAGATGTGCATCGACTGGCTGCGCAATCAGGTCAAGCTTATCCGCCCGAAAATAATTGTCTGTCTTGGCAGGATAGCCGCCGCGCGTATAATTAAGCCCGACATCAAAATCACCATGGAGCACGGGCAATTCATCGAGAAAAACGGCGTGCTTATGATGGCTATGCTGCATCCTGCGGCAATACTGCGCGACCCGAGAAGAAAACCCGACGCTTTCAATGACTTTTTAATTCTCAGAGAGAAAATAAAAGAAATTTGCGACCACACATATTGAGGAAAGACCATGAGCTTAGTTGAATTTAAAAACGTATATAAGCGCTACAAAATGGGCGAGGTAGTGATAAACGCGGTCGACGGCATATCGTTCTCGATGGACGAGGGCGAGTTCGCCGTAGTTGTAGGCGCTTCCGGCGCGGGTAAAACGACCGTGCTAAACCTTTTGGGCGGCATGGACAGCGTTACCGAGGGCGAGATCCTGATGCGCGGAAACGACATAAGCCGCTATAGTGACCGTCAGCTCATCGAGTACCGCCGCCATCAAATCGGCTTTGTTTTTCAGTTTTACAATCTGGTTCACAACCTGACAGCCTCCGAGAATGTTGAGCTTGCGGCTCAGATATGCCGTGACCCTTTAAGCAGCGGGGAAGCGCTTGAAAGCGTAGGTCTGCTTGACAGAAAAGACAATTTCCCGGCTCAGCTTTCGGGCGGCGAGCAGCAGCGCGTATCGATCGCCAGAGCGCTTGCTAAAAGACCTGCTCTGCTCCTTTGCGACGAGCCTACGGGCGCCCTCGACTACAACACGGGCAGGCAGATTTTAGGGCTTTTGCAGGATACCTGCCGCCGCGAGAAAATGACCGTGGTGCTCATCACCCACAACAGCGCTATCGCGCCCATGGCTGACCATATCATCGAAATGAAAAGCGGCAAAATAATCCGCGACGAATACAACCC
>CAZVSQ010000290.1:0-1911 GCA_964629925.1 uncultured Ruminococcus sp.
GTGCAGGGCAACGACAGCGTTGCCGTTATTATTGAATGCCTTTAGCATGACGTAACGGAAGAAGAAATCGTTGATGAAATGTGCCGCAGATTCATCGGAGACCGCGCGGTCATAGCGGCGGATGTTGCCGACACGGTAAAACAGCTGAAAGCGATAGGTGCAATAAATGAGTGAACTGACAGAAGCAACGCGGAACACTTTATCAAAGCCCGCGCAGGATCTGATATATCTTGCGTCCTGCGCGGTGAAAAATGAAACTCCCGATAAAGAAAAATGCGCCGAAATGGACTTACAGGCGCTGTATAGCTTTGCGCAGTATCACACAATGCTCTCCGTGACAGCTCACGCGCTTGAAAAGGTAACCGAGCTGCCGCACGCCTTTGATCAGGCAAAGAAAAAAGCAATAAGAAAGCTTTCGCTTTTTGAGGTTGAGCGCATCAAGATTTTTGCCGCGCTGGAGCAAAACGGCATATGGTACCTGCCCCTTAAAGGAATAGTGCTTAAATCATGCTACCCAAAGGCGTCTATGCGCGAAATGTCTGACAATGACATCCTGTGCGACGGCAGCAAAATGGACGTTGTCAAATCGGTTATGGAGGAGCTCGGCTATACCTGCGACGAATACGAACACGATAATCACGACGTATACTCAAAGCCCCCGACTCTGGAATTTGAAATGCACCGGCTGCTGTTTTCAAACAGAAGGAAAACCAAGCTTTCGGATTATTACGCCGACATAAGCGACAGGCTGCTCAAAACCACAGCCAACGGCTTTGAGCGCCGCATGTCCGACGAGGATTTTTACATATATCTTTTGGCTCATATGTATACTCATTACAGTAATGTCGGAACGGGATTCCGCGCGCTGCTTGATATCTATGTGTATAACCGCAAGTACCGCGGCAAAATGGATGAGGATTATTTGTCGCGCGAGCTGGAAAAGCTGGAGCTCAACGAGTTTGAGCAGATGGTCAGGACGCTTTCTCATAAGCTTTTTACGGCTCAGGAGCTCAGCGCCGATGAACTGCATGAGCTTGAATACTTTGAGAATTCAGGCTCAAAGGGCACAATTGAAAACAGGCTGTATAACGGCATGTCTCAAAACCTCGGCGGAGATGACAGCAGTAAGTCAAAGCGAAAGTATCTGCTCAAACGCATATTTATCTCAGGCGACAGTCTTAGAAACCAGTACCCTACCGTATACAAACACAAGGCGCTGTATCCTTTGCTATTTATAATCCGCCCGTTTAAAGGAGTAATAACGCATCCAAAAGGGATAATTACCGAAATAAAACGCATAAAACGATTCAAAATCAAAGAAGAATAACAAAAACGGTTGTATCAAGGCTCTCCCTGATACAACCGTTCCGCTTTTGAAGATATTACTTCATGCTGTTCTCGTAGGACTCAATCATTTTCTTAGACGTTTGTCCTGTACGGCTAACATTTTTCAAGAGTGTTTTGATGATTTTATCGCCTGCGTTCAGCTCGATTTCAAGCCGCATTCCGTTTTCTTCGGGATAAACAAGTATCTGCTTGATGAACCTGTCCACAAAGCTGCGGTCTAGCTCGTCCTCGTCAAGACATTCGGCGGCGATGTTTATAATACCTCGAATTTCCGCAAGCTCCTTGTTGATGTCCTTTCTGCCGCTCAGTTGAGCAGTGATGGCTTCGATTTCCTCCTGACAGCGCTTGATTTCTTCGTCGCATTCGGCGGTCATGCGGATGAACTCGCTGTCGGGGAAAAGCCCTTCGATGTTGAGTTTCAGGAGCTTTTGCTTTTTTCGTTGCTCGATATCAATCTCTTTATTGAGGTTTTCGATCCTGTTTGCACCCTCGTTGGTGTTGAGAAGTTCTTCCGACAGGCGCATGATCAAGTCGGACAACTCCTGTATATTGCTCTGGCTTGAC
>CAZVSQ010000291.1:0-1908 GCA_964629925.1 uncultured Ruminococcus sp.
GGAGAACAAGTGTTCCGACAACTGCTGATTAATCTTGTTATGCTGATGCCTGTAGGCTTCCTGTTGCCGGTTGTCATAAAAGCCAAATACAAGTACCTAATCACAATGGCGCTATCTTTACTGCTGACGGTATTTATCGAAACCATGCAGCTGATTACAAAATGCGGCTCGTTTGAGGTTGATGATATTATAAACAATTTCGTCGGTGCAGTATTAGGAATGCTAATATATATGTTATTTAACAGGATAATCCAAAAACGAAAAGGAAATCATTATGAACGAATGTAACGTTAGCTTCAAAAACAACGGAAAACTTAAGCTGTTAATCATCGTCGGCACACGCCCGGAGATTATCCGACTTGCGATGGTGATTAATAAGGCTCGAAAGTATTTTGACACCATTCTTGCGCACACCGGACAGAACTATGACTACAACCTCAACGGCGTGTTCTTCAAGGATTTGCAGCTTGATGATCCCGATGTGTATATGAATGCTGTCGGCGCAGATTTGGGCGAGACGATGGGTAACATCATCGCCGCAAGCTATAAGCTGATGGTTGAGATTAAGCCTGACGCGGTGCTTGTTTTGGGCGACACGAACTCTTGCCTGAGCGTGATCGGCGCGAAAAGACTTCATATTCCGATTTTCCATATGGAAGCAGGTAACCGTTGCAAGGATGAATGCCTGCCCGAGGAGACAAACCGCAGAATCGTTGATATTATCAGCGATGTCAATATGGCGTATTCCGAGCATGCAAGGCGTTATCTAGCCGACACCGGACTTCCGAAAGAGCGTACCTATGTTACCGGTTCGCCGATGGCAGAGGTCTTGCACAGCAATTTGGATAAAATCGAAGCGAGCGACATTCACGAAAGGTTAGGCCTTGAAAAAGGCAAGTATATTTTGCTTTCTGCAAATAGGGAAGAGAACATCGACACCGAGCAGAACTTCACTTCGCTGTTCACCGCCATCAATAAAATGGCGGAAAAGTACGATATGCCGATTCTCTATTCCTGTCATCCGCGTTCCAAAAAGCGTTTAGAGCAGAGCGGCTTTCAACTTGATAAGCGCGTTATTCAGCACGAACCGCTCGGCTTCCATGACTATAATTGCTTGCAGATGAACGCCTTTGCGGTTGTGTCCGACAGCGGTACATTGCCCGAGGAGAGCAGCTTCTTCACAAGTATCGGTCATCCCTTCCCGGCAATCTGTATCCGCACCAGCACCGAACGCCCTGAAGCACTCGACAAGGCAGACTTTATCCTCGCCGGTATCGACGAAAAGAGTCTGCTGCAAGCGGTTGACGTCGCCGTAGAAATGAATAAAAACAACGACATCGGTGTTCCCGTGCCGGATTATACGGACGAGAACGTGTCTGATAAAGTCATCAAAATCATCCAGTCTTACACAGGCGTTGTAAATAAGATGGTTTGGAGGAAACAGTAATGGAAACAATCTGTTACATGTATCGGTATTGACACTATAGTAAATCATACGAATTAAAAGCAATATTCAGTTTATTTAAGGTTTCATGAATGAGTTATACATCAATTAACTTTTTTGCTCTTGTTTTAATTACGGCTATTCTTTACTTTTCACTGCCTTTAAAACGGAATAGATGGATTGTTCTACTTGCTGCCAGTTATGTATTTTATATGTTTGCCGGTTTTAAGTATATAGCTTTTATTTTATTAACAACGGTATCTACATATTTGATTACTGTTTGGATTGATAGAGTATCATGTAAGGCAAAGCAAGAACTGATAGAGAATAAAACTGTATGGAGCAGACAACAAAAACAGCAGTATAAAAACAAAATCAAGAAAAATAAAAGAATGATAATGGCGCTTGCGCTTGTTATTAATTTTGGTGTTTTAGGTTTTTTGAAATATTATAATTTTTTTGCA
>CAZVSQ010000292.1:0-1878 GCA_964629925.1 uncultured Ruminococcus sp.
GGGAATTACAATCAAGGTCGAGACAAACGGCTCGGGCGGAGCGAAGAACGTACTCACGGCGAAGGAAATCGCGGAGTGCGACGGAAACATCATCGCCGCCGACAAGAGCGTTGAGACGGCTCGCTTTGACGGCAAGCCCGTAATCTCCACAAAGGTTGCCGACGGCATTCACAAGCCCGAGGAGCTCATAAACAAGATAGTAAACGGTCAGGCTCCCATTTTCCACTCCGTCAAGGCGGCTTCCGCCTCCGAAGACATCGGCGACGAGAGCTTCGGACGTAAGCTTTACAAGCACCTTATGAACGGCGTATCGCACATGCTCCCGTTCGTTGTAGCCGGCGGTATCTTTATCGCTATAGCGTTCCTTATCGACTCGTTCGCGGGCGTTGACGCGGCTGATCCCAAAAACTTTGACGCTAACGGCAATAGTCTTTTCGGTACGGTAACCCCCGTTGCAGCATGGTTTAAGAATATAGGCGGAGTTGCTATGAGTAACTTCATGCTGCCGATTCTTGCTGGCTTTATCGCTATGTCCATAGCAGACCGTCCCGGCTTGCTTGTAGGTATCGTTGGTGGTGCGCTGGCTTCTGCAGGTAATACCTTCTGGAATCCCGGCGGTGACAGTGATGCCGTTTCCGGTTTTCTCGGAGCATTGCTGGCGGGCTTTGTCGCAGGATGGCTGCTTAAAATGCTTGAAAAGGCGTGCGACCATTTGCCGCGTGCTTTGGAAGGTCTTAAACCTATTCTAATTTATCCGCTTGCAGGCTTGGGCATAGTCGGCGTAATGATGTGTGCGGTAAATCCCGTTATGGGCATAATCAACAAGGGCTTGGTAGACGGCGTTACCTATATGGCTGAAAAACCTGCGCTTCTTGTTCCGGTTTGCGCTTTAATGGCTGCAATGATGGCAATTGACATGGGCGGCCCGTTCAACAAGGCAGCTTATGTAACCGCTACCACTCTGCTCTCCAGCGGCACACAGGCTTCTTACAAGGTAATGGCTGCCGTTATGATCGGCGGTATGGTTCCTCCGCTCGTAATTGCGCTCAGCACCACTATTTTCAAAAAGCGCTGGACTCTTGCTGAAAGAAAGAGCGGTCCCGTAAACTTTGTAATGGGAATTTCATTTATTACCGAGGGCGCCATTCCTTATGCGGCAAGCCATCCGCTTCAGGTTATTCCGAGCTGTATGGTAGGCTCCGCCTGCGCCGGTGCTTTGTCCGGACTTTGGAGCTGCACTCTTATGGCACCTCACGGCGGTATCTTCGTCTTGCCCACAATCGGAAATCCTGCTCTCTACTTTCTTGCGCTTGCAATCGGCGCTGTTGTGGGAACAGCCTTGCTTACGCTTCTTAAAAAACCCGTTAAAGAATAATAAACACATTGAATATTAAATGATTTTGTAGGGGAGACCCTTGCGGTCTCCCAACCGACTCACAGTGATGCTGCGAGTCGGTGCTGACAGCCGCAAGGGCTGTCACTACGGATTTACATAACTTCGTTAATATTTTACTTACACATAAAGGAGAAATGACTTATGGTATCTAAAAAAGTAACACTTGTAAACGCTCAGGGCTTCCATATGCGTCCGGCTTCGGTATTTGCTACCGCTATGGGCAAATATTCCTCAAACGTTACGATTTTGTTCAACGGCAACAGCTACAACGCAAAAAGCCTGCTCAACATCATTGCGGCCTGCATTAAGTGCGGCAGCGAGATCGAGATCGTCTGCGAAGGCGACGATGAAAACGAGGCTCTGGCTGACGCTGTAGAGAGAATCGAAAGCGGACTCGGCGAGTAAGTGCCGGTGGGCACATTCTCCGGTGCCGGTGGGCACATTCTCCGGTGCCGGTGGGCACATTCTCCGGTGCCGGTGGG
>CAZVSQ010000293.1:0-991 GCA_964629925.1 uncultured Ruminococcus sp.
AGTATTCCTTGAAGAACTTTTGCGGGCATTCCCGATTCAATACACCTTGTCGCGTAGGTGTGACGAAGTGAGTGTAAATCAACTTTGCCGTAAACCGATTCATCTACAATCTTATGTGATTTCAAGACAGCAGAATACGAATAGTTGACTTGATTAGCGGGAACAAGATTATTGTTGCTCGAAAGAAACAGAAGCCCCTTTTCCCTATCACCGACAACAGTCTTTAAAAAATCCGCTAATTCATCATTGATGAAAAGCGTTCTGGTTCCTGCCGATGTTTTTGTTTCATTGAAAACATTCTTTCCGTTTTTTCCTCTTGCAACCGTTTTGCTGACTCGAATCGTCTTGGCAGAAAAATCTATATCCTCTACCATTAATGCACAGCACTCTCCGGCTCGCATTCCCGTAAACATTGACAAGAGCATAATATCGCCGTAGCGAATATCCTCGTTTTTGAGTACGTCAATGAGCTTTTTCTGCTCGTCAACCGTCAAAGCCCGAACAGGAATTGTCTTTTTGTTCGACTTTGGACATTTAATTTCCTTGATAGGGTTGTCCTCGATGATCTTTCGGTGAGTCGCCTTGTTGAAACAGCACCCAGAAGCTGATACATCTTGTTAATGCAGGACTGCGAGTAATCAAGCTGCTCGTCCATCATCTTTTCGGCATACTCATAAACGGTAGGAATGGGTATCTTTTTCTCCTCAAGAAACTCACCGTTCATTGCACGAAACTGGATATCTCGCAGCTTGTCGGAAACCTCGGTTTTCGTTATTCCGCTGACGGTTTTCTTGCCGGTAGAGCCGTCGCCGTATTCAACAACGACCTGCCCGATATAGCGCTTGCGCTTTGCGTCATAGTATATGCTGCCTGTTCCTCTCGGACGGCGCTTTTTGTTTTTCTGCTTCTTAGTGGCTGCCATATATTAATCCTTTCCAACCACAAGCACAGAGGATTTGCTTGTTGTCAATATTATAACACGGCAAAATCC
>CAZVSQ010000293.1:1010-1813 GCA_964629925.1 uncultured Ruminococcus sp.
GCCCACTTTAAAAAAGCTGACTTGGAAACGCGCATATTCTTTCCGACGCGAATGAGCGGAAATGACGGACGGCGCATAATTTTTCGGGCTGTCGGCAATGAACAGCCTAAAGCGTCAGCAACATCCTTTGTTGAAAGGAATACCATTTCCTCACGGTCATCGTCTGTTGAAGTATGATCGTTCTGCATAGTAACACCTCTTTTCAATTATCAAATAATTTTTCAAAAACATCCTTTGGGCGCGTACCTTCCTTTTTTGGACGTGCTTTTTCGTTTCAGAGTAATATATTGTGATTATATAAAAACACCAAAAAATTATACCGGCAAAAATTTGCCGGTATGGAAAATTTGAAAAAAGCTATCCCAAATTTGAAAAAGGGATAACATATTCATGATTTTTACGCAATCCAAAAATAAGTATATGAATTTAGTGATTTTGACAAAGCAAAAGCGGACGCCTGAGCGCCGAAGGCCTGCTCTGGTGCGGCACGGAAAAGAAAAACAATGCTTTTGGCGACGTATGTGCCGTATTTTTCGTCCCTGTTTACCGGTCAAAACACAAAAGCCAAACAAAACCGATTAACGCGGTTTGTTTGAATATGAACCTGTAATATCGATATTATAGCACATCCGTTCGATAATGTCAATGGATTATCGAAAATATGTTCCCAAAACAACAGCGCACGAACCAAGGAAGTTCTTGATTCATGCGCTGTGTTTTAGGATTGCGACATTGCGTCAACCATCAGCCTGACAGCCAAAGAGAAACCCCGACGAAACGCATCGCGCTCGCCGAGGTTCATT
>CAZVSQ010000294.1:0-1773 GCA_964629925.1 uncultured Ruminococcus sp.
AATTGACACTCCACACGGTTAAAACCGTGGGATTCTTGCTTCACAGACCGCTGCGAGCTTCCCGAAGGGTGCGCTCGGCTTACATAGTCTCCGCAAGCGTAGATTAGAGAGTTCCCGTATGCCCTACGGTACTCTATGTATGGAAAGGTCAGCTAATCATAGCTAATCCTTTTGTTAGAATATTTTGCGCAGCGTTTACATCTCGATTGTGCTGCGTATCGCACAACGGGCAAATCCAATTGCGCAGGGCAAGGTTCTTTACAATCGGGTTCTTGTATCCGCAGGAACCGCAAAGCTGACTGCTCGGATAGGTAGTAGGCACTCTCTGTACTGTCCTGCCGTACCACGCAGCTTTGTATTCAAGCATTGTAAAGAATTTACTCCACGAAGCTGAGGATATGCTCTTTGCAAGCTTATGATTCTTAAGCATATTCTTAACTTTCAAATCTTCCACACAGATTACTTGGTTTTCGTTAATCAGTGTAGTTGAAAGCTTTTGCAAAAAATCATTTCGCTGATTAGATACCTTCTCGTGTACAGCGGCAACACGTTTACGCTGCTTGTTGCGGTTGTTTGAGCCTTTTACTGTGCGAGACAACTTACGCTGCTCACGGCGAAGCTTGCGCTGTGCTTTCTCTAAATACTTATGGTTTGGAATCATATTGCCGTTGCTGTCTGTGGCGAAAGCTTTAATGCCAACGTCAATGCCTATCACAGCGTCCGAGGGTACAAGAGGTATAGGCTCAAAATCCACATTTAGCACAGCAAAGTATTTGCCTGTGGGTGTGCGCTCAACGGTAACATTGTTGATGTGACCGACTTCCATAGACTGCTTTACTTTTACAAAGCCAAGCTTTGGAAGTTTGAGCTTACCGTCCTCAATGCGAATATTGTCACCTTGATTGAGCGTTCTGTAACTCTGATGATGGTTGTGCTTGCTCTTGAAGCAGGGGTACTTACCCAAACGCTTAAAGAAGTTTTGATATGCTCTGTCCAAATCTCTCAGAGATTGCTGTAAAGCTATACTGTCAACCTCTTTAAGGAAAGCGCATCCTTCCTGCTGCTTCATCTCAGTGAGCATAGCGTTGGTAACAGTGTAGTTGGCTTTATTTCCAAGCTTATACTGTTCAATCCTATACGCAAGCCCATGATTATATATGAAGCGAGCACAGCCGAGAGTACGGTCTATTAAGTTTTGCTGTTCCCTGTTAGGGTAGATGCGAAATTTAATACCTTTGTTCATAGGACACCTACGGTCTGGTCTTTTGAGTATCCACATACCATTTGATTGTTTCCGAGCTGACGTTTCCCGCTGTAGAAACAAAATAGCTTCGTGTCCATAGGCTCGGCATAGCAGCAAGGACAGGAAATTCCTCACGCAGAACGTGAGAAGAAGCAGTCTTAATTTGTTTCATTATCATAGGTATTGAATGATTAGGAAGTGTGCTTACAAAAATATGTACATGATCTATGTGGCATTCTAATGCAAGAACGTCAATATTTTGTTTTTTACACTCCGCTAAGGTTAGCTCCTTAAACCGTTCTTCAAGTCCTTCAATCAGGAAGATTTTTCTACGGTAGCGAGGGCAGAAAACAAAATGATAGTTAATTAAAGAAACTGTGGTTTTAGTATGTTTATATGTATTTTTCATATTTATATTATACCACACAAAGTAGATATATTCAAGTGATATATCTACTCTTCAACAAATAAAATGTGGCTTTCATCCCACCATTAAAATAGTGGGTTTTCCCGCCACAGGAGGTTTATAA
>CAZVSQ010000295.1:0-1762 GCA_964629925.1 uncultured Ruminococcus sp.
TCGTCATCTCAAATCATCCTAAATTATGTAATCAAAGCCCGCATTATCAGTGCGTGTTAGATCCGCAACGGTAAAGCTGTCGGTGTAACGGCGGATCGTTTCATCAAGACCGCGCCAAAACTCAAGCGTTCGGCACTCGGCAGCACGCGGACAGGGCGCGTCCTCTAAACAAGCAACAGGCGCAAGACTGCCCTCCATAAAACGCAGCACCTCGCCGACAATGATTTCATCAGGTGCTTTTGCTAATTTGTAGCCGCCACCCTTACCGCGTAAGCCGGTCACGATTTTATTCATGACAAGCTGCTTGACAATGCTCTCCAAATACTTTTCGGAAATCTCCTGCCGCTCGGCAATATCCTTAAGCTTGATATATTCGTTTCCGCTGTGTTCCGCCATATCGATCAGGACACGAAGCGCGTAACGTCCTTTTGTTGAAATCAACATCTTTATCGCCTCCGTTTCCCTATTATAACAGTATGTTGATATGTTTTCAAGACTTTTTTCAAATTTTCTATTGACAAATTCAAAAATGAGGAGTATGATATAGCCATTCCACTAACATACTTCTTTTATAGGTTATGATTTCAGGAGGCATTCATTATGAGTAAGATTTATCAAACAGCAGACCAATTGATTGGCAAAACCCCTTTGCTTGAATTGACGCACATCGAGAAGGAACTCGGCTTGCAGGCGAAAATCGTCGCAAAACTCGAATACTTCAATCCTGCCGGCAGCGTCAAGGATAGGATCGCAAAGGCGATGATCGAGGACGCGGAAAGCAAGGGTCTTATCAAACCCGGCAGCGTTTTGATCGAACCGACATCGGGCAACACAGGAATCGGACTCGCTTCCGTCGCCGCAGCAAAGGGTTACAGACTGATCATCACTATGCCCGAGACGATGAGCGTTGAGCGCCGCCAGTTGATGAAGGCATACGGCGCAGAGCTTGTACTCACCGACGGCACCAAGGGTATGAAGGGCGCTATCGCCAAAGCTGAGGAGCTTTCAAAGGAAATCGAGAACAGCTTTATTCCCGGTCAGTTCGTCAATCCCGCAAATCCCGCCGTTCACAGGGCGACGACAGGTCCCGAAATTTGGGAGGACACCGACGGCGAGGTGGATTTCCTTGTAGCGGGCGTCGGCACCGGCGGTACCGTGACCGGCACGGGCGAATATCTGAAATCACAGAAGCCCGATGTAAAGGTTGTCGCTGTTGAGCCGGAGACATCTCCCGTTCTTTCCAAGGGCGTCGCAGGCGCACATAAAATTCAGGGTATCGGCGCAGGCTTCGTTCCCGACGTGCTCAACACCGATATTTACGACGAGATCATTCCCGTTTCCAACGAGGACGCCTTTGCGACCGGCAAGCTGATTGGCAGAAGCGAAGGCGTATTGGTAGGCATTTCCTCCGGAGCAGCGACATTCGCGGCGATCGAGCTTGCCAAGCGTCCGGAAAACAAGGGCAAGACCATTGTCGTCATCCTCCCCGACACAGGCGACCGTTATCTCTCGACGCCCCTTTTTGCAGACTGATAACCACAGAATGAAAATGACAGCCCTCTTTCTCACAGCAAAACGAGAAAGAGGGCTTTGTTGTTTCCGGTTCCATGTTACAGAAGATCCGATAACTTTTTTGAATAGAGGAAATCATGGATAAGATTATTCAGCTCCGACCACATCGGAAGGGTATCGCACTCGGCGGCTCTGGGGCACACCTCCGCGCCGTTTTCAAGGCAGGAAACGACCGCCATAGAGTTTTCCA
>CAZVSQ010000296.1:0-1759 GCA_964629925.1 uncultured Ruminococcus sp.
ACTCAAAGTCATTACGGGTTTCTTTCTTTTCGTTGTTTAATTTTCAAGGTCCTTTGTTCAATCTGCACAACAAAATATCATTTGATTTAGCGATATTTCACATTCGCATGTGTCGTTGTTCCCGACCGAACATATGCTATTATAATACTTGGCGCTACAAAAGTCAACCCCTTTTTTCATTTTTTTCAAAAAAACTTTTTCATTGTGTATTTTGGGAAGAATTCCTTTGCCTCATCACAAGATATAGTATGCCGCTTTATTACAATAAAGAAGGGCAGGTGCCAAGCCCTGCCCTGATAGATTATTTTTCGTGGAACGCCTTAAAGTTCTTGACTACTTCTTCTCTCGCCTTGTAGTTTTTGTCGGTCTCTTTTGTATCGTCGTTGATCGTGTTGTCGGTATAGATCATCAGATACTTTTTGTTGTTTGAGAGGTAGCAGTTCTTTACGGTCTCGCCGATAAGGTTTACAAAAGTACCGTCCTTTTCAACCGAGCCCCTTACCTCGTCCGCGGTAGCGTTAAGGTTTTTGAGGTCGTATTCATACAGCTCAATAACGGTGTCCTCGGTATGCTTTGCCTGAAAGCGCTTGCCCGTATTCTTTACCGCGCCGATAAGCTCGCCCTTCATGTCGGAATATGTAATGTCCTGGTTTTTGTCTATCGGATTGATGTAGCCGAGAGCGCCGAAGTACTGGCACAGTCCCTTAAGGGTATCGTCGTAGTCGTTTACATTCTTCTTTAATGTATATGTCGACTTGTAAGCCTCGTCCTCAGTGGCAACCGCCGACTTTTGCGTTCCGCCGCAGCCCGCCGCCACAGCAGCAAATATTCCCGCACACAGAATAAAAGCAAGTATTCTTTTCATAATCAATATCCTTTCAAAAATAATCAAGGGGCAGCACCAAAACCGCGGTGCTGTCCCCTATTATAACGCATTCTTTTCAAGAAATCAATTCTTTTCACAAAAAACAACAATCATTTATTCAATAACGTAAACGTTTACGTCGCGTCTGCCCCAGTTTACGCACTCGTCATATGTATTGTAGAACACATCGACAATAGCGCTGCCGTCGTCGCAGAATCCGCCTGTATCGACCGCGGTGCAGTATCCGTAAACCATGCTGCCATCGGTTGAAACCACATAAAGCTTTGAGCCGTAAGGAATAAGGTTGGGATCGATAGCAACGCCGCCGTGATAAGCGGGAACGCCTGTAGCAGTTCCTGCTCCTGCGGGAGCTGTATAAGCTGTGCCGGAGCCGGTAAATACTTCCTTATAAGCAACGGTCACGCCGTTTTCATCGGTGAAGGTTCCCGCGCCGCCCGTTGTAGCCGCGCCCTTTGTGCCGATGAGAGTCACCTCATTGACGGGCTTTTTTGTCACCTTTTCGGAAACAACGGTCGAGTCCTTAGCCTTGCCGTCGATATACTTAACCTTTTTTATGATCTGCTTCTCGCCGTTTTTGCCTTCTGTGCCGATCTTTGTTTCACCGAGGTCAACCTTGTCGGATTTCTCGGTCACCTGCTCGAAGGGAACCTCAGCCGTTTCGGTTGTAAGCTTATATACAACGCGCTGGATCTTGATCTTTTTAATTTTTTCTACCTTGTCGTCGCGCTTAACATTGAGAATATCGTCGCTGCCGAGCTCTACGCCTGCCATCTTGAGCGAATCCTCAACCTTTCCGTAAGCGAGCACGATAAGTCTGGTCTTGCCGTCGACAGTCAGCTCAACGGGTTTTGCCTTGAGCACCTTTACTGTAAT
>CAZVSQ010000297.1:0-1271 GCA_964629925.1 uncultured Ruminococcus sp.
GTTATGCTTTTGGTTGTTATGACTTTTTGTCTTATTCCAGCGGCGAACGTTTAATGACCGCTTTGGGAATTGAAAAATATGACGAAAAGATTTATGTAAACAATATTTCGCGAATTGTTTATCGCGGAAAAACTATCTATGAAAGGGAGGAAACAACATGATGTATGAGATTGAAAATTATCAGAAATGTTCTTGTGGCGCAATTACGCTGTTTATGGAGAATGGCGAAGCGTATTCCTGCAAGCAGAAGAACTTGCGGAAATTCTTTCCGAGCATTGACCTCCGCAAAATCGAGAGATTGCCGGAAAGCTATTGTTGCAACCATTGTGTCAACCACTATGGACTTGATCTTTGCGGTTGTGGTTCTGGTGAGGAATTTGGCAAGTGCGATGAAGGATTTGATTCGTGTAAACAACCAATGCAGGTTGTCGGACAGTACACCCGCGTTTGCGCTGCCGATGCTTGGATATGAGGTGTGAAATGAACGATATTGTAAGTTTACAGGAAATTCTGCGGATAGAGCAGTCAATATCAGAATTACTCAAAACCGCGCAGGATGACATCATAAAAGAGATTGAAACCACGGAAATCGAGGGCGTAAAAAAGATAAATGATTTCTGTTGTGTGGTTAAATTATCCAAACTCAGAAATAATATTTGGTCAGCGGAATATTATATGCCGCACGTTCAGGCAGCATATGTTAAAACAGCACTTGCAAGCGCTAAAACTGCCGCAGCGTTCGTGGAAAAAGTCGCGGATATGGTAGAGAATAGGCGCGTGAAAATCGGAAAGAATGTGTACTACCTGAATGATACAACAGTTTATATTCTTGCAAAACATCACAAGGGATTAATGGAGGAATAACTATGGCACGGAAAATTTCAGATAATGCAACATTCAACGGTAACAGAATATTCCGCATAAAATCGCAAGATGGATATGCCGAGTTTGTGGAATGTGAATCGCTGCGTGATTTGCACAAATATATTGCCCTTAAATGGGTATTCGAGAAAGTATTGTTATCTATCGTAGAGATAAAATACGACGGAACTACGCCGAAAATAAAGAGATTGTCATTAAAAGAGTATAAGGCAATCTATGAAGCAGAAACACGCAAGGCGGATTTGGAACAAGTTATCCGAGAAATCGAAGCAAATATGAATGTTGATTATGGGGAGTAAATAATATGAATGATAAACCGAGAAAAACCACATATTCAAATGACATGGACGAGATTGTGGCTTGTGCCGCTTGCGGAAAACCGCTGAAAT
>CAZVSQ010000297.1:1281-1756 GCA_964629925.1 uncultured Ruminococcus sp.
GAAATTTGGTGACGCATACACTTCACGGAAAATTCACAGCAATGCCGGATTTGGTTTTGCCGTTTGCGAAGATTGCTATGAAAAGGAGTTTGAGGTCTTATAATGGAGAAGAAAACATTAACTAAACAGATCGCAAAAGAATTGCTGGAAAAATACGGCTATACAAATGACGACGTATTCTTCTGCGAATCAAAGAAAAAACCTGTTTTACTGAGAATCAACAATGAAAGCAATGCGGATTTTGAAATCGTATTTGATGAAAGCATTGGATTGCCGCCCATAACAGTTTGCGGAAATAATCATGCGAGTATAGCAACCGTGGAATGTTCTGAGATTGTTTACAAGGCAATTACCGAAGGAAAATACAAGATTATTCATAATTAGGAGGAATTGAATTGATTACACCAGAAGAATTGAAACAATACGAAATTGCGAATGTCAACATCGAATCAATCATTGTTGATATTGACACGGC
>CAZVSQ010000298.1:0-1748 GCA_964629925.1 uncultured Ruminococcus sp.
GAGTTGAACTTCCACACGCGGGTGTTGACTTCAATTATGCCCGAGCCGCAGTACTCGCAGACCTTTTGCCCCAAGTTTCTGACGGGCGCGCCGCAGTTGGGACAGGTAAGCCCTAACCCTTCGGCGTAAACGCCCATTTTGTCGGCGTCCTGTAAATAGACCAAGTCGACCTCGTAAACGGTTTGAAGCTTGTTTTCGCGGTCGCCGTTAATGAGCCTGCCGTTTTCGTCCTCAAGGTACGAGATCATGCCCACGGCTACGTTGAACCTTATCGTTACGGTGGCGCCGTCCTTCAGGTAACGCCCTATTTGCGCGTCATGGATAACCGGCTCGATGTAATACTGCCTCTGTCCGTTGGCGTTGAGGTTCTCGATTATTTCAAGGATATAGGTCTTAAGCGTCGGAGTCATAGTATCGGGCAGTGTGGCAGTCGAGCACGTTGCTATAGCGTTAAGGTAACCGCGCACCGCCTCTTTAGCCTGAACGCGGAACAAGTCGTAGTCAAACTCGGGAAAATCCTTGTGTATCTGAGGCAGATAGATCCCCGTTGCCGAATGAACGGAACGCGGAGTTTCGCTCAGCTTCTTTTTCTGCTCGTTATAGCCCTTGAAGAAGTCCGAGGTGCCGAAAGCCTCGCGCGAGAATTTTGACACCTTTGACTTGATATAGAAGCCCGCGCCGATAATAACGGCGAGCAGACCGGCGATGACCGCAAGGGGAATGATCAGTTTTTCCATAATGCAACACTCCGCAAAACAGGGATTGGTATTATTCGGGTTTCTTTACTTCGATTCCAAGCACGTCAAGGCTCTCGCTGTCAACGGGCGAGGGGCAAGACGACATAAGCTCGCTTGCGTTCTGGACTTTTGGGAACGCGGTGACGTCGCGCAGGCTGTCGGCTCCGCAGAGCAGCATTGTTACACGGTCGAGGCCTATACCCATTCCGCCGTGTGGCGGTGCGCCGTACTTATACGCCTCAACAAGGAAGCCGAACTTTGCCTCGATCTCCTCGTCGGTAAGCTTAAGGGCGCGGAACATCTTCTGCTGAAGCTCGTAGTCGGTGATTCGCATTGAGCCGCTGGACAGCTCAACGCCGTTGAGCGTGAGGTCGTAAGCCTTGGCGATCACCTTTGACGGGTCGGTGTCGAGGTATTGGATGCACTCTTCCTTTGGCATGGTGAACGGGTGGTGCATAGCTACCCACTCGCCGCTCTCCTCGTCCTTTTCAAAAAACGGGAAGTCGACTATCCAGAGGAACTTGAACTCGTCGGGAATAATATCAAGGCGCTTTGCCACGGTAAGGCGCAGCGCTCCCAGAGTTGAAAGCACGGTGCTGTTTTTATCGGCGACGATCAGGATAACGTCGCCCTTTTCTGCGCCGAGGCGCTCGTAAATCGATGAAAGCTCGTCCTCGGTCATAAACTTTTTGAAGGAAGCGTTCGGCTCGTCAACCCATCTTACATAGGCAAGTCCCTTTGCGCCGATACCCTTAGCCTGCTCGGTTAGCTTGTCGATCTCCTTGCGGGTGTAAACGGAAGCCGCGTTCTTTGCAACGATCGCGCGAACCGAGCCGCCGTTTTCGATAGCGCCCGTGAACACGCCGAAGCCGCAGTCCTTTACAAGGTCGGAAATATCCTGAATCTTCATGTCAAAGCGGATATCCGGCTTGTCGGAGCCGTAGTTGTTCATGGCGTCAGCGTAGCTCATGCGCTCAAACGGAGTGGGCAGGTCGATGTTCATAACCTCGC
>CAZVSQ010000299.1:0-1746 GCA_964629925.1 uncultured Ruminococcus sp.
GTGGCGGACGTTTGAAATAAACAAAACTTCCTCAGATACTCCTAATTACTTGACGGCATTGCCAAAAAATGTCGAAATGCTTTTTCAGCGCCCGAATATTCTTGACTTATTACCTGCGATATAATAAAATAAGAATGTATGTGAAAAAAAGGAGTTGAGAGAGTGGTATTTTCAAGCCTGGTATTTCTGTTTGCCTACTTGCCGCTGACGCTGCTTATTTACTATATAGTGCCGCGCAAGGGACGAAATATCTTCCTGTTCTTCATCAATCTCTTGTTCTACGGCTGGGGCGAACCGCTGCTTGTGTTCCTCATGCTGTTCAACGTCATAATAAACTACATAGGCGGTTTTCTTGTTGACCGAAACAGGGGCAACCGCGCTTTGATGAAGCTGTTTTTGATTATAACCTGCGTTATAGACGTCGGCGTGCTGTGCGTGTTCAAGTACACGGACATGTTCATCGAGACATACAACATGATAACGGGAGCGGATCTTGCGCCCATGAATATCAGCCTGCCGGTGGGAATCAGCTTCTACACCTTCCAGACCATGAGCTACGTTATCGACGTTTACCGCGACGACGCGCCCGTGTCAAGGAACTTCTTTAATTTCGGAACTTATGTCGCGCTGTTCCCTCAGCTTATTGCGGGACCGATCGTGCGTTACCGCGACGTTGCCGAGCAGCTTGTCCACCGCCGCGAAACTTTGGCGATGTTTACAAAGGGCGTAAAGCTGTTCTGCGTTGGACTTGCCAAAAAGGTGCTGATAGCCGACCAAATGGCGTCGCTAGTCAAGATAATCCTGGTCGCCGAGAACTCCGATACCCACCGGATGGTTATGGTAGAGGGCAGCGGCGTGCTTGGCGCGTGGGTAGGAATAATCGCCTTTTCGCTTCAGCTCTATTTCGACTTCTCGGGCTATTCCGACATGGCGTGCGGACTTGGCAACATGATGGGCTTTGAGTTCCTCAAAAACTTCAACTATCCTTACATTTCAAAGTCAATCACCGATTTCTGGCGGCGCTGGCATATCTCGCTGTCCACCTGGTTCAAAGAGTATGTTTACATTCCGCTGGGCGGCAACCGCAAGGGCGTAGCGCGTCAGATTTTAAACCTTATGATAGTCTGGGGACTGACGGGACTTTGGCACGGAGCGGCGTACAACTTCATTTTCTGGGGCTTGTATTTCGGCTTGCTGCTCATCCTCGAAAAGTTTGTGCTCAAGCGCTTCCTCGATAAGCTGCCGTCGTTCTTTCAGCACTTCTACGCTATAGTGCTTGTTATCTTCGGCTGGGGACTGTTCAAGTTCACCGACGTTAACCTGCTCGGCGAGTTCTTCTCAAACCTGTTTGATTTCAGCAGAGGCCTCGGCAGCGAGAACACGATAAACACTATTCTAAGTTACCTGCCGCTGCTTGCCGCGGCGTTCTTCGCGTGCACGCCGGTTGCCGCAAAGGTATATAACCGCGTAGCCGCAACGCGCTTTATCTGGGTTGCGGAAAGCCTGTTCTGCATGGGAGTTCTGGTGCTCTGCACCGCTTCACTCGTAAGACAGGATTACAGCCCGTTCCTGTATTTCCGCTTTTAGCCGCCACGCGGCCGCCACGCGGCAGGAAGCGCGCCTTTGGAAAACTTGTAATAACACAAAGGTTTCTGCAACGGCGCATCAAAACTCGCGGGAACGTGACGTTCCATCCAAAGCCGCCTTTGGAAAACTTGTAATAACACAAAGGTTTCTGCAACGGCG
>CAZVSQ010000300.1:0-1735 GCA_964629925.1 uncultured Ruminococcus sp.
GTTTAAGCGAGGGGATATTGTTTTTACCCACAATCGATTTGAAAGTGAGGAGCCGATTGTTTTGACAGACATCGTTATTCCGTCTAATTGGGATCGTGAAGAATACATTAAAATGAGATTAGAGCACGGCGGAGATACTTCGGATATGAATCTGTATGGCTATATGATGGATAATTCAGGATATATCGGTCCCTTTCATGAAGTGTGGTGGAACTATATGGACGTTGAATACTACCGCAAAGAACTGACGGGGATCGATCGTGTTCTGAAAATCATAAGTAATTGGCTGAAAGGAAAGTTCGGCGATGACCTGTGCTTGCTTTTGGCAGGTTATCACAGAATCCTCATGGAAGAAGTGTTAGCTAAGACAACACCGCTGATGTATTCGGCTGAGGCATTGAAACTTGCGGGATTTCCAATTGTTAAGAACGGGAGGGAAAAAGATGGCGATAATATGTGATAATGATATGGAGATCATTCTGAAAGGCAGTTCGGAAGAAACAATACGCAAAATGCTTGATGATCGGCTTTTCGCTTTATTAAAGATGCCCGAAAAAAAGAAGTATTCAAGTCCTTATTCTTCAAGCGTGTTTGTAGGGCATATCAGCAATTTTATCAGCAGATCATTTGCTATAAGGATTGCAGACACAAAAACCGTATATGAGGACTGCGAGTATTATTTGACAATGTACTACAAAAGGTTATTTCGAAAAAAATCTGCTACGAAAAAAAGATGATTCTGCTTCGATAACATATCCCACTGTGGATGAACTGATTTCTTTTCTTAACGACAAGGAGCTAGTCCTCATAACCAACTGGATGCAGTACGGGAATTTTGAGAATTTCAAAGTAAAGGATTTTCTCGAAGATATCTTGTTTTTGCGGGAGGACAGCGAGTCAAAATACATCCCCGTGGATGATTTTTGTGACGTCAGGATATACCTGACGCGTGTGGATGAGGATACAAATCAGGATCGTTACCCCGAAACAACACAGCTTATTTTTTGTGATTATTCTACGCCGAAAAGTCGAATTATTCAGGCGGTTTAATTCCGGCGAAATACGGATACTTATCGGTTCAACCTTTAAGCTCGGGATCGGCGCTAATGTTCAGATGCGGCTGAAAGCGATCCATCATCTTGATGTTCCGTGGCGGCCTTCGGATATGGTTCAGCGAGAAGGCAGGATCATCAGAAAAGGCAATCAAAATGAGTCTGTTATGATTTTTCGATACATAGCGGAGGGAAGCTTTGATTCATACGCTTGGCAGATACTGGAAACAAAGCAAAACTTTATTTCTCAGTTTTTGTCCGGTACGTCCTATCAAAGAACGATCAGCGACCTTGAAAACAATGTGCTGACCTATTCCGAGGTCAAGGCTTTGGCGCTCGATCAGCCTTTGATGAAAAAGCTCGCGGAGAAAGAAAATGAATTAAAGACAATCTCCATTCTGAAAGCGCAGGAAAATGAAACGCTCGAAAGATTGAAGGCGGAATTGGCAGAAGTAAAGCTGATGATCTCGGAATCGGAAAAACGCGTCTCAAAATCAAAAATCATTGCAGAACAGCTAAAAACGATTTCTCAAAATAATTATAAAAACACCTATAAGGAATTGACGGCTGCGCTGACCGATATTAAGAATAAGCCCACAACGGATTTGATCATCACCTCCGTTCTCGGTTTTGAATTAAGCCTAACAGAACACCAATATGAAAGAAAACCGTATTTTTTGCTT
>CAZVSQ010000301.1:0-426 GCA_964629925.1 uncultured Ruminococcus sp.
CATATTCTTCATAGGCGTCGGATTTATCTCCTCCAACAAAAGAATAGTATTCCTTGAACGAAATAGGATATACCTTGACCTCGTCCCCCCTGCCGCGAAAGGCTGTCAACACATCTTTCGTGAGCATTTTTGAATTGCTTCCCGTTACATAAATATCGACAGTGCGCAACCGCATAAGACCGTTGAGGACATTGTAAAGTCTGATATTTTCAGGATTTTTCAGCTCGTCCTTTGAGATAGCATACTGTACCTCATCAATGAGAATATAGTACATATCCTTATTGACGATTTTACCGCGGATATATTTTGACAGTTTATCCGGATCACGGTAATCCACGAAAAGATCATCGTCCAAAGCGATCGTAATGATCTGTTCCTCTTTTACTCCGCTGTCGATCAGATAATCGTAATACAGGTTAAACAGTA
>CAZVSQ010000301.1:452-1734 GCA_964629925.1 uncultured Ruminococcus sp.
CTTTCCGCATCTTCTGATTCCGGTGATAACCTTGATCAATCCGTTTTCCTTTTTGTCAATCAATCTGCTGAGATATTCGTCGCGCTTAATAACCTTATGCATAGCGAGCCTCCTTGCACTTAAAACTTACGGGTATTTACCCCTAACTTTCAAGAATAGTATAACTCCGTTTTGGGAAAATATCAAGTGATAATTGAAATTTAAGTGCAAATGCGCCCAAGTTTGCAAAGCACTTCCAAAAATGTTGTTTTTACACCTTTTTAAGCAAAAGCGCCGCATCATTTTTGACTGCGACGCTGTTCTTATACCGCCAAGCGATACCAATATGTAACTCTCTCGATTTGTTGTTTGTTAAGCCAATTCGACCGCATAAAATCTGTTTGTCGCACGGGACACATTACTGCTTCCGCAGTTCCTCCATCATGGCGCGGCGGTTTTTATATTTTACACGCCATTCGTCGGTAATATGCTGTGCGATTTCCTTTCCGCCGTCGATTTTTTTCATGCGTTTGAGCAGGCGCACCCACTCCTGATAGGCGCTTCTGCCTCTTGCCTGCGTTGCCTCCCGGTTCAAGTAGATCTGATACTTTTTTAGAATTTCCGCTGAATACTTCGGCAGCAAAACATCCTCATATCCCAAAGCCGTATACAAATCCCTGTCCTTCAAAAGCTCCCACAAGCGGTCGTAGAGCTTTTCCTCGCACAGCAATTGAGCCTGTCCGCCGGCGCCGAAGCACGGAAAAACCTTCTCGCGTTCTATGAGCCATTCCTCACTTGAATACTGCGATTTCAGCTCCTGATAATACTCCGTGCAATTTGACTTGCAAACCAAATCCCACAGGGTTTGCATTTCTTTTTCCCGATTATCTGTTCTGCGATACAAGCGCAGCAGTTCTTCGCGAAATCCTTTGACATATCCGGGATAATCATGATCGGAAGAAACACATTCCTCATAAATCTCAATTGCCTTGTTCCATTCCTCTCTTTGAATCAACTGCCGAGCCAGCCATTCACGGATGTGGATATCTTCCCAATGATCGCGGCAGAGCTTTTCGATTTCATCAAATCCCGATCCGGTTTCATTCAGAAATACGATTTTTTGCCTCAGCGCAGCACTTTTCCCGTAGGTGTCAGGTTGCGCATTCTCGATCTGACTGTCGAGGAAATCCAAAACGCGTCCGCGATACCGCTCCTCGCGAAATTGCCGAAGAATAAAAGACTCTAAATATTCATCAAGATAATCGCCGTCGGACAACTCATATTCAAGAAGCACCCGGTTAAA
>CAZVSQ010000302.1:0-274 GCA_964629925.1 uncultured Ruminococcus sp.
GCAAGGAATAAAGGATACATGTATGAAAAATTGGAAAAAGCTTTTCAGCAAAACGATACTTGACCGCGGCTACGGTTACTATCTGAAAGGCGCGGTTGAGGATATCAGCAAAGAAAATGATGTGATTTCCGCGACTGTCAGCGGAACGGAATTATATGAGGTTGAGATTTATCTTGACGACGGCGAAGTTTCTGACATGGAGTGTGATTGCCCATATGCGGAGGACGGCAATTACTGCAAGCATATGGCGGCTGTACTGTATGAGTATGAGGAG
>CAZVSQ010000302.1:284-1711 GCA_964629925.1 uncultured Ruminococcus sp.
AGATATATCCGACATGGTCTATGCGGCAGATGAAGCAGCGGTCAAAGCATTTCTTGCAGAAATATTGAAGAATGACGAAAAACTAAAGCAACGGTTTTTGTTGAGCGTATCAAAACAACAATCATCATTGGATGAATACAAAAAGCTGATCGATGTCACGATATTTGAACATGAGGACGACTGGGGATTCATTGATTATAACGAGGCCTCTGACTTCTATGAGGATATGGAAGATTTTTCCGATGATATCCGAATCATGATCGATAACGGACAGCTCCGTAATGCTTTTGAATTGTCTTTTTATCTTTGTCAGCAGGTCGCCGATATAGATAGCGATGATGACGGCGAGATGACAATGCTGTTGGGCGATTATTCGTCGTTCTGGCCTGAGATTGCGGAGAAGATGAAGCCGAAGGACAAGGATTGGCTGTTTGATCAGGAGCTTCTGGAATATGAGCTGTGTGATAATGAATTTCTTGATGATTACTTAGAGGTGTTCATAAACAAACAGTTCCGCGAAGAACGGTTCCGCAGCCGCGTCATAGGCTTTATCAATGAAGAAATCAATAGTGCAGAACCTGATTCCTATCAAAGAAGTTTTGCATTGCGTCGCATGGCGGATTATCTGAACGATACAGGGACATCGTTTGACAAAATAGAAAAATTCTGCCGCGAGCATTGGGAAGATATTCATATGCGCGAATGGCTGGCTGCTCAGTTTGTACAGAGAAACGAACTTCTTAAGGCAATTGAGATATATGAGGATTGTATCTCTACTGAGACGAGTTATCAGGGTTCGGTGAAGCGATATCGTGGAGAATTATTGCGTTTGTACCGAAAAACAGGCAATACGGAAAAGGCAATAGAAATACTGTGGGATTTGGTTTGTCGATCAAAAAGTCTTGAATATTTTAATGAACTGAAATCGCAGTATTCCAGTGATGAATGGATTCAGAAGCGAGAGCTGGTATTTTCCGCCTTTGCCGGTTACGGTCAAGCGCGGCTGTTGTGCGAAGAAAAGCTCTACGACAGGTTATGGGAGCTTTTGAAGGACACAGATCTGCATACCGTGTTAGGCTATGAAGATGTGTTGCTGCCAAAGTACTCAGCAGAAATTTTGAAAAAATACAGCGATTACCTGAATCGGGTGTCAATGCAGGCAAGCGGAAGAAAAGCCTATCAGGAAGAGCTTGCCAAACAAATCGCGGAGAATTGGAGAATAAAATATAAAAACCGCAGTGCTTTGATGGATGAATTGAGAAAGCTATAGAAAATGTGTTGATCGCGGATGACAGGTTACGACCGGCTTTTTCCATTCTCGTCAGATTTTTCCATGTCAAACGTAATGTGCCCTGTGCGGCAAAAAGAAATCCTCAGGAATAATCGGACTTGTGAGGAGCATTTGGAAAGATTCGTTTTTACATACT
>CAZVSQ010000303.1:0-1709 GCA_964629925.1 uncultured Ruminococcus sp.
TGCAGAAAGGTATGAATTATAGCAATGCTTTCCAAAGGCGGCTTTGGATGGAACATCATGTTCCCTATTTTCTGTATAAGCGCTCTGTTTCGTAGACGGGCTCGGTCGTTACGCGGATACCCAGCTTTTTAAGGATCCGCGTGTCTGTTTCCGAGAGAATGACCGTAGCGTGCGCGTCGGTATCGCGCAGATTCGGGAGCTGCTCCATAGCGCTTTTTGCCGCGGGATTTGTAACGGCGGACATTGCAAGCGCGATAAGTATCTCATCGGTATGCAGGCGCGGATTGGCTGAGCCGAAGCTTTCGACCTTAAGCTTCTGGATAGGCTCGATAACCTCCGCCGAAAGAATATCCATATCTTTATCGATATTGGCAAGGGACTTAAGCGCGTTGAGCAGCATTGCCGAGCACGCGCCGAGCAGGTTGGTGGTCTTGCCGGTGATTATCGTACCGTCGTCAAGCTCGATAGCGGCAGCCGGAGCGCCCGTTTCCTCGGCTTTTTTCAGCGCGGGAGCGATCACGGGGCGGTCGGTGGTCTGGAGCTTGTTCTGCTTCATAAGCAAGCCGATTTTGTATGCCTCATCGGGTGCGCCCACGCCCTTTGTCTGGTTTGAAAGGGCGGCGTAATAGCGGCGGATGATCTCCTGATTGGCGGCGTCGCTGACGACCTTGTCATCGATAATGCAGTTGCCCGCCATATTAACGCCCATATCCGTAGGCGATTTATAAGGCGACTCGCCGAGGATAAGCTCAAACATAGTGTTGAGCACAGGGAAAATCTCGATGTCGCGGTTATAGTTTACGGTGGTTTTGCCGTACGCCTCCAAATGGAACGGGTCGATCATGTTGACGTCATTGAGGTCGGCGGTAGCGGCTTCATATGCGACGTTTACGGGGTGCTTGAGCGGAAGGTTCCAGATGGGAAAGGTCTCAAACTTAGCGTAGCCTGCCTTTACACCGTGCTTATGCTCGTGATAAAGCTGGCTGAGGCAGACCGCCATTTTGCCCGAGCCGGGACCGGGAGCGGTGATAACTACCAGCTTGCGCGTGGTTTCGACATAATCGTTTTTGCCGTAGCCCTCGTCGCTTACGATAAGGTCGACGTCTGTGGGATAATTTGGTAGTGTGTAGTGGTGATAGACGTTGATGCCGTTGTCGGTAAGGCGCTGCTCAAACTTTACGGCTGTGGGCTGGTCGGCAAAACGGGTGAGCACCACGGAATTGACGCAAAGGCCGCGTCCGCGGAAAATATCGAGCAGGCGAAGCACGTCCAGATCGTATGTAATGCCCAGGTCGCCGCGAACCTTGTTTTTTTCGATGTCGGCAGCGTTGATCACAATAACTATCTCAGCCTCATCCTTAAGCTGCATAAGCATCTGCAGCTTGGAGTCGGGCTTGAAGCCGGGCAGCACGCGCGAGGCGTGGTAATCGTCGAACAGCTTTCCGCCGAACTCCAGATACAGCTTGTCGCCGAACTCCGCGATCCTGTCACGGATGTGCTGTGACTGCATATCAAGGTATTTTTGATTATCAAATCCGATTTTCATATAAATCCTCCTATGCCTTCCAAAATCCATATTATTTTATCACATTGCAGACCGAGAATAAATATTATAAAGAAAAAAACCAAATTTTTGCAAAGGTAAAAGGCAGGTTCATTTGAACCTGCCCTATATTGCCCTAAGCTAATAATGCTGTTGTTCATATACT
>CAZVSQ010000304.1:0-1703 GCA_964629925.1 uncultured Ruminococcus sp.
TCTTTAATAGCATTATAAAAAAATCCGTGAATGCCTTGCAAAAAAGCTTGTCTTATTGTATAATATAACAAATAGTAGTTTATGGAGGATTACTATATGGCTACAAAATTAACAGACAAGTATTTACAGAGTTTTATCGCCGAGCATGAATATGCAGGCGTTGCCGAGGAGGTAAAGGCGGCTCACAAGGCGCTCCACAGCGGCACAGGCTTGGGCAACGATTTTATCGGCTGGCTCAATCTTCCCACAGACTACGATAAAGAGGAATTTGCACGCATCAAGGCGGCTGCCGAGAAAATCAAAAAGGACACCGACGTGTTCGTTGTTATCGGTATCGGCGGTTCTTACCTCGGCGCGCGCGCGGCTATTGAGTTTCTGACCTCTCAGAACTACAACCTCACCTGCAAGGACACTCCGCAGATATTCTTCACCGGCAACTCTATCAGCTCATCGGCTCTTGCCGAGCTTATGGAGCTTTGCGAGGGCAAGGATGTTTCCGTAAACATGATCTCAAAGTCGGGCACCACCACCGAGCCCGCTATCGCTTTCCGCGTATTCCGCGAAATGCTCGAGAAGAAGTACGGCAAGGAGGGCGCTAAGGAGAGGATCTACTGCACCACCGACAAGGCTCGCGGCACTCTTAAGGAGCTTGCCGATAAAGAGGGCTACGAGACCTTCGTAGTACCCGACGATGTAGGCGGCCGCTTCTCCGTGCTTACAGCCGTAGGTCTGCTTCCCATCGCCGTTTCGGGCGCTGACATCGACGCCCTTATGCAGGGCGCTCAGGCTGCTCAGAAGGAGCTTGACAACGACGACCTTATGACCAACGACTGCTACAAGTACGCCGCTATCCGCAACATCCTTTACCGCAAGGGCAAGACCATGGAGATCATGGTTTCCTACGAGCCCGCTTACACCATGATGGCAGAGTGGTTCAAGCAGCTTTACGGCGAGAGCGAGGGCAAGGATAAGAAGGGCATTTTCCCCGCAAGCGTTATCTTCTCAACCGACCTGCACTCTCTGGGACAGTATATTCAGGACGGCAGACGCACGATGTTTGAAACTGTTGTTCTCTTTGATAAATGTAAAAAAGAGGTTACCCTTGGCACCGATCCTACAAATGTTGACGGCCTTAACTTCCTTGCCGGAAAGACCATGGGCTTTGTCAATCAAAAGGCGTTTGAGGGCACGGTTCTGGCGCACAACGACGGCGGAGTTCCCAACGTTGTCATCAATGTTCCCGAAATGAACGAAACCGAGCTCGGCTACCTTATTTACTTCTTCGAAAAGGCTTGTGCTATCTCAGGCTACATGCTGGGTGTCAATCCCTTTAATCAGCCCGGCGTAGAAAGCTACAAGAAGAACATGTTCGCTCTGCTCGGAAAGCCCGGCTACGAAAGCCAGAAGGCGGCTCTTGAGGCAAGACTCGGATAACTTCACTACGAAACAGGAGGAATTTAAAATGGTTACTTTACTTATCGGAAAAAAAGGCACAGGCAAAACAAAAAAGCTCATTGCTCGCGCTAACGAGGCTGTTAAGGCTTCATCGGGCAATGTTGTCGTAATCGAAAAGGGCGCAAAGCTCACATACGACGTTACCCATAAGGCAAGACTTATCGATACCGACCAGTATTCTATCTCCGGTTACGATATGCTCTACGGCTTTATCAGCGGTATCTGCGCCGGCAACTACGACGTTACCG
>CAZVSQ010000305.1:0-1674 GCA_964629925.1 uncultured Ruminococcus sp.
TTTCCAACAAACCGATGTCTCCAAAGGCGCGCCGGATGGAACGTCACGTTCCCGCTAAATATCTATTTCCAGCTCGACCGGGCAGTGGTCGGAGCCGAACACCTGAGTATGTATATCGGCGGACACGAGCTTGCTGTCGAGCGACTTTGAGGTTATGAAATAGTCAATGCGCCAGCCCGCGTTCTTCTCGCGCGCCTTGAAGCGGTACGACCACCAGGAGTACACGCCCTCGGTATCGGGATAAAAATACCTGTAGGTATCGGTAAAGCCGTTTGAGAGCAGGGCTGTCATTTTAGCGCGCTCCTCGTCGGTAAAGCCCGCGTTTTTGCGGTTTGTTTTCGGGTTTTTCAGGTCGATTTCCTCGTGAGCCACATTCAAATCGCCGCAGAGGATAACGGGCTTCTTTTCGTCAAGAGCCTTTAGATAGCTCAGAAAAGCGTCCTCCCACTCCATGCGGTAATCAAGGCGGCGCAGCTCGTTTTGAGAATTGGGCGTATAGCAGGTCACCACAAAACAGTTCTCAAACTCGGCGGTTATGACTCTTCCCTCTTTGTCGTGCTCCTCTATGCCGATTCCGTAAGCGACGCTCAGCGGCTGCGTCTTGCAAAACATCGCCGTACCCGAATAGCCCTTCTTCTCGGCATAGTTCCAGTACTGATAATATCCGTCAAGGTCAAGCTCTATTTGCCCCTGCTGCAGCTTTGTCTCCTGAATGCAGAAAACATCCGCGCCGATCTCCCTGAAGAAATCCTCGAAGCCCTTATTGACACAGGCGCAAAGCCCGTTTACATTCCACGAAATAAGCTTTTTCATATAATCATTCCTTTCATAATATATACAGATTATATCCGAAAAACGCATTATCCGCAAGTGGGCTGAATAAACTTTTACGGGTGATGTTATGTTTGATTTATTGGCTCTGCTTGGGCAGTACGTCTGCTTTTTTGTGCTTCACGTCTGCGGAAGCGGCTCGTTCCCCAAGCCCTTGTCCGAGAAAAAGGAGCGCGAATACCTGCTGAGAATGAAAAACGGCGACAAAAACGCGCGGAACATTCTTGTTGAGCACAACCTGCGGCTTGTGGCGCACATAATCAAGAAGTATTACGGCAAGCAGAACGAGCAGGACGATTTGGTGTCGATAGGCACGATAGGGCTTATCAAGGCGGTCGATACGTTCAACCCCGACAAAAACATCCGCCTCAGCTCATACGCCAGCCGCTGCATTGAAAACGAGATATTGATGCACTTTAGAGCCGGCAAAAAGACCGCTCAGGACATCTCGCTGAACGAAACGATCGACACCGACAAGGACGGCAATCCGCTGACGCTGCTCGATATTATGGCGGTCGACGACCATATCCTTGACGACCTTGACAAAAAGCTGAACACGCAAAAGCTCGGCAAGTTCATAAACGAGGAACTTACCGAGCGCGAAAAAACAGTTATCGTGCTGAGATACGGTCTTAACGGCAACGAGCCGATGACGCAGAAGAACGTAGCAAAGCTTTTGAATATTAGCCGCTCGTATGTATCGCGCATTGAAACAAAGGCGCTGAAGCAGCTGAGAAAAAGGTTTGAAACAAGCAGCAACCTTTAATTTAATTCGGAATTCTGAATGCGGAATGCGGAACTTGATTTAATTCGGAATTCGGAATGCGGAATGCGGAATTATTT
>CAZVSQ010000306.1:0-1673 GCA_964629925.1 uncultured Ruminococcus sp.
TATTTACCGAAAGATGAGTTATTTTGAGCGCCTTTCGGTTGAAGGGCGCGTTTTATATTTTTAATAAGGAGTTGTTGGTATGGCAAAGTTTTTCTTTACATCCGAATCAGTGACCGAGGGACATCCCGATAAGGTCTGCGATAAAATTTCAGACGCGGTTCTCGACAGCATTTTAGAGCAGGACAAGACCGCGCACGTCGCCTGCGAAACCACCGTTACTACAGGTATGGTACACATCATGGGCGAAATCAGCACCACCGCGCAGGTCGATATCAGCGCTATTGCCCGCGGAGTTCTTGACGACATCGGCTATAATGATCCCGACTACGGCTTTGACGCTCAAAGCTGCGCCGTGCTCACCTCGATCGACGCCCAGTCAGCCGATATCGCTATGGGCGTTAACGAGAGCCTGGAGCATAAAGACGGTGAGGACGACGTAAACAACCGGATCGGCGCCGGCGACCAGGGCATGATGTTCGGCTACGCCTGCAACGAGACCCCCGAGCTTATGCCGCTTCCCATATCGCTTGCCCACCGCCTCGCAAAGCAGCTTACAAAGGTGAGAAAGGACGGCACGCTGAAATACCTCCGTCCCGACGGAAAGACTCAAGTTACCGTTGAATATGAGGACGGAAAAGCGGTTCGCGTAGATACCGTTGTCGTTTCCACTCAGCACGATCCCGACGCTTCTCTTGAGCAGATCAGAGAGGATATGATAAAATACGTTATCAAGCCCGTGATCCCCGAGGAGCTTTTTGTTGATACAAAGATTTTTGTGAACCCCACCGGACGTTTTGTTATCGGCGGTCCCGTCGGTGACGCCGGACTTACGGGCAGAAAGATCATTGTTGACACCTACGGCGGTTTCTCGCGTCACGGCGGCGGAGCTTTCAGCGGCAAGGACCCGACAAAGGTAGACCGCAGCGCCGCATATTACGCCCGCTATATCGCCAAGAATGTTGTCGCGGCAGGCCTTGCGGAAAAGTGCGAGGTTCAGCTCGCCTACGCAATCGGCGTTGCAAAGCCCGTTTCGATCATGGTAGACGCGTTCGGAACATCAAAATATACAAACGAGCAGCTTGCAGGCGCGGTTGAAAAGGTGTTCGACTGCCGCCCCAACTCAATTATCAATCAGCTTGAGCTTCAAAAGCCCCAGTATTATAACGTAGCCGCTTACGGCCACCTGGGCAGAGAAGAGCTCGGCGTAAAGTGGGAGCAGACGGATAAAACAGAGGCGTTAAAAGCGGCAATAAATTAAGCCCGCGCCAAAGGGCACGGACTTGACAATTGCGCAAAAGCTGTTATAATATAAATAGATAAGGCGAACCGATAAGCGGTTAGCCCTCACAACGAGAATAATTTAAAGAAATAAACCGTTTGGAGAGAGGCGGTTTATTTCTTTTTGATTTCAATTATGGTGTATAAAACGAGTGCCAATATAACAACCGTTAAGTATCCCATAGAAATGCCCCCTTTCGAGGGCAGAATTTAACCGCCTACCGTGTTAAGGTTCACCTTATCCGACAGTATTATACAAAAAATAAAATAAGTTGTCAATATAATTCTCTTTTGGAATATTAGTTTCTGTTGACAAATTCAAAAAAATCCATATAATAAAATAGAAGGTTGTCTTCGGGGCGGAGTGAAATTCTCCACCGGTGGTATAGTCCACG
>CAZVSQ010000307.1:0-1670 GCA_964629925.1 uncultured Ruminococcus sp.
ATAGCGGCAGTTCGGACGGCGGAAAAGAGAAAGAGTCAAAGGTTTATGAAACCGTCAGTATCAATGAATCCGAGCTCGATTATCCCGAGGTTAGCTTGCTTGCCGGCGAAAAGAATATTGAGCTTAAGGTATGGGCGCCCGACAATGAAATCCCTATCACAAGGGCACAGGCGGATGAGTTTATGAAGCATTATCCCGACGGTACATTTAATAACATTTCCGTGGAGCCGATGGATGATTCGGATTTAATTGAATCCGTCGGCGATAATCCCGATGAATGTGCCGATGTGTTCTCATTTGTATACTCAAGTTTCTCTAAACTCGTATCAGGCAAAATGCTTTCTCCTGTATCTGATGATTTCATAAACGAAGTTTGCGCTAACAACGGTCCGCATTATTACAACGCGGTGACTGTAGGAAACTCGGTCAGCGCTTATCCGCGGGGTACAGACAGATTCTTAAGTTTAGTTTACGATAAAACTGCTGTGTCCGACGAGGAAGCGTCCACGCTTGAGGGCGCTCTTTCCGCGTGCAAAAAGCTCGGAAAACACTTTGTGATGGATTGCAGCGACGGCTTTTCCGCTTCCGCGTTCCTGCTTACAGGCGGTCTGACGCCCTACGGCTTAGAGAGCGACGGTACCACGCAAAAGCTCAATGATTACGATGAAAACGCTGTTGTGTACACACTCGAAACGTTTTCAAAACTGATAAAGGATTATAAAGGAACCTTTGTGTCCTGTGAATCGACGCGTATAACGGAAGAATTCAACAGCAAAAAAGCAGCCGCCGGAATTGACGTTTCTTGGAATATGGCTGCCGATAAAAGAGCTTTTGGTGAAAATTTCGGCGTAACAAAGCTGCCGACCGTCAATGTTGCGGATGAAAACAGACAGATGATTTCCTTGTACGGCGACAGATATTTGGGAGTGTACTCAAACACCGTATATCCAAAAGCCGCTCAGGCGCTGGCGTATTTCCTGTCAAGCAGGAATTGCCAAATGCAGCGCGAACAAGCCCTGTTCGGCACTACGTCGAACAAATATTATTCGGTTGAGGAAGCTGAAAAAGATCCTGGAATAATAGCTGAAATGATGCAGTCGGCGTACTCTGTTTACGAAGCGAAGCTTTCCGAGAGCTTTTTACCTTCGGCAGCTAAGCTCGGGGAGAGTATTTCTGCCGAATCATGGAACCCTGACGATAAGCAGGCGACTCAGGAGCTTTTGCATCAAACCGTAGACAGTATTACGGGAAAAGATGTATTATAACAAATAAAATTCTAAATCAGAAAAAAGGAGGATGCAAATGATTTGTAAGAATTGCGGCAGCGCGCTTCCCGATGAAGCTAAGTTCTGCCAGAAATGCGGCGCGAGTACTTCTCAGCCTACGCCTCAGGCACAGGCTCAGCCTAACCGACCGTATTATCCGCCGGGAACCCATCCGTACCACAAGCTGGGAGGCTTTTTGATGGTTCTTGTGGTGTTTGGATTTATAGGCGGGATCGGCGGATTTTTGAATGCTATAAGGTCTTTCTTAGCGTACAAAGATTTGCTTTGGGTACATCACGGGGTTCCGTTTTCATTTACGGCATTCATGTGGTTCTTGATGATCGCGTCGGTTCTCATTTATCTTGCCACCGGTACGATCTGTTTCAGCGGCGCTACAATGATCCA
>CAZVSQ010000308.1:0-1660 GCA_964629925.1 uncultured Ruminococcus sp.
TCAGCAGAAACATTACCGCATTGATAATTATCGGCAGCCATTTTCTTTTTTCGCTGACGGTAACATTCAACAGCCAGCCGCGAAAAACCATCTCCTCCGTAATACCTACAAAAAGAACATCAATCAAATCGCTGCAGCTGAAGCTGTCGCTGACAGCCAATCCGCCTTTACGAATAAAAGCGCCTATGATCAAATAAGCGGTAAAGCCCAGATATACAGGGATATATTTAAGGAGCTTCACTCGATTTGTGAACATATCCTTTAATCCGATATATACATCATCCCTGAAATACCGCACTAAACAAACCGCCGGCAAAACCCAGACCGAAACTTTAATGATTCCTTCTGTTATGAATGGAAGCAGAAACTCGTCGGAAACAACACTGCCGACCGCACTTCTGCCGAAAAGCTCCCACAACGCCCAAACCCCGTAAAAAATGAGAGAATATATGATGAGTACAGGTATCTTCTGTTTCTTTTCTGTTTTTACTTTCAATACTCCGATCTCCTAAACTCCGATTTGCTCGCCTATTTCAAAAAACATATTTCTTCAATCTGTCCATCGCTTCCATAACAAGCGAATGCGGCAGAGCGAGGTTCATTCGGATTCCCCACGGGTCGTGGAACGGCGCGCCCTGCTGCCACGCTACGCCGACGTCCCAGCCTCTTTGAATCAAATCGTCTATCCCGATTCCGTGCAGCTTGCAGTAAGCCTCGCAATGCAGGAACAGCATATAGGTTCCCTCGGGCTTTGATACCTCAACGCCGTCAAATTCGTTTTGAATAAACGAAACAGCATCGTTGACGTTTTCTGACAGCACCTCGCACAGCTCATCCACCCATAGATATCCTTCGGGCTTGTACGCGCCGATCAGGGCGTGCATTGACAGCACGTTCATCGAATTATAATGGCTCATATCCGATTGCTTTCTCATTCTGTCTTTGAGGTAATCGTTATAAATGATGTGGTAGCTTCCAATCAGGCCGGCGAGACTAAAGGTCTTGCTGGGCGCGTAAACGGCTATTGTTCTGTTTTTCGCGTCCTCCGAGATGCTCTGAGTCGGAATGTGCTTGTGTCCGTTTAGGAGAATGTCCGACCATATTTCGTCTGAGATGACAATACATTGATTTTTGCGGAATATCTCCATCGCTTTTTTAAGCTCATTCTGTTCCCATACTCTGCCGCAGGGATTGTGCGGGCTGCAAAGAATGACAAGGTGAATGCGGTTCTTTCGTATGCGTCTGTCCATATCCTCATAGTCCATCCGCCACACGCCGTTTTCGTCCTTTTTCAGCGGACTCAGCTCGGCGACTCTGCCCGTATTTTCCAACACATGCGAAAAGCCGATATAGGTGGGGCTGTGCAGCAATATTTTCTCGCCGGGCGTGGTAAATGTCTGAATAGCAGTGCTGACGCAGCCGAGCACGCCGTTTTCGTAACCGATGTTTCGGGCTCTCAAACCCATTACAACGTTGCGTTTTTCGTGCCAGCCGATGATGCTGTCATAGTATTCTTTTGTAGGGATGTAGTAGCCGTAGGCAGGGTGTTCCGCTCTTTTTATGATTTCCTGCGGGATCGTGGGGACGGTGGGGAAATTCATATCAGCTACCCACATAGGGATAGCCGAAAAGCCGTTCTTCGGTTTTGTCGGAACAACCG
>CAZVSQ010000309.1:0-1637 GCA_964629925.1 uncultured Ruminococcus sp.
ATATTTGTATTGCTTGTTATTTGAATAGCATGATTTCCAATTCCAAATTTATTCAATAATTCGCTATTCATTATTTTATCCTCTTGTGTTTAAAAACAAGTCATAAATTCTATCCAATTCATCATCGGAATAAAATTCTATTTCTATTTTTCCCTTTCCATCATTTTTTCTGTTTATTTTAACTTTCGTGCCAACAATTTCTTTTATTTTATTTTCAATGTCCTTATACACGATTTCTTTCTGGGTCGGTTCTTTCGGTGTTTTTTTCTTTTTTGACGCTAAATCCTTAACCATTTGCTCAATTTCGCGTACACTTAACCCTTTCTGTATTGCAAGATTTGCAATCTTAACCTGCATTTCCTTGTCTTGAATCGATAATAACGCCCTAGCGTGGCCGTTTGAAAGTTCATTATTTATCACCATTTCAAGAATTTCTTCTGGAAGTTTTAACAAACGCATTGAATTTGACACTGCTGTTCTACTTTTTGACACTCTTTCAGCCAATTCTTCCTGTTTCAGATTGTATTCTGTAATTAAACGTTTGAATGCTTTTGCCTCTTCGACAGGATTTAAATCCTGCCTCTGAATATTTTCAATTAATGCAATTTCAACAATTTCCTGTTCTGTATAATCTTTAATGACTACCGGAACTGTTTTGAGTCCTGCAATTTTTGATGCTCTCCATCTGCGCTCGCCTGCAATAATCTCATAATAGTCATCTTTTTTCTGAACAACCAATGGCTGAATAATTCCATGTTTCTTGATAGAATCTGCTAACTCTGTTAATGATTGTTCTTCAAAATTTTTTCTAGGCTGTTCCCTGTTTGGTTCAACCTTATTAATATTTATTTCTGTTATTCCATGTTCAGCAATATTTTCTTCTTTTGCTGTCTTGACTGGTTTTGTGATATTTTCAATTTCATTTCCAAATGGAATTAAATTATCCAGCCCTTTTCCTAATCCACCTTTTCTAGCCATGTTATTCTCTCTTTCATAAAAATATTATTTTTTCTTGAATAATCTGCCTCTTATAGTCTTTGTCTTTTCATTCTTCTTTGAATCTTTACTATTGTTTTGAGCATTTACTTCTTCGTAGTACTTCTCTTCATCAAATTCAAGACCTTCATCATTATAGACAACTTCCATCGCAAGTCTGCGATAACTTTCTGCTCCAACTGACTTACTGTCATATAAATTGATTGGTAAACCATGACTTGGCGCCTCTGCTAATCGAATATTTCTAGGAATAATTGTCTTATATACATTATGTTTTAAATTTTTCTTTACATTTTCTACAACTTCAAGTGAAAGATTTGTTCTTGCATCGTACATTGTAAATACAACACCTTCCATCTCTAAATCTGGATTTAATCTACTTTTTACCAGATTTATTGTATGTATTAATTGTGATAATCCCTCCAACGCATAATATTCACACTGAATGGTCACTAATACGGTATCTGCTGTTGTCATTGCATTGACTGTTAAAATATTTAAAGATGGTGGACAATCAATAATAATAAAGTCGTACTGGTCTTTTATCTTATCAATTTGTCCCTTTAAAATATATTCCCTTTGCTCAACACCGATTAAGTCAATTTCTGCACCTGATAAGTTAATATTTGAAGGTAAAATAG
>CAZVSQ010000310.1:0-1634 GCA_964629925.1 uncultured Ruminococcus sp.
AGTACCGCTACAATAATAAAGCACGAAATAATACCGAAAATCATAATATTCTCCTTATTGCGACTTGGATGAGTTACCGTTTAAGTCGCCGTAATCTATAATAGTTGAGCCGCTTCCCGATACCTTCGGCAGCTCGCCGTTCCATTTGTCTATCTTCTTATTCTCAAGCACCTTATCGGTCAGAGAATCGTTGAGCAGCTTGTTAGCCTTTGCGTCGCCCTCAGCCTTGATTTTAGCCGCCTCGGCGGAAGCCTGGGCGTTTGTTATAGCCGTCTGCTTTTCGGTTTCAGCCTTTAAGAGCTGCTGCTGAGCGACCTGCTTTTCCTCGATAGCCGTGATGAACGCCTCGGAAAAATCAAAGTCGATGATGTTTACGTCCGTGATATACAAGCCTAAATCGTTGAGCTTTTCGTTGAGCCCTTTAACGAGCCCGTCCGAGATAAGCACGCGGTTTGTTACGCTCTCCTCGGCGGTGTATTGCGATGTTATCGCCTTAAGTACCTCGTTTACCGCGGGAACAACCAGAACGTTCTCGTAGTCGGCTCCTATGTTTTTATAAATGCTGTAGCTCTTTGCGGTGTCTACCCTGTAGTTGATTGCGAGCACCGTTTTAACGCTCTGCAAGTCTTTAGAGAACGCCTCGGTGTTTACCTCGAGCTTCTGTATGCGGTTATCTATTTTCACCACGTTCTGCACAAAGGGGACTTTAAAGTGTATGCCCTCCTGCAAGACGCCCTCGTTGACGCTTCCCATTGTAACCACAACGCCCGTGTGGCCTGCCTGAACTACGGTGAAGCTGTTGAGCAGGATAATCAGCACAAAAATTGCCGCTGCACCTATAATAATAAGCTTTTTCCATTTTGTCTTGGCAAAATCGCCTGTTGCACTAACTTTCATTTTAATTTTCCTTTAACTGTAAAAAACGTTTGTCCGCTTCCTTCTTGTACTGCCCTGCCGTATAAGCGAACACCATTACGGTAAGGGCTTCGTTGAGCCTCTCGGCTGCCGTGTCGTCTGTGGGAACATAATCCTTTGTGACGCTCCGCACGGTTTCGGGTATCTCTTCAAATGAAAGAGCGCCCTCGTCCGCTGTTCCGATGATCTCGCAGAGATAGTCGTACAGCTGCTCCTCCGAGATGATATCGTCGCTCGTGTCTTCGGTGTCGCCGTTTACTATAGCAAGCAGGTCGCCTATGCTGTCGATTTTCATGCAGTCGCGCAGAGCCGAAATAAGCAGGATACGCGCAAGCTGCCGCTCGCGGTACTTTTTCTCGACCGGGTGCGATACAAACCCGCGCTTTATCCAGTTTTGGATAGTGCTTGGCTCCAGCCCCGTAATTGAGCAAACCTGCCTTAAAGTCAGCCCGTCGGTAGCCCGTATCATCGGTCTGAACACCGAAAACATGCCGCCGCCTTCATGCGGTATAGATGTTCCCGGAACAAATTGCCGCAAATTTCTCACCTCTCTTTTGTCGGTTTACCCGATTATATCACAGGTTCATATGACTGTCAATAGTTTTCATAAGATTTTTTGAAAATATTTTCGCTGCCCGAAGCTGATATAGATACGTCACGCAAAAGTTTCTGAAATCACCATTCTTCTAAGGACAATCTGAGAATATGGAATTCATGGG
>CAZVSQ010000311.1:0-1587 GCA_964629925.1 uncultured Ruminococcus sp.
TCGCCGAAAAATACGGCGTGACCTTTGATAAAATAAAGCAGCACCTTGAACACAAAAAGAAAGGATAGGTATTATGGAAAATAAAAATATCGGTCTTGTCCTTGAGGGCGGCGCGATGCGGGGCATTTTCACCGCGGGCGTTATCGACGTCCTTATGGAGCAGGGCATTGAATTTGAGGCGCTTACGGGCGTTTCGGCGGGAGCGGCGTTCGGCTGCAACTATAAATCAAGGCAGCCCGGGCGCGTCCTGCGCTACAATCTGAAATTCTGTAAAGAGCCTAAGTACTGCTCGTTCCGCTCGCTTAAAAAGACGGGCGATCTGTTCGGCGCTCAGTTTTGCTATCACGACATTCCCGATAGGTTAGACCCGTTCGACAAGCGGGCGTTCTCGGAAAATCCAATGCAGTTTTATGTTGTAGCAACTGACGTAGAAACAGGCTTGCCGCGCTATCAGCGCATTGACGAGGTAGACGATTACTGTTACGAATGGATACGCGCCTCAGCCTCAATGCCTATGGTCTCGCGCGTAGTTGAGATCGACGGCAGAAAGTACCTTGACGGCGGTATTTCCGACTCGATTCCGCTCCGCTTTGCCGAGGGTATTTGCGGTAAAAATATCGTTGTGCTCACGCGTCCGCGCGACTACAAAAAGAAGCCGTCCTCGCACATGTGGCTGTTCCGCCGGAGCCTGAAAAAATACCCAAAGGCGCTAAAGGCGGTGGCTAACCGCCACATCATGTACAACGAGCAGCGAAACTATGTGTTCCTGCGTGAAAAAGCTGAGAAGGCGCTTGTTATCTGCCCCGAAAAACCGCTTGAAATCGGCAGGATAGAGCATGATCCCAAAAAGATACAGCAGACCTATGACCTTGGCAGGCGTGCTGCCGAGGAAAAACTTGACGAGATAAGAAGGTTTATTGAGAATGATAATTGATTCTCACGCCCATATCGGCAGAATACTTATACTTAACCTGAGCGTGCGCAAGGTGCTGTACTCCATGAAGCGCTACAACGTTGACTTTTCGCTTGTGAGCAGCATTGAGAGCACCGAGTATTATCAGGAGGGCAAGCGGCTGTTCTGGCCGCTGAGGAAAACCCAGTACGGCGTGTGCAAAAAGACTATACGCGCCGCAAAGCGCCACCCGGACAAGCTGGGCGCGCTGCTGTGGCTCCAGACCGACAAAAAGCGCCCGAATGAGCGCCTGTGCCGCCTTATCGAGAAAAACAGGCGGTATATTTACGGAATAAAAATACATCCTTTCCGCTCCGAAACAGCTCCCGACGACCCTAAAACGGAGCCTGTTTATGAGCTTGCGCGCAAATTCAACCTTCCCGTGGTATCGCACACGGGCAACATCGAGCAGGGCAGAACGGTTCACCTTTTCAACGCGGCGAAGGCTAACCCCGACATAAACTTTGTGGCGGTGCATATGGATCTGGACAGCGACGGCAAAGAAGCTATAGACTGCATATCCCGGCTTCCCAACCTTTACGGCGACACTACATGGGTATCGGTAAAAACAACTCTGCGAGCAATTGAAAAGTGCGGCAGTGAAAAAATCCTTTTCGGCACCGACAACCCCATTG
>CAZVSQ010000312.1:0-1583 GCA_964629925.1 uncultured Ruminococcus sp.
CGCAGCGGTCTGTGAAGCAAGAATCCCACGGTTTTAACCGTGTGGAGTGTCAATTCTTCGATTTCTCCCTTTGAATTGGTTTTATTTAAAACAAATCAATCTTTTTCAAAAGGAAATCAATCAGGCTGCAATGGAATATACCGTCGTCATCATAAAAGCTATGAGGAATATCAAGACGAATAATAATCTTCTTGAAAAAGTCTTTTGTAAGCAGAAGTGACGACAGCTCTGAAGCTGTTTTTTCTTCTGTGTCCATTCTAAGAGCAGACTGAATATAGATTTTCTTGTCAGCATTGTTTACAACAAAATCTATCTCCTTTTGAACATTTTGCAAATTACTTCGGTCGTTTACAACACCAACATCCACAGAATATCCTCTTCTGATAAGTTCGTTATAAATGATGTTCTCCATTATATGACCAGGATCAAATTGCCTGTAATTAAGTCTGGCATTTCTTAAACCGAGATCGGCGTAGTAATACTTGTTTGGATACTTAAAATAGGTTTTTCCTTTGATGTCATATCTCTTTGCTTCTGAAATCAAATAGGAATCCTTTATATATTCTACATATCTTGATACCAGCGATGAGTTAAGCTTTTCATTTTTTATGCTTGAAATTGAGTTGGCTATATTTGTCGGGTTAGTAAGAGAGCTGATTTGTGAAGCCAAGAAATCTAAAATATCATTTAGAATATCCTCACGTTCAATCCCGTTGCGTTCAACAATGTCCTTAATATACAACTCACGATATAATGAAAGGAGGTATTCCTTTTTATCGACTTCGTTATCAAAAGTGAGCAGTCTTGGCATTCCGCCATAGAGCATATACTGGTCTAACGCTTCTCTTGCGTTTCCGCCAACATAAGAATAATACTCATCAAAGGATAACGGGAAAATGTGGATTTGAGTTGCTCTGCCTCTAAATTCTGTAGCTATATCAGCAGACAGACCTTTTGAATTACTGCCGGTTACATATACGTCAAGATTCTTGTACGCTTTAAGTTCATTGAGCATATCGTAAATTGTGACTTCTATTCCGCCATTTTCCTCATCTACGATTTTTTGAGTCATTTGAACTTCGTCAATAAAAAGATAAAACTTTTTGTATTTTTCCTCATTAACCAAGCTCTCAACATACTCGCAAAGCGTAATCGGGTTTCTGTATTTATAATATCTTCTTTGATCAAGCTCGATCTTTATAATATCGTTTTCGGAAACGCCTTGTCCAATTAGATAATTGTAGAACAAATCGAAAAGCAGAACCGACTTTCCGCATCTGCGGATTCCGGTTATTACCTTAACCTCGCCGTTCCACATATTATGGATGATTCTATTCAAATAATAATCTCGATTTATCATAATTCACCTCAAACTTGCGTCGCAACCGACGCTACTTTAACATTAGTATATCACGATGTTTGTGAATTATCAAGAGAATTCTTATAACCTTATATAAAAGTTGCGTCAAATGCGACGCAACTTTTATGTGAAAATAGAAATGTTATCATATATGATAACATTAATCACTTTTCCTCATACAGAAATGCATAACTGTAAGCGGAAAGTTGAAATTACATATATA
>CAZVSQ010000313.1:0-1558 GCA_964629925.1 uncultured Ruminococcus sp.
GTCTGGGGGTTCATAAGAATAGCGGAGTCAAGGCCGACGTTGTACTTGTTTCCTGTACAAACTTTTTAAGCCATGCCTGCTTTATGTTGTTTTTAAGAGCCATGCCCAAAGGGCCGAAGTCCCAGGTGTTGGCAAGGCCGCCGTAAATTTCGGAGCCGGGGTAAACAAAGCCTCTGCCTTTACACAGGGCAACTATTTTGTCCATGGTTTTTTTCTGGTTTTCCATATTATTCCCTCACTTGTTATCGGTTTATCCTATAAATTTTACTATCTATTGCCCTCTTTGTCAAGATGAAAACATGATTTTAGCCCCCAAATCCGCACAGCGCTCAAGCGCTCTTCAGTTGTATTACGCAACTCAATGCGCACGGTTACCGAAAGTTTAAAAATTCATAACAAAAATTCTAAAAAACTATTGTAAAAATTATTATTTTGAGATATAATGTAATCACTCAAAATATGAGTTACTATCAAAAAGGAGGAATTTAGCGATGAGAAAATCATCAAAGGTCATCAGTCTGGCACTTTCAGGCTTGATGGCAACTTCGTGCTTTAGCATGGTAGCTGCTTCCGCTGCGCAGGTTGACGCCGATTCTACAGGCGTTATGACTGCTGCCGAGAGACAAGCCGCGGGACATCAGCTTGTATTTTTCCAGTTCCCCTCAAGTGCTTGGGGCGACAACGCAAGCGTAAAATACAACGCTAAAAAGCATACCTGCAACGTTTTCTGTAACTACTATGCTTATTACGGCAACAAAGGCGAAGTAAAGGAAAGCGCTTGGGAGGCTCCTTCGACCTCGATGTACAAGGACGCTAAAGGCGACAGCCTTTACTACTTCGACATCACCGAGTCCGGCAAGGGCGAGTTAGAGGAAGGAGCTGACTACGGCGTTCTGTTCTCAACAAAGGCAAATGCCGGTCAGGCAGACCTGCTTCAGCCGAACACCGACGGTTATCAGACCTGCGACATGTACTTTAATACAACATGTCTCGATACTACCTATCACATTTCAGAGCCCGTTAGCGTTCGTGAGAATACCGCTAACTCTCAGAAGATCGACTACCTCGGCACCAACGACGCCGCAGGCCAGTCCATAAGAAAGGTATCTACCCTCTGCGCTTATATCGACGGCGAAAAGGCTGGCAACTCTCCCGACGCTCTGGAAATGGCTAACGCTCTCCAGACATATCTCCCCAACTCCGTAAACGAACCCTCATTCACATGGGCAAAGATCAAGCCCGTTATTGAGAAGTTCGGCGCTTCCGCTCAGGATGTTTACAATCTGTACGTTGAGAAGTACGGCGCAAAGCACGACGAGGGCGTTCAGTATGTACACGTTGACGGCGCTGACGACTTAAAGGCTGACGGCACCCTCAAGGATTGCTACAGATACACCTCTATCACCACAAAAGAGATCGACGAGGCTACAGGCGTTGAGAAGGAAAAAGTTACAAAGTATCCCGACTTCGACCTCGTTAGAGAAAGACTTAACCTTCCCAACGAGCCCGTTGTTGTTGATATCGACAGCGTTGCGGCTTCAATGGACGGCGAAGTAAA
>CAZVSQ010000314.1:0-1554 GCA_964629925.1 uncultured Ruminococcus sp.
GTTTACGTCATTGCGCCAAACAGGCATTGCTCCTACATAATGGAACATCGGAGCGGGAGCGTAATCCGGAACGTTTTCGTTTGAAGCAACAAGCTTCAAGGTTCCGTAATCGGACTGGTTGGACGCAAGGATGTCCTCGGCTTTTTGTGAAACGCGGGTATGATAGAAGTTATTGTTGATATCCTATATAACGATCTTTGAAACCGGAACAAAGCGCATATGGAAAACAGCCGTCTGATCAGAGTTGATCGTCTTGCCAAGCTCGGCGTAAGTTATGCTGCCGCCGCGGCTTACATCATCGGTAAGAACCTGACCTGCGTTTTCATAGGAAACCCAGCGATCCGTTACCAGGTACCACGGAGCAGATTCGTTATCCTTTTTCCTAACCTTTATTCTGATATATGTACCCGCCTTAACATTGTATTGATGCGAGATATCCGTAATCGTCTGCTCATTGTCGGTATTATCGGTAGATTCGTTTTTAATGAAGCTCACATTATTGTACATATGCGAATTGTTAGTGGCTTCAATTTTCAAATCATATGAACCAGACAAATCAGTCAGAGGCTTCCAGCCCGAATAGTCGTCGGTATACATCAAATCGAGCTTTACGGTGGAATTTATATCCGGAGCAAATACAACGTAAATGTACAAATCATTCAGCGCCGGCATACGGAAATTATCGCTGCCCTGCTTAAGCGTATAAGTCACCTGGTGTGTATTTGGGTTTTCTTCACCGGCCTCGACCTCAACCGCAGGTCCGTCCCATGAACCGAGCGTCACATTGACCTGTGAAATTATCTGGTTTGATCTGGGAGTGATATCCAAGGATATCTCGGTATCGCGCACGCATTTAACCTGCTTGATATAGCCGTCGGCTTTGTTGCTGTTATACGCGTAATATCTGTTGCTGAGAAGATTATATGAACCGGAAACAGGCTTAGGAACGATCTGAGTAAACGGTTTGGTTACCTGCGGATCAACATTGTTAACGCCGTTGACGTAAACATCACCGCACTGAGAACCTGAGCTTTCGTTAGCGTCCTCCAGCGTCATTTTAGTGTAGATCGACTTTGCGGGAGCGAGATATACGTCTACAAAGTATTTTTCGTTGCCGGGCTTGAGATCTGTTGCTGCGGAGAAGTTGTATCTCAGGTATTCATTGCCTGAACTATTATCCTTAAATACATACAAGCCGCTTGCAGAGGTATCTGTAGAAGGAGTATATGTTACGCCGCCCGAAACATACTTATACACGATCTTAGAAACTACGTAATCTCCGCTGACGGGAAGCTGAACCCAGCCGTTAATATTGGACGCCTGAATTACATTTAAGTTTCTGTAGTACGGGTTATCGTGTACAGTGATCTCGCTGGTGTTATAGTTACCCTCGCTGTACGCTGTTACCACGACCTTTGCCCCTTCGCCGCTCATTCCTATAGTTGAGTTGGTCGCGCTGAAGTTTACATATGAATTTGGATCGCCTGTCTTTAGACCGTCTCCGTAAATACCGGCGTCGTTAGCGGTATGAACCGCTACGCGCAGGCTGCAGGT
>CAZVSQ010000315.1:0-1548 GCA_964629925.1 uncultured Ruminococcus sp.
AGCGCACGTTCTCCTTCACCAGACTCCACTTGGCGTAGAGGGTGACGTCGTCGGCGGGCATACGGAACGGATCGTTGAAATGCTTTTTCTTGGAGGGTTCGTTTTCATATGCGGGATCGTTTTCGATGATCTGCACCTTTTCCTTTTCCGTGTGCGCCTCGTCGAAATACCAGCCGTCAAACTGATAGTATTCCCTCATATCCTCATCGGGATAAACCGGCTCATAGTAGACCCAGTTGCCGCGGATACCGGTGCTGTTGATGTCCATCTGATAGTAGATATTACGGGTTTTCTGATCCGTCGACTTCACGTTGTTGTTGAGGAAGCCGAGGGTGTAGTACCGCCTGCGGTAGAAGAACTTGACGTCGCAGTGGTGATTGGCGTCAAAGCCGTCCGCTGTGTATTTTTTGTTGGTGTACCAGTCGCAAACGGTATTATACGGCAGATTGTCGGTTTTGGCGATCTCCGCGTCTGTCAGCAGCGCAAAGCCCGTCAGCGCCGCTGCCGTCTGGTTCACTCTGATGGCATGATCGCGGTCTGTATATTTTTTTCCGGGACCGCACTCTGTTGTGTACTGTGTGCCGCCGTCGTAGGTCTCGATGATATTCTGCGGCAGCAGACCGTAGATCTTCGTATTGTTGACCTGGCTGTTGGGATCGTTATAAACGACCTTGACGGTGTGAACATAGCCGCCCGTATTGTTCCAATCTCTGTCTCCGGTGTCGGGGTCGGCGTCGGTGTATTCGGACGGAAGGATCTCAACATAATTTTTATAGGTGAAATTGTAATAGGTGCTTTTCTTGTTCCAATTCTGGTTCTTCGCGTTTGCCCAGAACGACAGATAATTCAGCACATAAGGATTTGCGCCGAAGTCGTGTTCAACGCTTTTTTTCAGATACTCCTCGGTATACAGGAGCCGCTCGTCGAGCTTTTCATAAATGCCCTTGACAGTCGCATTATACTGTTCATTCGCGTACGGCACGCCCCATTCCGCCGACCACGCGCCGAATCGGGCGTAGTCGTATTCACCCTCTGCTTGATTGTTTTCGGTGATGCGCAGCGGATCGAACGCGTCCTCCAGCCAGTTGCTGCGCATATTGGCATAGTACTTTGTTTGCAGCTCGTAATAATAATACGTATAGCCTGCGAGCGATCCGTCCTGAGGCGTGTACTCTTCGACAGTGAGCTTTTTCCGATATTTCTCCGCGATTTGAGGACGGTCTTGGCTCAGCCACATCCAGTGGGTCGTTCCGCTATTTTTGTTAGAAAGATGCTGATCGAGCGTACCGTCGGCAGTCGAAAACGCCTTGGTAAAACCGGGAACCTCATAATGTCCGTTCACGCCGGGTGTTTTCCTCGCGAAGAAGAACCGCTGGGTGATCGGCTTACGCTTGTAATAGACGTTGAACTTCGTGGTGCCGTCGCCGCTGATCTTAACATCATCGCTGGAAAACGCCGTGTTGATCTCAAAGTATCTGCCTTTTCCGTTGAACTCCTCACGTTCACCGGGGCTCATGTCGGGGAAGTCGATCGGCTGATTTTTTTCGT
>CAZVSQ010000316.1:0-1231 GCA_964629925.1 uncultured Ruminococcus sp.
AGCCATACAGTAGCTGTGAGATATGGGGTATAACCTGCAAACCACAAATCGTTATCATCCTGTGTTGTACCAGTTTTTCCAGCAACAGTTGTTCCAGAAACAGCACATGCTTTACCAGTACCTTTTGAGACAACATCCTGCATTGCGTTTGTGAGAAGCCATGCAGTAGAATCCTTAATTACCTGTCTTGTTGTTGGATTTGCCTCAAGTAAAACTTTTCCTTCATGGTCTAATATTTTTGTATAGTAAACTGGCTCGATATAAGTACCATTATTGGCAATTGCAGCATAAGCGGCACACAATTCAATATTTTTCACACCGTCTGTAATACCACCGAGTGCAAGTGGCTGGGCAACATCGGTTGCAACAACCTGACCATCGACAACACGTTCTTTTACTAAAGTAGAAATTCCAAAGTTTTCTGTATACTGGAAACCAAGTTCAGGAGTAATCTCTGTCAGAAGTTTTACTGTGACAACATTCATGGAATCATAGATACCTTCTCTGAGAGTAGAATCACCACGATAGCTGTTTCCCCACCAGTTCTTTACCGGACGACCATTTGCATAATTGAATGGGGCATCTTTAATGGTAGAAGAGAGGGAATCCTGCTGTGTCAAGCGCAGGGGCGTAAGCTGCCAGAATCTTAAAGCATGAACCAGGCTGTCTTGTAGTGCCGGCTGCACGGTTTAATGTTAAACTTCCTGTCTTTTCGCCACGTCCTCCGACCATTGCCTTTACCTGACCGGTTTTCTGGTCCATAACAGTGAAAGACATCTGCGGCTGAATAATATATTCTTTTGATTCAGAACCTTCCTGAATGGTACTTCCATCCTGAGTGATTCCAATGCGATATTCTTCTAATAAAGAATCACACATTGCAGTATCTCGGATTAATTTCATCTCAGAACTACCTGTTCTTGCCTTGTAATATTCTGCAAAATCATTGGCTGTATAGCACTGTTCTGTTCCGTCCGGATGCATCAGTGTCAGTGACCAGTTTAATTTATAGGTAACCGCCATAGGATAGTTGGAAGGATTATTTACCTCTTCATCACAAATCTGCTGTATTGCAGGATCCTGCGTAGTGTAAATACTTAATCCGCCGCCATATAATACATTTCTTGCTTGAGCAACGGTATAACCTTTTTGCTCCTGTAAATCCTTGATAATCTCTTCAATCAGAGCATCCTCAAAATAAGAGTATGGAGAAGATTCCGTTGGTGTCTGA
>CAZVSQ010000316.1:1246-1546 GCA_964629925.1 uncultured Ruminococcus sp.
TACCGTATGGATTCTTGTGTAAACATCATCCGCAAGTGCCTCTTCGTATTCGGCATCTGAGATATGTCCGTTCTTCTTCATGTTTTTCAATACTTTTGCTCTACGCTTTGCATTTTTCTCCGGATGTGTAATCGGATTAAAAGCAGTAGGGTTCTGAGTAATTGCTGCAATACATGCACTCTCTGAAATATTTAATTCAGAAGCATTTTTGTTAAAATATCTCTTTGCAGCAGCCTGAACTCCTAATGTATTGGCACCTAAGTTAATTGTATTTAAATAACTCTGTAAGATATTTGACTT
>CAZVSQ010000317.1:0-1544 GCA_964629925.1 uncultured Ruminococcus sp.
TTTCCGAGTCAGCTAAAGCCGCTATCGAGGCTGCGGGCGGAAAGGCAGAGGTGATCTAAGTTGTTTAAAACGATCCGCAACGCGTGGATGATCCCGGATCTTCGCAAGAAGCTCCTGTTCACGCTGTTAATCATCATCGTGTTCAGAATCGGTTCGGTTATCCCCGTTCCGTTCATCGACACCCAGGCGCTGCAGAACGCTATGGAGCACACCGTCAACTCCGGCGAAAGCAGCAACATGATCGGTTATCTGGACACCATCTCCGGCGGCGCTTTCTCTAACGCCACCATCTTCGCCATGGGTATCACCCCGTACATCAACAGCTCCATTATCATCCAGCTTCTCTGCGTTGCTATCCCCGCTCTGGAAAGACTTTCCAAAGAGGGCGAGGCGGGCAGAAAGAAGATCGGCGCAATCACCCGTTATGTAACGGTAGCGCTCGGACTTATACAGGGTACCGCTTACTTCTTCTATCTGAAGAATTCGGGCATCACAAGCTACAATTCCGGCTTTGAGATCATCTTCACCGCAATTGTAATCGTTCTTGTATTTACCGCAGGTACCGCGCTGATGATGTGGCTCGGCGAGCAAATCAACAAATACGGCGTAGGCAACGGTATTTCGATCCTGTTGTTCGCGGGTATCATCGCAAGACTTCCCAAAACCGTTTACTACATTTCAGAGTACTGGAAGCAGGCACTCGGCACAGGCGAAGCAGGCGAGGCTAACCCCATCAAGTTCGTATGGATCATTCTTTGGGTCGTTCTGTTCCTCGGTGTTGTATGGCTCATCACCTTTATGCAGGACAGCGAAAGAAGGATCCCCATCCAATACGCAAAGCGTGTAGTCGGCAGAAAAATGTACGGCGGTCAGTCCAGCCACCTTCCCATCAAGGTTGCGCTCGGCGGCGTACTTCCCATCATCTTCGCCAGCTCCATTCTTTCCATCCCGGGTACGATCAACCTGTTCGTAGGCGCGGAAAGCGGCTTCTGGAAAGGCTTTGCCGACGCGTTCAGTCAGAGCAGCTGGCTGTACATCGGATTATACTTCATTCTTATTTTGATGTTTGCTTATTTCTACACTACTATCCAGTACAATCCCATTGAAATGGCAAACAACCTCAAATCAAACAACGGTACGGTTCCCGGCATTCGTCCGGGCGCGCCCACTGCGGCTTACATCAAGAAGATTCTCTCAAGAATCACCCTCATCGGCGCGCTGTTCCTTTCGGTAATCGCGATTTTCCCGCTCGTTTACTGCAAGCTGACAGACCTCGCACTGCTTTCACTCAGCGGCACATCCATCATCATTATCGTAGGCGTCGCGCTTGAGACCGTTAAGCAGCTCGAAAGCCAGATGATGATGCGTCATTACAAAGGTTTTCTTGACTAATTGAAAAAAATGAGGTATAATATTATGAACATTATCATGTTAGGTGCTCCGGGTGCAGGTAAAGGCACTCAGGCAGCTGTACTTTGTGAGCATTTTGGTATTCCCACTATTTCAACCGGAAACATGATTCGTGAAGCGCTGAAAAACGGCAC
>CAZVSQ010000318.1:0-1522 GCA_964629925.1 uncultured Ruminococcus sp.
CAAGCTATACGCGAGAAACGCACAGCGAATGTTAAAAATATGGAAGAAAAAAGCTTAAGCGATTCTTTTCACGCTTTTTAGGCAACGAACGGAATAGTCGGATTGAGTGACAGTCGCGGCGATCGCAACAGCCAATAAGGCGATATGTGCAATCGTGTTGAGATTTTGAACGGCATTGAAGCTGTGAACCCAAGCGCGCTCTTGTCCTGTTTGCTTAAAGCGCGCGTTGTAGCGTTCAGCTTCTGTTCTCAAGGCATAAATCTTTTTGAAAGACAAAGATTCCCTGTCAATAGCTAATCTGTAATCGTCAGGAATTGTAACATATTTTGTGCAGCCACGATTTTTCTTGCCGTTGTTCCAGTTTTTGTGGTTGCAGGGGCAGCAAGCTGTCTTGGAGTTTTTAAACGGACAGCAAAATTTTTGCCTTGTGCGTCCTCTGTCTGATGTTTTACCATCCTTGTTCATTGCCAGCCCGGCTTCGCAAAGCAGATGACCGCTTGGCAGTTTTTCGGGATTTTTTGTATTTCGCTTGTTAATGGGAATGCAGCACTCGCCTTCGTAAAAATCCTTGACGGTGTTGTAGATTTTCTTAACATCATAGGCTTTGTCACCAATGAATGTGCATTCCTTTAGTGATAAAAAGTCATTTGTCTTTTCAAGAATATCCAGAGTAACCGAGCTGTCGGCTACATCGGCAGTGGTCGTCATCTCATAAATCGGCAATCCGGTGATACAGTCAACGAGGATATGGTTTTTGTAACCCCAGTAGAACTCATAATTCTTTTCGTCGTGCTGATTTGAGGCGGTATGAACGCCAAGCTTGCAGTCTTTATCCGAAGCAGGCTGATTCTCGGGTTTGAACTTATCCTTTTTAAAGGATTTAGGATTATTCTGAGAAGTATTTGCAGAAATAGGTGTTGAATCCAGCGCAATAAAAGACGTGTCTAAAACGCCTAAGTCAAAAAGCTTTTTAACCTGAGTCTGCATAACAAGTTTTAAAAGCTCATTTTTATGTTTTTTAATGAAACGCTCCAGTGTCCAGTAGGACGGCAGGGGTTTCATAATATTAAAGCCGCAGTAATGCGCGATCAAAAGATTGTTTTGGAGATAATCCAAAAGGTCTGTAACACAGGAAAAGCACTCGCATTTCATCACAACAAACGCCCGGATTTTGGCGTGATCGGAATAACCTTTACGACCTGTCGCAGCAATATATTCAGGCAATACGGTTAAATCTATGTTGTCGAATAACACACGATAAAATTTAGCTTTGGGTTGTGATGTGAACAGTGAAATATCCTGTAAAATTTCTTGACGATAGATAACAGCCAGCCCCTTTCGTTGGTTTTTGCTACAACTAAATTATACGATATTTGGCTGGCTGTTTCTATATTTTTGAGTGATAAAACAAATTATTATCTGAGAAAAACTCACTGTTTATCGGGATTGTTGAGTTTTGCTCAGGGCTAAACAAAATAAAAATTGGAGTGATATTTATGGGAATGACAATGTCTCAGAAAAT
>CAZVSQ010000319.1:0-1515 GCA_964629925.1 uncultured Ruminococcus sp.
TGAGCGCGGAAATGATTTCGGCTTCGGTGGCGTTTTCGTTTCTCCACTTCATGTTGTCGCGGATCGTGCCGCTGATAAGCGTTGACTGCTGCGGAACGATCCCGATTTGCCGCCTGAGCTGAGCAAAGGGATAGTCCTTTACGTTTACGCCGTCAAGCCTCACCTCGCCGCCGGTCGCGTCATAAAAGCGTGGGATAAGGTTGACAAGCGTGCTTTTTCCGCTGCCGGTGCCGCCGATTATGCCGATCGTCTGACCTCTTTTTATGCTGAAGCTGAGATCGGTCAGCTCGTCGTCGCCGTCGCCGTAGTTAAAGCTGACGTTTTTAAACTCGACCTGCGGCGAGGATAAATCAGCTTTTACCGGGCTTTTTGCGGTTTCGACCACGCTCGGCTTGGTTTCAAAAACCTCGTTGATACGCTTTGCGCACGCGCCGGATTTTGTCATAAGCAGAACAAGATTAGCGACAACTATCATAGCCAAAAGGATCTGGGTCATATAATTTACCAGCGCGACGATATCGCCCGACAACATTCCGCTGCCGCTGTTGACAAAACCCGCGCCGAACCAAATTATCAGAATTACCGCAAAATTTGTAATAGCGTAGGTCACCGGACTGAGCAACGCGGAAAGGCGGCTCACGCGGATCGCGGCCTTGGCAAGGTCGTCCGTTGCTGCGTCTACCCTGCGTTTTTCGCTCTCTTGCTTAGAAAAAGCCCTGATAACTCTGCTGCCCGAAAGATTTTCGCGCGATAAAAGCCCGATTTTGTCAAGCTTCTTTTGGATCGCGGAATAGATTGGAATGCTTCGGCTCATAACGATATACAAGGTGATCCCGATAAGAAAGGCTGCGACAATAAAGATCAGCGACATCTTAAAATTGATCGTCATAGCCATTATCATAGAGCCGACGATAATAAACGGAGCGCGCGTGAGCAGGCGGATACACATTGCCACGCTCTGCTGGACCTGGTTGATATCGTTGGTCATTCGGGTTATCAAAGACGGAGTACCGAGAGAATCAAGCTCTGCATGAGAAAGCGTGTTGATATGCGCAAAAAGCTCGCGCCTGATCTGCGTTCCCACGCCCTGAGAAGCACGGGAGGCAAGATACTGGCACACAAGCGCGTTGCAAAGTCCGGCTGCGGCGAGCAAAAGCATAACTCCGCCCATTCGGAGCACATATCCGACATCCTGTTTTTCTCTTATCCCGACGTCGATGATATTAGCCATAACGAGCGGCACAAACAGTTCGAGGATAGCCTCAAAGAGCTTGCACAGCGGTCCGATTATGACCTCTTTTTTATAGTTTTTTAAGAATCTTCTGAGCTTGAACATTGGTTTTCTCCGGGGTACTTCTGAATAATACGGCTTTTTTAAGCCGAGCATAAATGAATTTTAAAAAACAGTTGACAAAACGACAACAATAATGTATACTAATGTAGCTGTAGCAATACAGCGTTTCGAGGTGTAACTCAGTTTGGTAGAGTGCTTGGTTTGGGACCAAGATGCCGCAG